>CAZWXG010000001.1:0-19803 GCA_964637825.1 uncultured Acidobacteriota bacterium
CATTTGACAATTCCCCGCCGTAAAAATATGATTTCCCCCTGCCTGCCGGAACTTTTCCCCAAGGAGAAACCGACGTTGACTGCACGAACCGGGGACGCGATCATCATCAGGGGCGCCAGGGTCCACAACCTCAGGAACATCACGGCCGCGATCCCCCTGAATTCACTGACCGTGGTGACCGGGGTCTCCGGAAGCGGCAAGAGCAGCCTGGCCTTCGACACCCTCTACGCCGAGGGGCAGCGCCGCTACATCGCGTCGCTTTCGGCCTACGCGCGCCAGTTCCTGGACCGCATCGACCGGCCCGATGTCGACGACATCGAGGGGATCTGCCCGGCGCTGGCCATCCGGCAGAAGAACCACTCCCGCAACCCCCGCTCCACGGTGGGCACCGTCACGGAGATCAGCGACTACCTCCGCCTCCTCTTTGCCCGGATCGGGGTCACCATCTGCCACGGCTGCGGTCGCGCCGTGAAGCGCGACACCCCGGAGACAATCGCCGATTTCATCCTGTCGCTCGACGAGGGGCAGAAGTTCTACCTCTGCACCCGTCTCGACCTCTCCCCGCCCCCCCCCGAGGCCGGGCGGCGCGGGAAAAAGGCGCCGGCCGGGGCCGGGCCCGCCGCGCGGCTGGAGACGATGCTCCCGGGGCTCGAGCGGCAGGGGTTCGTGCGCCTGCTCGTCGGGGGGGAGCTCACCGATCCCGGCGGGGCGGTCGAGGCCCTCACCCGGAGCGGCTCGGACGAAGTCCGCGTCGTCGTCGACCGCCTCACCGTCCGGGAGGACCTGCGCCCGAGACTGGTGGACTCCCTGGAGGTCTGCGGCCGCGAGTCGGGAGGGCGCCTCGAGGTGCTGCTCCTTACCGACGCCCCCGGGGAGCTCATGCGGCGGATCGGCCGCACCCACCCGGACATCCGCTCGACCCGCCACGCGGCCGGCGTCCTCGTCCCCTTCAGCGAGGCGTTCGAGTGCCAGCTCTGCGGCATCGCCTACCGGGAACCGGAGCCGCGCCTGTTCTCCTTCAACAACCCCTTCGGCGCCTGCCCCGCGTGCCAGGGTTTCGGCAACATCCAGACGCTCGATCTCGACCGCGTCATCCCCGACCGGTCGCTCAGCCTGGCCGGGGGGGCGATCCACCCCTGGGCCCGCCCCCGCTTCCGCCGGCTCCAGGCCCGGATGCTCGCATTCGCCGCATCCGAGGGGATCGACGCCCGGGTCCCGTGGCGCGATCTTCCGGAACCGGCGCGGGAAAAGATCCTGCACGGCGGCGGCCGTTTCCCCGGCGTCCTGGGGTTTTTCGAATACCTGGAGCGGAAAAAATACAAGGTGCAGGTCCGCATTCTTCTCAGTCGCTACCGGGGATACGCCCCCTGCCTCGAATGCGGCGGCTCCCGCCTGGCGCGGGAGGCGCGGAACGTGCTCATCGCCGGCCGATCGATCGGCGACATCGCCAAAATGACGACGGCGGGCGCCCTCGCCTTTTTCTCCGGCCTCGAGCTCGACCCGGAACGGGCCGCCGTCGCCGAGCGGCTGCTCGGGGAAATCGGCCGGCGCCTGGACCTGCTGGTGCGCGTGGGGCTCGATTACGTGACCCTGGACCGGCTCTCCTCGACCCTTTCCGGGGGGGAGTCGCAGCGCATCCAGCTGGCGACCTCGCTCGGCTCGAGCCTGGTGGGCGCGCTCTACGTCCTGGACGAACCGAGCATCGGACTCCACCCGAAGGACAGCCGGCGGCTGGTGGAGATCCTCCGGGGCCTGAAGGAACTGGGGAACACGGTGGTGGTGGTGGAGCACGACCCGGAGATCATGAAATCGGCCGATCACGTCATCGACCTCGGCCCCCGGGCCGGGGAGCACGGCGGCGAGGTGGTCTTCGAGGGGAGCTACGACCGGCTGCTGCGGGAGTCGGGGTCCCTGACCGGGCGCTACCTGCGGGGGGAACTCGCGATCCCGCTTCCCCGCTCCCGGCGCGCCAGGACGGAACGGGCGCTCACGGTCCGCAACGCCCGGCTCCACAACCTGCGGCACCTCGACGTCTCGATCCCGCTCGACATGCTGGTGTGCGTCACCGGGGTCAGCGGCAGCGGAAAATCGACCCTGGTCCACGATCTGCTTTACCCCGCAATCCGCAAGGCCCGGGGGGAAAGCGGCGATTCTCCGGGGGGGGTGGACGCCGTCGAGGGGGCCGGCCTGATCGCCGACGTCGTCATGGTGGACCAGTCCCCCATCGGGCGCACCCCCCGCTCCAACCCCGCCACCTACACCGGGGCCTACGACGACATCCGGCGCGCCTTCGCCGCGACCGCCGACGCCCGCAGCCGCGGTTTCGGACCGGGACACTTCTCCTTCAACCTGGAAACGGGCCGCTGCCCGACCTGCCAGGGCAACGGCACCGTCACCGTGGAAATGCAGTTTCTGGCCGACGTGGAGCTCGTGTGCGAGGATTGCGGCGGGAGGCGGTTCAACCCCCGGGTCCTGGAAGTGCGCTACCGGTCGAAGAATATCGCCGAGGTGCTGGACCTGACCATCGGCGAGGCCCTGACATTCTTCGCGGGGAGGGAGCCTCTCCTGCGCAAGCTCCGGGTCCTCGAGGAGATCGGGCTGGGATACCTGCGCCTGGGCCAGTCGGCGACCACCCTTTCGGGGGGGGAGGCGCAGAGGATCAAGCTGGCCGCCTTCCTCTCCCGGGCGGACACCCGGAACACCCTGTTCGTGTTCGACGAACCGACGACGGGCCTCCACTTCGACGACATCCGGGTCCTGCTGGCCGCCTTCGACCGGCTCCTGGCGACCGGGAACTCCCTGCTGGTCATCGAGCACAACCTGGAGGTCATCAAGACCGCCGACTGGGTCATCGACCTCGGCCCGGAGGGGGGGGACGGCGGGGGGAGGTTGGTCTTCGAGGGCACCCCGGAGGACCTGGGCCGCTGCCCGGACTCCCACACCGGGAGAATCCTCCGGGATTACCTGAGCCCCGGGGCGGGAGGCCGGAGGACGCGGCTTGATTCCGCCCCCGCGGAGCGGGTATGATGTGTATGCCCCTGCGATGTTGGTGATGGCAAACAATATTTGAGCCAACATTCTATTTGACGGGAGTCCGGGTTGTGTTGCCGTGTGCGAGCTTTTCCCCCGGGAACTTGCTTGCCTGACGCAGCGCACAGGACGCCCCCTTGGTACCAAGGTTCAAATAGAGATGCCACACGGCAAAGCGGGGGTTTCTTTTTTCTCCTCAACCGGGGCACACACGGCGGGACGGATCTCATGCGCGTATTCTTCATCGGGGACATCTTCGGCAAACCGGGCCGGCGGCTGATCCAGGAAAAACTGCAGGGGCTGATCCACGAGTACCGCATCGATTTCTGCATCGCCAACGTGGAAAACGCCGCCGCCGGCTTCGGCGTGACGCCGCAGATCGCCGAGGACCTGCTGCGCGCCGGCGTCGACTGCATGACCACGGGGAACCATATCTGGGACAAGCGCGCCGTCGTTCCCTACCTGGCCGAGCAGCCGCGCCTGCTGCGCCCCCACAATTATCCCCGGGGGGTCCCCGGGACCGGCATCTTCCTCGGCGACACCAACTGCGGGGTCCGCGTGGGGGTGCTCAGCCTGCAGGGGCGGGTGTTCATGACGGCCATCGACTGCCCGTTCACGGTCGCGCTCGCGGCCGTCGAACAGATGCGGCGCGAGACGCCCGTCATCATCGTGGATTTCCACGCCGAGGCCACGTCGGAAAAGCAGGCACTGGGGTGGCACCTCGACGGGAAGGTCAGCGCGGTGGCGGGGACGCACACCCACGTCCTGACGGCCGACGAACGCGTCCTGCCCGGGGGAACCGCCTACATCACGGACCTCGGCATGACCGGCCCGCACGACTCCGTCATCGGGTCGGAACCCCGCCTGGCCCTCGAACGCCTGCTGCTGGGGCTGCCCAACCGCCTCGAACCCGCGTCCGGGAACCTGAAGATCTGCGGCGCCGTCATCGAAATCCGGGAATCGGACGGGCGCGCCCTCTCCATCGAACGGGTCAACCTGTCGGTGGTCCTACCGTGAAAAAAAACGGTCGAGCATGGAAACGCATGCCAGCGACCGGCGGCCGACCGACTCATCGAGATTCATCAGCTCTTCCCGGGCGCGCTGCATGTCGTCGGCGATACTGAGGGCCGAGAGCACCGCCACCTTCAGGGTGTCCACCGAACCGGTGGCCGCGGCGATTTCGCGCATCCGCTTGTCCAGGCCGACGCAGAGCGCCCGCAGCCGCTCGGGGTCACCGGAGGTCCTCAGCACGTACTCCCGGTCGTAGATGCGGACTCGGACAGAACTCGGTTCCTGGTTATCGCTCATGGACCTGTTTCACGCCCGGGCGGGCGGCCCCGCCCCGTCAGCGCGCCTCTAATGTGGCCAGCAGCGTCAGCGTCTTCTCCACGCGCTCCCGCAACTCCTCCCGCTCCTTCTGGAAGTTCTCCATGTTCTGCCGCACCTCGGCTTCGCTCAACCGGAGCTCCTCCATCTGTTCCTTCAGCCGGGCGTTCTCGGCGCGCAGGGTTTCGTTGTCCTTGCGCACCGCCTTGAATTCCTCGACGGTCCGGAAGATCTTGTCTTCCAGGTGACTGAATCGTTCCAGGCCCGAAGGTTCCCACTGCTGTTTCGTATCGCTCATAGTGATCTGATTCCCGCACCGTAGTTAGTATTCAAGAATGACAAAACAGTATTCATAAAATCCTGCACCCGGTCAATCGTAAGCGTCCGTTCCCGGTCCAGAAATGTGAGCCGCAGGCTCAGGCTCGCCCGGCCGGCGGGGATCTTCTCCCCTTCGTAGACGTCCATCAGCCGGATATCGCAGAGCTCCCGGATGCCGAGGGAGAGGATGCCCCGCTCGATCGTCCCCCAGGCCACGTCCTTGCCCACCACGATGGAGAGGTCGCGCTCCGCGCTGGGCATCTTCGGGATGCTTCGGTAGACGATGGGGGCGAAGGCCCGTCGGCCCAGGCGCTCGAGGTCGATCTCCGCGATGTAGACCGGCTGCCTGAGCTTGTAGCGCTCCTCGAGTTCCGGCGCCAGGGATCCCATCACCCCGACCGTTTCCCCCTCCACCTTCAGGGCCGCCCCGTCGGCGGGGTTGAGCCAGCCGCACGAAGTCACCGGCTCCACTTCCCAGGACGGGACGCGCAGCCTGCCCAGGAGCGCACCCACGAGCCCCTTGAGATGGAAAAAGCCGATCTCTCCCTCCGGGGTCAGCCAGCTCCGCTCGAGGACCTCCCCCGTGCCCAGGATCCCCAGGGCGTTGCGTTCCCCCGGAGTCCCGTCCGGCCCCTCTGCGTACACCTTCCCGATCTCGAACAGGCACACCCTCTTCCGGCCGACATTGAAATTCCGCTTCGCGGCCCGCACCAGGCCGGCGGCCAGGGTGGTGCGCAGAAATTCCGTCTCCTCCGTCAGGGGGTTGGCGACGGCCACCCGTTCCCCCGCCCCGGGCGGCGGGAACTCCCCGTGATCGGCCGGAGAGGCGAAGCTGAGGTTCAGCCCCTCGCAATACCCCTGCCCCGCCAGGGCGTCCCGGACGGTGTTCTCGAGCAGGTAGACGGGCGAGTGCGCGCCGGTGGTCCGGCACGGGGGGAGTTCGGTCGGGATATTCTGGTACCCGTGGAAACGGGCCAGTTCCTCCACGAGATCGGCCGTCCGCTCCATGTCGGCCCGCCACGGGGGGCAGACGACGTCCCAGCCCCCCCGGTCCCCCTTTTCGGCCCGGAAACCGAGCCGCCCGAGCGTCGTCTCGACAAATCCGGCGTCGAGCTCCACTCCCAGCAGACGCCGGACATCCCCGGGGTCGAGCCGGATGCGCGGGGGTTCCATTTTCGCGGGATAGACATCCTTCAGGCTGCCGGCGACGCGCCCCCCGGCGAGTTCCCGGATGAGGCGGCAGGCCCGGGCGATCGAGAACACCGTACTGTCCCAGTCCGCGCCGCGCTCGAAACGGTAACTGGCCTCGGTGGACAGCCCGAGCCGGCGCGAGGTCCTGCGGATCGACTCCGGTTTGAACCAGGCCGCCTCGAGCAGCACCCGCCGGGTGGAGGGGGAGATCTCCGAGCGGAGCCCCCCCATGACCCCCGCGATGGCCACCGGCCCCTCCCCGTCGTTGATCATCAGCATCTGCCCGTCCAGCGTGCGCTCGACGCCGTCGAGCGTCTCCATGCGGGCGCCGTCCCCGGCGCGGCCGACCACGATCCTCCCCCCGCGCAGGAGGTCGAAATCGAACGCGTGGAGCGGGTGCCCCGTTTCGAGCAGCACGTAATTGGTGATGTCGACGATGTTGTTGAGCGGCCGCATCCCCGCCGCTTCCAGCCGCCTCTGCATCCAGGCCGGGGATTCCCCCACCGCGACCCCGTCGAGCACGAGGCCGACGTACCGGGGGCAGAGATCCGGGTCGCGGATCTCGATCCCGAAGGGGATCGTTTCGGGCGCGGCCGCGAGTTCCTGCTCCACGGCCGGGGATTCGAGCGGGCGGCCGTAGAGCGCGGCCACTTCCCGGGCGACGCCGATGTGGCTGAGGCAGTCGGGCCGGTTGGAGGTCACCTCGATGTCGAGGACGGGGCCCCCGGCCGAAGGCTGCACCCCCTCCACCAGCAGCCCGATCATCGTCAGGTCCTCCTTCAGCGTCTCCGCGCTTTCGGCGATCGAAACGTAGTCTTGCAGCCACTCCATGCTGATTTTCATGCGCAACGCTCCCGGCTAGAATTGGTTCAGGAATCTGAGGTCGTTGTCGAAGAAGAGCCGGATGTCGTCCACCCCGTACTTCAGGATGGCGACCCGGTCGATCCCCATGCCCCAGGCGAAACCGGTGATGCGCGGGTCGCGGATTCCGGACATCTCGAGCACCCGGGGATGCACCATGCCGGCGCCCAGGATCTCGATCCACCCGCTCTGCTTGCACTTGGCGCACCCCCGCCCCGAACAGAAGATGCAGCTGATGTCCACTTCCGCCCCCGGCTCCACGAAGGGGAAAAACCCGGGACGCAGCCGCATCTTGATCCCCGGGTGGAACACCCGCTTCAGGAAGACGTCGAGCATCCCCTTGAGGTGGCCCATGTGCAGCCCCTCCTCCACGACGATGACGTCCACCTGGTAGAACATCGGCGAATGCGTGGCGTCGAAGGGGTCGCGGCGGTACACCTTCCCGGTGCTGATGGCGCGGATGGGGGGCTCGAGCGTTTCCATCGCGTGCACCTGGACCGAGGAGCAGTGGGTCCTCAGCAGCCGCGCGGCGTTGAAGTAGAAGGTGTCCTGGGCATCCCGGGCCGGGTGGTTCGGCGGCATGTTCAGGGCCTCGAAGTTGTAATAATCGCTCTCGATTTCGGGCAGGTCGAACACCCGGAAACCCATGCTGACGAAGATCTCTTCGATTTCGGCCTGCAGGCGCTTGATGGGGTGGGCGCTCCCGAACTCCAGGGGGAATCCCGGCCGGGTGACGTCGACCGCGGGCCGGTTCCGCTCCCGCTCTCCCGCTTTCACCTCCTCGAGCCGGGCCTCCAGCCGTTCCTCGACGAACTCCCGCAGGGTGTTCATCGCCTGGCCGAAAGCGGGGCGCTCCTCCTTCGGAAGTTCCCGGAGATGTTTGAGGGCGCCGGTGATGAGCCCCCCTTCCCGCGCGAGGTACTTGTCCCGCACCGATTTCCAGTTTTCGCTCCCGGTGATGGCGGCGCAATCCTCCTCGAAGCTCCGCCGCAGGCGACTTATGGTTTCAAGCATCATGGCCTCGTCCGATTCAAGACTGAGTTGCAGGTTTTCCGCCCCCCGGCCCCCGCCGGCAAAAAAAAACGCCCGGAGTGAGACAGCACCCGGGCGCTCCCATGGTCAGGATCCGAAAGGCGGAAAGACTTAAGCCGTCGCCAGCGCCGCTCGGGCGCTATCGGCTATCTTGGCGAAGGTTTCGGGGTCTTTGATCGCGATCTCCGCGAGTACCTTGCGGTCCAGGGTGATGCCCGCTTTCCTGAGGCCGCCGATAAATCGACTGTAGGAGAGGTTGTTTTCCCGCGCCGCCGCTCCCAGCCGGATGATGAACAGACTGCGGAAATCCCGCTTTTTCGCACGCCGGTCCCGGTAGGCGAACCTCAGCGCGCGGTCGACCGATTCCTTGGCTGAGCGGTGCAGCTTGCTCTTGGTCAGCCGGTATCCCTTTGCCAGGCCCAGGATCTTCTTCCTGCGCTGGACTCGCTTGTTCCCTCTTTTTACTCTTGGCATGTATCCACTCCACCCTTGAATCCGGGAGGCCCGGAAATCAGATGTTCAGCATCCTCTTGACGCGACGCGTGTCGGACTTGCTCACCAGCGCGCAATCCACCAGCTGTCGCACGCGCTTGCGCGGCTTCTTGGTCAGGATATGGCGCGCGTGGCTGTGCCGGCGCATGATCTTTCCCGTCCCCGTCACTTTGAACCGCTTCGCGGCGCTCCTGTTCGTCTTCAGCTTCACAGGTATGTCTCCCCACTGAAAAAAAGTAAAACCGATCCTGTAGTATCCGCCCCCCGAACCCATTTGTGAAGACGGAAGATGGAAATTCCCGGTCCGCCTACGCCACCTTTTTGGGGATGAAAATGGCCACCAGCGCGTACCCTTCCATCTTGGGCGGGCGCTCCACGTCGGCGAGTTCGGCGAGTTCCCCGACCAGCCGGTCCATCAGCCGGCGCCCCAGTTCCTGGTGCGCCATCTCCCTGCCGCGGAAGATGATGGCCGCCTTGGCCTTGTTCCCCTCTTCCAGAAACCGGACGATGTGGTTCTTCTTGAACTGGAAGTCGTGCTCCTCCGTCTTGGGCCGGAACTTGACCTCCTTGATCACCACCTGTCTCTGGTTCTTCTTGGCCTCGTGCGCCCGCTTGCTCTTCTGGTACTGGAACTTGCCGTAATTCATGATCCGGCATACCGGGGGGGCGGCGCCGGGCGCTACCTCCACGAGATCCAGTTCGCGGGACTTGGCGATCGCGAGCGCCTCCTCGGGCGTCATGATCCCCAGCTGCCCGGCTTCCTCGTCCACAACCCGGATTTCCTTGGCCCGGATCATTTCATTGATCCGCACCCGTGCTGGCTTCGCTACTGTGATTGGCGACCTCCTTGGTTAATGAGGGGAAACCGGCGCGGAGCCCTCTAGGGGCGCACGCTCCGCTCTCTGATGAATCCCTCGATCTTCTCCAGAAACAGTTCCAGGGACTGCGATCCCTCATCCCCGAGAAAACGGTTGCGCACGGAAACCTCCCCGGACTCGAGCTCCTTGTCGCCGACCACCAGCATGTAGGGAACCTTCTGAGTCTGGGCCGCGCGGATCTTGTATCCCATCTTTTCATTCCTGCCGTCCACCTCGACGCGCAGGTTCGCTTCCTTCAGCCGGCGCTCCACCTGCCGGGCGTACTCGTGGTGCCGCTCCGCTATGGGGATGATGACCGCCTGCACCGGGGCCATCCAGATGGGGAAAGCGCCGGCGTAATGTTCGATCAGGACCCCGAGGAAACGCTCGATCGACCCCAGCAGCGCCCGGTGCAGCATGACCGGCTGGTGCGGCTGCCCGTCGGGTCCGGTATAGGCGAGGTCGAAGCGCTTCGGCAGCGTGAAGTCGAACTGGATCGTGGAAAGCTGCCACGGCCGCCCGATGGCGTCGATGAGCTTGACGTCGATCTTGGGCCCGTAGAACACGGCCTCCCCTTCCATCCGGGTCCAGCCGATGCCGCGCGAGGCGAGGGCCCCCGTCAGCGCGCTTTCCGCCAGCTGCCAGTCCTCTTCGCTCCCGGCGTAGTCCGCCTTGTTCGATTCGTCCCGGACCGACAGCTCCACCTTGTACTGGTCGAACCCGAAGTTCTTCATGATGAAGAGCACGAGATCGATCGCGTCGGAGATCTCGCCGGAGACCTGATCGCGGGTGCAGAAGATGTGGGCGTCGTCCTGGGTGAAGCCCCGGACCCGGAGCATGCCGTGCAGCACGCCGCTCTTTTCGTAGCGGTAGACCGTGCCGAATTCGGCCAGCCGCAGGGGGAGGTCCCGGTAGCTGCGCATCTGCGTCTTGTAGATATGGATGTGCCCCGGGCAGTTCATCGGCTTGATGACGAACTCGTCCTCGTCGATGTTGAAGACGTACATGTTCTGCCGGTAGTAGTCGTAGTGCCCCGAGATCTTCCAGAGGGTGTCCCGCGCCACGTGCGGGGTGGTGACGAATTCATACCCCCGCCGGTACAGCTCGCTGCGCAGGAACTCCTCGACCACCAGGCGCAGGCGCGTCCCCTTCGGGTGCCAGAAGGCGAGCCCGGGGCCCGCTTCCTCCGACATGCTGAACAGGTCGAATTCCTTCCCCAGCTTCCGGTGGTCCCTCTTCTTGGCTTCTTCGAGCTGCACGAGGTAGCTCTCGAGCTCCTCCGGGGTCAGAAACGCGGTCCCGTAGATCCGTTGCAGCTGCTGCCGGTGCTCGTCCCCCCTCCAGTAGGAGCCGGCGACGCTGAGGAGCTTGAAGCTCCCCGGGCGGATCTCGGCGGTGGAGGCGAGGTGCGGACCGGTGCAGAAATCGACGAGGTCTCCCAGCCGGTAGCAGGAGAGGGTTTCGCCGGCCTTTTCCTCGATCAGCTCGACCTTGAGGTGCTCCCCGCGGCTGGAGAACCGCTCGACCGCCTCCCCCTTGGAGAGGAGCGAGGGCTCGAACTGCAGCTTCTCCGCGGCCAGGGTCTTCATTTCGGCTTCGATCCGGGCCAGGGTCTCCTCGGAAAAAGTCTCCGGGCACTCGAAGTCGTAATAGAAACCGTCGCTGATGGCGGGCCCGATTCCCAGGTGCGTCCCCGGAAAGAGACGGCATACGGCGGCGGCCATCAGGTGCGACAGGCTGTGCCGGTAGACCTCGAGCGCCTCCGTCCCGGCGATTTCTTCCACTCTCCCGTCCGCGTATCTTGCTTTCAGCGACATATCCGACATCAACTTTCGTCCCGGTTTCCCGGGCCTGTCAAGGGATTCACCATCGGAAGAATAGGCAGGAACTCTCTCCGGATCCGACGCTCGGCCGCGACCTTGCGGGCGCAGCCTGTGATTTTCTGGTAGGCGCGAGCGGATTTGAACCGCTGACCCCTTCCGTGTCAAGGAAGTGCTCTCCCCCTGAGCTACGCGCCTAAAAAATAAGGACTTAAACTACCAGATTCGGGGAAATAGTGTCAATCCCCTTTTCGGCCTAAGCTGCAATTTTTGCCGGAATCTTTTCTCCAAGCAGGATTTCCAGCGCCTTTTCGAGCTGAATATTTTCCACTTTCTCCTGAAGCCGCTGATATTTCCCGTCATCGTCCTCGTCATAGTAGGACTCGACCGCCAGGTCCTGGCGCGTTTCGCTGTCCGGGGATTCCAGGTCCGGCTCGATCCCCGTCTTGCGCGCGGTTTCGTCCTGGATGACCTGGCCGCCGGGGGTGCAGTATTTGGCCGTGGTGAGGATGAGGAGCGCGCCGCTCTTCAGCTGGATCGTCTTCTGCTCCGACCCCAGCCCGAAGGAGCGCTCCCCGACGAGAGTGGCCCTCTTGCCGTCCTTGAGCGCACCGGCGATGATTTCGGCCGCCCCGGCCGTGGACCCGTTGATCAAAACCGCCGCCGGCATCCGCGTGATCGTCTTGCCCGGGTCGGCTTCGACCACCAGCGTCTTCTCCCCCTCCCGGTCGCGGCTGAAATAGATCACGCCCTCGGAAAGAAAATAGTTGGCCACGGCCGCGCCGTTAGCCGCGCTCCCGTCGGCGCACCCTCTCAGGTCGAGCACGATCTTCTGCGCCCCCGCGGAGATGAGGGTCTTCAGCTTGATTTTCGCCTGTTCGACCGCCTCGTCCCGCAGCGAGGCGATTTTCAGGTAGCCCACGCCGCCGTCGAGCATGCGGGAGCCGACCGGGGATGCCGACGGGTCCTCCAGGGTGAGGTCCAGGTCCCTGGGCTTGGTCCGGGAATCGCGGAAGAGGGTGATCTTGACCGGGGTCCCGGGGGCCCCGTGCAGGAGGCTGTCCACCTCGAGCAGGCTCCGGTGCTCCACCTCCGCCCCGTCGACGGCGATGAGGTAATCCCCCCGGTGCACCCCCGCCCGGGCCGCCGGCCCCTCCGGGTCCAGGGAGACCACGTAGATCACGTCCGATTTCTTGGAAAGAACCAGGCCGGCGCCCGCCGTGCCCAGCCCCCGGCGCCGCTCGAGTTCCTCGTACTGCTGCCGGGTGAGGAAGCCGGAATAGGGATCGAGCGCGTCCATCATGCCCCGCATCGCCCCTTCCTGGACCTTGTTCATGTCGGGGACCTCGACGTACTCGTCCCGTACCCGGTCGAGCACCTTCATGAACACGGACAGCTCCTTGTACGCCTCCTTGCCGAAAAAGGCCGCCGAGGCGCCGTAAAGCACGATCAGAAAGGATCCCAGAAAAATCAGCAGCTTGCCCTTATGGAACATGAAGCCTCCGGATTGGCCGAGAACTACCGCTTGCATGATATAGCAATCGCCCACCGGGATCAACGGGCGCCTCCCGGTTGACGGTGCCCCCTTCCTGTGCTCCAATTGGGGGGTGAGCGACAGGGGACGCATCCTGGCGGTGGACTACGGGGAAAAGAATGTGGGCCTGGCCTGCTCGGACGAGCTCGCCCTGACCGTTTCCCCGCTCCCCTCGCTCCCCAACCGCGGGAAACGGGACATTCTCCGCCGCATCGCGGCGGCGGTCTCCGAGTTCGGGGCCCGGGAACTGGTGCTGGGGATGCCCCTCCGCATGGACGGATCGAGCGGGGAGGCGGCGGACCGGATGGAAGGGATCCTGCGCTCCCTCCGGGAAGCGGTCCCGGTCCCGGTCCATGCGGTCGACGAGCGCCTGTCCACCGTGGAGGCGCTGGAAATCTGGCGCGCGATGGCGCCGCGGCAACGGAAGCGCTACCGCACGGTCGATTCGCTGGCCGCGGCCTTCATCCTGGAAAGACATCTCGAGGAACAGTGACGTGAAACGCCTCTTCGGTGCCGCCATCGCCGCCGCGGGGCTCCTGGCCGCCGCCGCGCTCGCCGGGGGCCTCTGGATCCACCTGCAGCTGACCACCCCGTACATCGGGGCGCCCCGGGAGGAAGTCTACGTCGAAATCCCCCGCGGCGCCGGCTCCCGCCGCGTCGCCCGCCTGCTGGCCGACGCCGGCATCCTCCGCTCGCGCCTCCCCTTCCTCCTCTACCTCCGGGCGACCGGGGCGGAAGGGCGCATCCGGGCGGGGGAGTACCGGTTCGACGCGCCGGCGACCCCGCGCGAAATCGCGCGCCGGCTCGCGATCGGGGACGTGCACTTCCGTTCGATCACCATACCCGAGGGACTGACGGCGGAGGAGACCGTCGCGCTCCTGGCGGAAAACGGTTTCGGGACGCTGCCGGAGCTGCGCCGGGCGCTCGGCCGCACCGAGTGGATCCGGGACCTGGCCCCGGAAGCCCGGAACCTCGAGGGGTACCTCTACCCGGAGACGTACCGCTTCGACCGGGGGGCCGACGCCGAGGCCGTCGTCCGGAAGATGACGGCGCAGTTCAGGTCGGCCGTTTCCCGCATCGTGCGGGAGCGCCCGGTCCCCGCGGGGTGGGATATCCCGCGGGTCGTCACCCTGGCGTCCCTGATCGAAAAGGAAGTCAAAAGGAGGGAGGAAGGACCGCTGGTCGCCTCCGTTCTGGTCAACCGCCTGGACCGGGGGATGACCCTGGGGTGCGACGCCACGATCATCTACGCCATGAAGCTCGCGGGCAACTGGGAGGGACGGCTGGGGAAGGCGGACCTCCGCATGGACTCCCCCTACAACTCTTACCTGCACCGGGGGCTTCCGCCGGGCCCGATCTGCAGCCCCGGGGCGTCATCCCTGGCCGCCGCGCTCCGGCCCGCCGCCACCGATGATCTCTATTACGTCTCGCGCAACGACGGGACGCACCAGTTCTCGAGGGATTACACCGCCCACCGGGCGGCCGTCTACCGCTACCAGCAGGCGCCCTTCCGCAGGAGGAACTGAGTTCAGTCCCCGGCCGGCTCCCGGCGGCGCCGGAGCGCCTCCGGGAGTTCGGCCGTGATCCGGCGCGCGAAGAGGAGGAAACCCTCGAGGGTGCTCCCCGTCCCCCAGATCCGGGCCGTTTCCTCGTCCAGGGGCTCGTCCTCGTTCATGTCGAGCATGTGCAGCAGGTGCTCCGGCTCCGACCGGTTGAGCGGGCAATCGAGGGCCAGGCAGTGGTCCCCCTGCCGGCAGAAGCCGTCCTCCACGTCCACGTGACGGACGAACGCCCTCCTGACCGGGTCCCGGCCGACGTACAGGTGCCGGACGAGCCCGGAGTATCCGCAGACGGCGGCGGAAAATTCCTGTTCCGCCGCGAGGGTGTAATCGATCCATTCGGTGGCGTATCTGGGCATGAAGCCTCCCCGGGCAGCGTAAGGGTCAGAAACGGAAGGTCAGGCCGGTGGTGTAGACCAGGCCGGAGTCCCATTTCTCCCGGGTATCGAGGTCGGTCAGGTTGGGCAGACCCGTCAGGACGTGCGACACATCCAGGTTGACCCCGACGTGGTCGTGCATCCAGATGTGGGCCCCCCCGCCGTAGGCGGCGCTGAACTTGGTATCCCCGGCGCTGCTCTGTCCGGTGTCGATGCTGAAGCGGGAAAACCCGAGCCCCCCCTTGGCGTACAGCCTCAGCGGCCCGTAATTCTTCGTCTGGTAACGGACCCCCTGCTGGTTGTTGATCATGCGCACGCGCAGCCCGGCGTTTTCGGCCGAGCCGTAAAACGAAAACTGCGTCCACATGGCAAACCAGGGGGCCATGTTCTGCGCGATGGAAAAGCCTCCCCCCGTGAGGCTGCGCGGCTCGAAATCAAATTCCGGCAGTCCGATCCGGTAGCCGAAGTCGCGGTATTGCTGGTAGAAACCGGTGATTTCCGTCTCTCCTTCGGCGCAAACCGCGGCGGGAACGATCAGCCCCCACACCAATAGCGCCGTCGTCAGGGCCAGGAAACGCTGTTTCATTTTGCCTCCGTCATGGGAATAGTATTCTATGTACCATGGTTCCGCCCCGGCCACAAGCGGCCGGATGTTGACTTCCGCCGGGGGGGGTGCTACGATTTTTCCGTGTTACCAGAATTGCCACCTAATCAGCAGGTTAGAAAGATTTGGCGCCGCCTGTTCCTGACGCTCCCGCTCATGCTCTGCCTTGCGCCCCCGCTCGCGGCCCAGCCCGAGAGGCCCAGCCTCCCCGACCCGGTCAAATTCATGAACACATACGACCAGGTCGCCAACATGACGCGGGCCGTGCTCGAGGACATGGGCTACACCATCGAGCGGGACGACCGCAAGGAGGGGAAGATCACCACGCGCCCCCACGAATTCATCACCGGCTCCCTGACCTCCAGCGAGGTGGACAAGGTCGCCGTCGGGCAGGACACCCTGACCGGAAACTGGATCAAGGCGCGGCAGGTGATCGAAACGGTGCTGGAAATCGTCTCCCCCGCCGAGACGCTGGTGACGGTGCACGCCACCGTCACCGCCCTCAATCGCGACGTCGACGGCACGGAAAAGTGGGTAACGCTCGATTCCCGCGGCGCCCTGGAGAGACGGGTCCTGGGCCGGATCAGCGTCAAGCTGATGGGGAGCGACGATCCCGTCAGGGAGAGAAAGGGCTTCTGGGGGCAGAAGCCCCAGCCGGTCGACCCCCGACAGCCCAGGTTCCCCATCGCCCCGGCCAGGTAAACCTTGAATCCAGACCCGGTTCCCCTCAACCTGTTCGGCGTCGCGCTCCTCGCCATCGGGGTGCTGGGGACGGCCGTCATCTTCTTTCTCTCCTACCGGAAGGGGCGCCGGAAGCCTGCCGCGCCCGCCGCTCCCCTGTTCGCACCCTCCCCGAGCGCCCCCGGGGCATGGACCGACCTGGCCCGGGCCCTGCTCCTCCTCCTCGGCGTCGCCGTGGCCGCCGCCCTCCTGCTGGCGCTGCTCCCCGACAGGACCTTTGATTCCATGACGCGCGCGCTCCACTCCCGGCATGCGCGGGGCGCCCCGGAAAGGATCGCCCTTCTCTACCTGGGGGACGCGCCCGGCGACGACGCCTTCCGCATCCGGGCGGTGGTGAGGAACATCTCCGCGGCCCCGATCGACGGCCTGGACGCCGCGGTCCGCCTCTATGCCCGCGACGGCACCCTTTTCGAAACCGTCATCGCCCGGATGGACCGCGAAACGGTCCCCCCCGGCGAACTGGCGCGGCTGGAAGTGGCGCTGGTCGGGGGAAGACCGGAAATCGGCGCCTACTCGGTCCAGTTCAAGCTGCGCGGCGGGGAGGCGCTCGCCACCAGGGACCTGCGCCAACCGGCCGCGCGCTGATGAACCGTTCCCGCTACCCGCTCCTGGTCCTCGTCCCCTACCTCGGCCGCTACCGCGGCAGGCTCCTCGTCGGCTCGTTCATGGTCCTGCTGACGGTCATCGCCGGGATGTTCGCCCCCTGGGTGCTGAAGTACGTAGTCGACGGGCTGCGGCGATCGGTCGACGGCCCGAAGCTCTTTTCCTATGCCCTGCTCATCGTGGCGATCTCCCTGGTCGAGGGGTTTTTCCGTTTCTGGATGCGCAGGATCCTGATCGGGGTCAGCCGCCAGGTCGAGTACGACCTGCGCAACGATTTTCTGGCCCACGTGCAGGAAATGCCCCTTTCCTTCCTCCAGTCCCGCAGCACGGGCGATATCATGTCGCGCGCGACCAACGACCTGGGCGCCGTGCGGTCGGTGCTCGGCCCGGGCATCATGTATTCCATGAACACGGTCACGCTCCTGGTGATCAGCACCGCCATCCTCGTGAACCTGAACTGGAAGCTGACCCTGCTGGCCTACGTGCCGCTGGCGCTGGTGTCGATATCGGTCAAGCAGTTCGGCCGGCGGATCCACGACCGGTTCGAGGAGATCCAGGAGCAGTTCTCCGCCCTGAGCACCCGGGCCCAGGAGAACATCGCCGGCATCCGCGTGGTCAAGGCCTTCGCGCGCGAAGAGTCGGAAATCCGCGCCTTCGGCCTCCTCAACCTGGACTACGTCCGGCGCAACGTGTCCCTGATCCGGCTCTGGGGCGTCTTCTACCCCCTGATGACGGCGCTGATCGGGCTCTCCTCGGTCGCCCTGCTCTGGTTCGGGGGGCGGCAGGTGATCCACGGGCGGCTGACCCTGGGCGAATTCGTGGCCTTCATGGGATACCTGTCGCTGCTGGCCTGGCCGACGATCGCCATCGGGTGGGTGATCAACATCTTCCAGCGCGGCTCGGCCTCCATGCGGAGGATTTTGGAGATCCTCGAAACCCCTCCCGGCATCCGGGACCTCGAAGGGGCGGCGGAACCCCCCCGCGCCGGAGGCGCCCTCGAGATCCGCAACCTCACCTTCCGCTACCCTTCCTCGCTCCGCCCGGCGCTGTGCGACGTCTCCCTCTCGGTCCCGCCGGGGAAGACGGTCGCGATCGTGGGCCGCACCGGGAGCGGCAAATCGACGCTCGTGAATCTCATCCCGCGCCTGTACGACCCGCCCCCCGGGACCGTGTTCGTCGACGGCCGGGACGTGCGCGAGTGGCCGATCCACCGCCTGCGGCGGCGCATCGGGTACGTGCCCCAGGAAACCTTTCTCTTTTCCGACACCATCGCGGAAAACATCGCCTTCGGGGCGGAGTCGGGGGCCGGGGAGGAGGAGATCCTCTCCGCCGCCCGGGTTTCCCAGGTCGCCGGGGACATCGAGTCCTTCGCCCGGGGGATGCAGACCTTCGTCGGCGAACGGGGGATCACCCTTTCCGGGGGGCAGAAACAGCGGGTGGCCATCAGCCGGGCCGTGATCTGTTCCCCCGACATCCTCATTTTCGACGACTCCCTCTCGAGCGTCGACACCTGCACGGAGGAAAGGATCCTCCAGGAGCTCGGGAGGGTCATGGAGAACCGGACGACGCTGCTGGTCTCGCACCGGATCTCCACCGTGCAGCGGGCCGACGAGATCGTGGTGCTCGAGGAAGGGAGGGTGGCCGAACGGGGGACCCACGGGGAACTGCTGCGCCGGGGCGGCGCCTACGCGGACCTCTATCGCAAACAGCTGCTGGAAGACGAACTCTCGGAAATTTGACGGCCATGTCGGAAGAGGAACAGGTACTGGGAAAAGCTTACGACGCGAGGTTGATGCGCCGGCTCCTCGGCTATCTCGGGCCGTACCGCCGGAGCGCCTTCGCGGCCATCGCCTGCCTGGTCCTGGGGTCCGCCTGCTCCATCGTCCAGCCGTACCTGACCAAGCTGGCCATCGACCGCGCGATCCAGAACGGCGACGTCGGCGGACTCACCGGCATCGCCGCCCTCTACGCCCTTTCCATCGTCCTGGTCTTCGCCCTGAGCTTCGGCCAGACGATGCTGGTCAACCTGATGGGGCAGAAGGTCATGCGCGACCTGCGCCTGGAGATCTTCCGTCACCTGCAGCAGCTGGAAGCGGCCTTTTTCGACCGCAACCCGGTCGGCCGCCTGATGACGCGGGTGACCACCGACGTGGACGCGCTCAACGAGCTGTTCACTTCCGGCGTCCTGTCGGTCTTCGACGACATCTTCACGCTGGCCGGCATCCTCGTCTTCCTCTTCCTGCTCGACTACAGGCTGGCCCTCGGCATCCTCTGCATCCTCCCGCTGCTCGTGGCGGTCACCCTCCTGTTCAAGATCAAGGTGCGCGATTCCTACCGGAGGGTGCGCACCGCCATCGCCCGCATCAACACGTTCCTCCAGGAGAACATCACCGGCGCCGCCGTCGTCCAGATCTTCGGACAGGAGCGGAAGCAGTACCGGCGCTTCACCGCCGTCAACCGCGACCACCTCGACGCCAACCTCCAGTCCATCTTCTATTACGCCCTCTTCCTCCCCCTGCTCGAGGTCGTCAGCGCGCTGGCCGTGGGTCTGATCGTCTGGTACGGAGGGCTCCAGGTGCTTTCGGGCGCGCTCACGCTGGGGACGCTGGTGGCCTTCATCCAGTATTCCGACCGCTTCTTCAGGCCGATCTCGGACCTCAGCGAGAAATACACCATCCTGCAGTCCGCCATGGCCTCGTCGGAGCGGATCTTCAAGCTGCTCGACACCCCCCCCGCGATCGTTTCCCCCGAACGGCCCGCCGCGCGCGCGGTCGAGCGGGGAAAGATCGAGTTCCGGGGCGTGAGCTTCGCCTACCACCCGGGGGAGCCGGTGCTCCGGGACATCTCCTTCACGGTGCAACCGGGCGAGCGGATCGCCGTCGTCGGCGCCACGGGGGCGGGCAAATCGACCCTCATCGCCCTCCTCAACCGGTCCTACGACGCCGGCGGGGGGGCCGTCCTCGTCGACGGCGTCGATGTCAGGGCCTACGACCTGGCGGCCCTGCGCCGCTCGATCGGCATCGTGCTCCAGGACGTCTTCCTCTTCTCCGGGAGCGTCATGGAAAACATCCGGCTGGGAAACCGCTCCATCGGCCCGGGCGACGCCGTCCGGGCCGCGGAGACCGTCCACGCCGACCCCTTCATCCGGCGCCTGGACGGGGGGTACGAAGCCCGGCTCGGGGAACGGGGCGCCTCGCTGTCGGTCGGGCAGAAGCAGCTGCTCTCCTTCGCCCGCGCCCTCGCCTACGATCCGAAGATCCTGGTCCTGGACGAGGCGACCTCCAGCATCGACACCGAAACCGAGCTCCTGATCCGGGACGCCCTCGCCAGGCTCCTGGCGGGCCGCACCTCGATCGTCATCGCCCACCGCCTCTCCACCGTGCAGAACGCCGACCGCATCCTCGTGCTGCACCACGGGCGGCTGTGCGAGACCGGCACCCACCAGGAGCTGCTGCATC
>CAZWXG010000001.1:19903-27816 GCA_964637825.1 uncultured Acidobacteriota bacterium
TCCTTGAGGTAGAACGCCTCCGCCTTCCCCTTCCTCACGATCGCACCGTAGTAGGAGTGGACGCTGTCCACCTGCCCCAGGAAATCGGGCCGGCTCAGGTAGGTCGACGGTTCGCGGCTCGCGGGATCGTAGAGCTGGGAGCGGTGGGCGGCGATGGCGGCGTCCCGGCGCCCGGCCCAGGCGCCGATGTCGACCACGAAACTCGGCGCCACGTTCCAGGGGAGCTTGAAGAAGAGGAGGACGGGCGGCCGGTGGCGCGGCTGCCCGGTCCGGATCTTCGCCAGCCCGGAGTGGTGCACCGCCTCGGCCACCAGGCGGCTGGTGTGCACGTGGTCGGGGTGCCGGTCGTCCCAGTAGTGGGTGGCGACGACCCGGGGACGGTACTTGCGCAACAGCCGGATCACGCGCATCCGCGCCGCGTCCGTGACGGACACCCGGCCGTCGGGAAGGCCCAGGTTTTCCCTGACCGCCAGGCCCAGGATCCGGGCCGCCTCCCGGGCTTCACGCCCGCGCACGGCCGCCGTCCCCCGCGTCCCCAGCTCCCCGCGCGAAATGTCCACGACCCCGGTGGCATAACCGAGGTCGGAAAGTTTGGCCAACGTCCCCCCGACGAAGAGTTCCGCGTCGTCCGGGTGCGCGCCGAATACCAGGAAGTCCAGTTGCATGGTTCAGTCCATTTCGATCCATTGATGTTCCGGGCTCAGGAGTTCGAGCCGCTCCCGCAGCCGATCGAGTCCCGCGGGCGAAAAACGGAGCGGGATCCAGATGCCGCCGAGCGCCTCCTCCTGGGTCCGCCCCCCCGGCGCCAGGGTATGGCACGCCCGGCGCACCCGCCGCCGCGCCGCCGCCTCCTGCACCGAAAGGGCCAGGAGGCACTGCCGGCGCACCTTGTCCAGCTGGTAGAGGACCCTTTTGCGCACGGAGTCCCGCACTTTCGGGAAGCGGCCGGCGGCGCCCTCCGCGGCGCCCGCTTCGGGGAGCGCCCGGAGCACCTCCCCGCGCAGCTCCTCGAGCAGCCCGGGGACCGGGGTGCGCATCCGTCCGAGGACCGCGGCCACCGCCGCCTCCTCCCCGGCGAACAGGTCGGCCGGTCCGAGCGCGTAACGGTCCAGGGTCCTCCGGCTGCGCCCGTCGATGAGGGTGGCGCTCGCCCGGGGCCAGAGGAGGGGGCCCGTCCCCCCCGGCCGCCCGGTGCCCGCCCGCCCCGCGAGGTCTTCGAAACCGACCACCTCCACGACCGCGGGGAGCGCCGCGGCCGCCGGCGACGGCAGGACGACGGCGTTGTCCTCCCCCAGCAGGCGCCCGAGCAGAAACCCCGGCGGGTGCGCCCCCTCCCGGGGCGGGATCACGCCGAGGGCATCGGCCAGCAGTTCGAGCGCGGCGGGATCGATCGTCCGGAGCCCCCCCCGCGCATCGACCAGAAGCGGCGCCGGCCGGCATCCGGCGCCGGCAGCGTCGGGACGCAACCCGATCACGGCCTTCGACCGCCACCCGCGCGCGGAGAACTCCGCGGCCACCCTGACGGCGGTCAGGCACTGCAACCACTGCGACACCGGGCCGCCGAAACGGCCCGGGCGGATGTGGGCGACCACGGCCAGCGCCCCGTCGGGGAGGGCCCCGTCCGACCGGCGCAGCCGGTCTGCCGCCTCCCCCAGCCGCCGCGGGTCGAAAGGATCCCCGGAAGCCCGGAATCGGCGCACGAAGTCGGCCCAGGCCCGGGGGATTCCGGGCACCTCCTCAAATCTCATTCGCCCCCCGCCTCAGGCGCCCCCGCCATAGGCGCCCCCGCCTCGCGCGCCGCCCGGGCTTCCGGCCGCCGGGGAGGCGCACCCTCAGCAACCGGGCGTCCCCGCCCCGGTCCTCGATCTCCACCTCCACCGCCCCGGGGAAATCGCCCGCCAGGCGTTCGCCCCATTCCACCACGGTGACCCCGTCGCAGCCGATGAACTCGTCGATCCCGATGGAGTAGATGTCGCGCGCCCCGTCCAAACGGTAGAGGTCGACGTGGTAGACGGGGCAGCGTCCTTCGTAGATGTTGACGAGGGTAAAGGAGGGGCTGCTGACCTCCTCCGGACTGCGCACCCCCAGTTCCAGGGCGATCCCGCGCACCAGCACCGTCTTCCCCATCCCGAGGTTCCCGTGGAGCAGCACGACCCCGGGGAGCGCCAGGTCCGCGGCGATCCCGGCGCCGATCCGCTGGGTGTCTTCCGGGGACCGGCTGAGATATTCCCTGACGGCGGGGCCGCCCCTGCCCGGAGGTGTCATCGGCCGAGCGCCTTCCTGAACGCCCCCGGGAGGGCGGACAGCAGGTCGGTGGCCAGGAGCGACTCCATCCCCTTCTCCTCCGCCGCCAGGTCCCCGGCCAGGCCGTGCAGGTAGACGGCCGCCGCCAGCCAGCGGACGAGCTCCCCGGCCCCGGGGGCGGCGAGGCGCCAGGCGGCGGCGAAGTGTCCGGCCATCCCCGCCAGGACATCGCCGGTGCCCCCCGTTGCCATCCCCGGGTTGCCCGTGGGGTTCAAAAAAAGCTCCCCGCCGGGGGCGGCGCTGACGGTCTGGAACCCCTTGAGAATGACATGGCACCCATGCTCCCGCGCGTACTGCCGCGCCGTTCCGAGTCGGTCCCGCTGGACCTCCGCGACGGAGGTTCCCCCGAGGCGCGCCATCTCGCCGGGATGCGGCGTGAGGATGACGGGCTGATCGTTCCGGTTGCGGGGCGGGGTTTCGCAGAGCGCGAAGGCGTTGAGCCCGTCCGCGTCGAGGACCACCGGGACCGGGGAGCGCTCCGTCAGTTCCCGGATCAGGCGCCGGGTCGAGGGATCGGTCGTCATCCCCGGGCCCACGACCAGGGCGTCCGCCTCGCCCAGCCGCGCCAGCACCCGGTCCAGGCCGGAGGCGTCGAAGGTCCCCGAGGGGGTCTCCGGGAGGGGCTCCGTCATCAGCTCGGGAAAGCGGCCGGCGGCGCCCGCCAGCGTCCCCTCGGGCAGCCAGAGGGTGACCAGCCCCGCCCCCGCCCGCAGCGCGGCGAGAGCGGCCATCAGCGCGGCCCCGCTCTTCCCCCGGGACCCCGCCACGATGTGGGTGTGCCCGAACGACCCCTTGTGGCTCTCCCGCCGGCGCGGGGGGACGACCCGGCGCACCAGCTCCTCGTCCGCCAGGTTCAGCCGGTACTCCGGGTGGTCGAAAAGGGCCGGGGGGGAGCCGATGGGGGCCACCACCACCCGGCCGGCCCGGTCGGCCGCCGGCGGCAGGACGAGGGCGGGTTTCAGGGCGGAAAAGGTGACCGTCAGGTGCGCCCGGACCGCCGGCCCCTCGACCTCGGAACGATCGGCCATCAGCCCCGAGGGGATGTCGACGGAGGCGACGAAAGCGTGGGCCGCGGCCCGGTCGATCCACCCGAGGAGGGGCTGGAAGTCGGGTCCGACCGGTCTGGACAGGCCGGTCCCGAACAGGGCGTCCACGATGACGTCGGGGAGCGGCGCCCGCTCGAAGGCGGCCGCGGCCCCGGACGGGACCGGGAAGACCTCGAGCGGCAGCCCCATCGCCCGGACGATCTCGAAGTTCGCCAGGGCGTCCCCCCCGAGCGACGCGGGGTCGGCCACCAGGGCGACGAGGGGATGCGCGCCGGCCAGCGCCAGGTGGCGGGCGACGACGAAGCCGTCCCCCCCGTTGTTCCCCCGGCCGCACAACACCCGGATCCGTTTCCCGGCCAGCGCCGGGACCATTCGCGTCAACTCTTCGCAGAAGGAGCGCCCGGCGTTTTCCATCAGCAGGACGGAGGGGACCAGAAACCGCTCCGAAGTCAGCCGGTCCACTTCCCCCATCTGCGCCGCAGTCAGGATCTTCATACCCCCCCCACCCGCGCCCCGGTTCCGGGGCCGAAAACCGCTCCCGCGCCTCCGGCGGCCAGGGCCCGGTTGACCCCCCGTCGAAAAGATCCTACTATTAATTATGAAACTCCGGCGGATCCGGAACGTCTGTATGGGTGTGACACCGGGCCCCGCCGGGGCCGCATAGGGTAGGATAGCGAGCCCCGGCGAAGAAAACAACCGCCCCCAGCGGAGGACCTATGAAAACCCTGTCCCTCAAATTGCCCGTGTGGTGTCTGGCCGCCGCAATGATTTCGCTGCCGGCCGCGTGGGCCCGGAAGCACGAACAGGTCGAAGAGATCGGGAACCGGGACGTCACGGGGCGTGTCTGGGGCGTCTTTCCCAACTGGGTCTCGCTCGAAAAGGAGATCGAGCTGGGCAAGCAGGTGGCGGACGAATTCGAGCAGACCGCCCGGATGGTCGAAGACCCGGTCATCAGCGAATACGTGGACCGGCTCGGGCAGAACATCGTCAAGCACTCCGACGCCAAGGTCCCCTTCTACATCAAGGTCGTGGACACCGACGAGGTGAACGCTTTCGCCTTCCCCGGCGGGTTTTTCTACATCAACAAGGGCCTGCTCCTGGCGGCGGACAACGAGGCGGAACTGGCCGGGGTGATGGCCCACGAGATCTCTCACGTCACCGCGCGGCACGCGACGGTGCGCATGTCCAAGGGGCAGTACCTGCAACTGGCGGCCATCCCCGCCCTCTTCGTCGGCGGCTACTGGGCCCAGATGGGGATCCAGAACGCCCTTGGGCTCGGCATCAACCTGGAACTGATGGGGGTCACGCGGGAATCGGAGCGCGAGGCCGACCAGCTGGGAATCCAGTATCTCTGGAACGCGGGCTACGACCCGAACGGGTTCGTCTCCTTTTTCGAAAAACTGCAGCGGGAGGAAAAGTCGAAGCCCGGCCGCCTGGCAGGCTTTTTCCGCACCCACCCCTCCACCGACGACCGGATCGTGGCCGCCCTGGACGAACAGCGGTACCTCCCCGAAAAAGACACCTACATCGTGGACACCTCAGAATTCCAGAGGATCCGGGCGCGTCTGCTGTCCATAGACAATGCCCAGAAGGCCGAGGAGACGGGGGAAGCCCCGGAACAGAAACGCCCCACCCTCAAGCGCCGGACCGAACAGGGTGAGGAGCCCCCCGCGGACTCCGGAGAAGGGGAAGAGGCCCCCGCGAGGAGCCGCCCGACCCTGAAACGGGCCACGGACCCGCAGTAGACGGAACAGGAGCGCCTGCCGGCGGCCTCCGGGCCGCCGGCAATTGCGCCGCCGACGGGAAAATTCCTTTCATTCTCTCCCATATATTGTTAAATAGGATAACTTCGCGCTCGCGAGTTTTGGTCAAACGGCAGGTATTTGAAACAGTTTTTGCCGTCCGGTCGTATTGATAGCTGTTAACCCTCATGAAAAATGCGGGAAAGGCAGGAAAGCCTTTATTTTTCGAAGGAGTCCGGTATGAAAGTATGTTCCGCTGCGGCACGGCGCGCCCTCTCCATCCTGGGCGTGCTCGGCCTGGTTCTGGCATCCACCACGCTTTCTTCCGTCATCGCCCAGGAAGCGGCTTCCTCCGGCAGTGAAACCGCGGCGCGGTCCGGTGCGGACGATCTCCCCCCCCTCCCGCTGAGCCCGATCGAAACCGCCCAGAATGACGGCACGGCGCTTCCCCTTTCGCTGCAGGACCTGACCAAACTGGCGCTCGAGCAGAACCTGGACATCGCCATCTCGGACACGAACGAGCAGCTGCGCCAGCAGGCGATCCTGCAGCAGCACGGCAGTTACGACCCGCAGCTGACGGCCCAGGTCGGGTTGAACTCCAGGAAAAACGCCAACACCACCCAGTACGACCGTTCCGCGGAATCGTTCAACAAGAACGACAGCGCCTCGTGGAACTTCACCTTCCGGCAGCCGGTCAAGACGGGGGGCACCTTCCAGGCGACCTGGAACTCGAGCCGGTCTGAGAGCAACAGTACCGCCATGGTGTTCAACCCCAACTACCAGAGTTCCTATAGCGTGCAATTCTCGCAGCCGTTGTGGCGCAACCTGCGCATCGATTCCAACCGCGCCAACCTCAAGCTGGCCAACCTCGACCTGACCCTGACCGACAGCGAGTTCAAGCAGAAGGTCACCGACACGATCTCCAACATCCAGACCGCCTACTGGGACCTGGTGAGCGCGATCCGCAACTACGAGATCCGGCGCAACTCGGTCAAGCTGGCGCAGATCAACCTGCGCGACAGCCGCAAGAAGGTGGAGGTCGGGACCTCCGCGCCGATCGACGTCACCGACGCCGAAGCCACCGCCGCCAGCCGCGAGGTGGACCTGATCTCGGCCGAAGAGACCATCCTGCGCGCGCAGAACTCCCTGCGCTCGCTGGTGTCCAACGACCGTAACGCCGACATCTGGCGCAAGGTCATCGTCCCGACCGACCAGCCAGACTTCAAGGAGTTCAAGGTCGACGTCGAAACCGCCATCAACACCGCGCTCAAGAACCGGCCGGAACTGCGGCAGGCCGACCTCAACCTGCAGCAGCTCGATATCCGCAAGCGCCTGAACCAGAACAACCGGAAGTGGCAGTTCGATCTCACCGGGCAGTTCGGCAGCACCGGGACGGCCGGCCCCCAGGGGTGCCAGAAAAACCAGTTCACCGGCGAATGCATCCTCGACCCGATCACCGGTCTTCCCACCCTGCTGACCCCCCCGGCCCTGGTCGGCGGCATCGGCAACGCCTACAAGACGATGTGGACCGAGGGCTACACCAACTGGCAGCTCCAGCTGCAGGTGACCATCCCGCTGCGCAACCGCACCATCGACGCCCAGCTCGCCCAGCAGAACATCCAGAAGCGGCAGCAGCTGATGACCATCCGCAAGACGGAGCAGTCGATCCAGGTCGAGATCCGCAACGCCCTGCAGAGCCTCGAGACCAGCCGCAAGCAGGTGGAGACTTCGGCCGTCGCCCGGCGCCTGGCGCGGGAGCGGCTGGAAGGGGAGGAAAAGCGGTTCCAGGCGGGGCTCAGCCAGAACTACCTGGTGCTCCAGCGGCAGAACGAACTCTCCTCGGCCGAATACCAGGAACTGCAGGCCCTGATCCGCTACAAGCAGGCGGTGGTCACGGTCCAGAAGGCGATGTACACCCTGCTCGAATCGAGCGATTTCGCGATCGCCAAGGGGAGCAGCGCCAACGTGCCTGACCTGAAGTAGTCCTCCCGCGGCCGGCGGGGGCGGGTTCGTCCCCGCCGGCTGCAAAATTCCTTCCCCATCCCCCCCGGATCGATTAGAATCTGCGCATGCCGATAGAGACCGTCGCCTATACCCTGCTGGGCCTGATCGTGGGAAGCTTCCTGAACGTCTGCATCTACCGCATCCCCCTGGGAAAATCGATCGTCTTCCCGGGTTCCGCCTGCCCCGATTGCGGCCGCCCGGTGCGCCCCTGGGACAATATCCCGGTGCTCTCCTGGCTCCTCCTCCGGGGCAAATGCCGCGCCTGCCGCCGCCCGATCTCGCCCCGCTACCCGGCGGTCGAACTGCTCACCGCGCTCGCCTTTTTCGTCTCGATCCGTACCTGGGGCCTTTCCTCCCCCACCCTGGTCAACTCCCTCTTTCTGGCGGCCGTGATCGTCCTGGTCTTCACCGACTACGATCACCGCATCCTGCCCAATAAAATCACCCTCCCCGGGACGGTGGCCGGGATCGTGCTGAGCCCGTGGCAGGACCCCGCTTTCTACATGGACACCGTTTCCGTGGCCGCGGCCTCCCTGTTCGGCAGCGCCGCGCCCGCCGCCCTCCCCTGGGTCGGATCGGTGCTGGGCGCCGCCATCGGCGGGGGGCTGCTGCTGGCCGTCGGTTTCGCGTACGAGAAGCTGCGCCGGCGCCAGGGGCTCGGGATGGGGGACGTCAAGATGATGGCGCTGGTGGGGGCGTTTCTCGGCTGGCCGCTGGCGCTGCTGACCATCTTCGCCGGCTCCCTGCTCGGCACCCTCCTGGGGATCTTCCTGATCCTTTTCCGCAAATCGAACCTGCAGACCAAGCTCGCCTTCGG
>CAZWXG010000001.1:27916-30315 GCA_964637825.1 uncultured Acidobacteriota bacterium
GGATCTTCCTGATCCTTTTCCGCAAATCGAACCTGCAGACCAAGCTCGCCTTCGGGGTGTTCCTCGGGGCCGCCTCGGCCCTCGCCGCGTTCCGGGGATTGGACTTCCTCGGCTGGTACCTCGGCGCGCGCTAGCAGATTTTTTCGCTCAAAACCGCCCCGGCTCATTAGAAGGGCATGAGCGCAACACGCCCACCATCCTGCGGCTCCGCGGCGGGCTCGAGCCTGGCCGAACTCCTGGTCGCGCTGGCCCTGGCCGCGGTCCTGGCGTCCTTCGCCCTGCCCGGCGTCGAGCGCATTGCGAGGGCGTGGACCCTGTGGGAGAGCGCCAAGGCGCTCGAGGCTTCGCTCGGGTGGGGGCGCATGCACGCGATCACGGCCAACGAATCGGTCCGGTTCGACGTTTCCGCGCAGGGGTACGGCTGGAGCGACCCGGAGAGCGGGGAGCCCTACACCGCTTCGCTCCGGACTTTCCCGCGCGGGGTCCGGATGACGTCGTTCCCCTCGCGGCCGCTCCGTTTCCATCCCCGGGGGAACGCGGCTCCCGCCGGTTCCTACTCCGTCGCGGACGGCAGGGGCGCCTTCCGGATCGTGGTGAGCCCGGGGGGCCGGATCCGCATCCAGCAGGATTAGAGGGGGGGGGCCAGGGTTTGAGAGAGTTCCGCGAGTTTTTGCAGGCAGCCGAGCGCCCGGCCGGACCGGATCGATTCCCGCGCCAGAAGGATCCCCTCCCGCAGGCCGGAAGCCTTGGCCCCGACCACCAGCCCGGCGGCCGCGTTGAGCAGGACCACGTCCCGGCGCGCCCCCTCCTCGCCCGACAGGAGGGCACGGATGATCTCCGCGTTTTGCGCCGCGTCCCCCCCCCGGAGGGCGGAGATGGGGGCGCGGGAGATGCCGAAATCCTCCGGGGTCACGTAGTAGGTCCGGACTCCGCCGTCCGCGACCTCGGAGATCTTGCTTTCGCCGCTCGTGGTGATCTCGTCCAGGCCGTCGGCGCCGTGAACCACAAACGCGCGGCGGGTCCCGAGCTCGCACAGGACCTGGGCCATGACTTCCGTAAGGTCCTCGTCGTAGACGCCGAGGACCTGGGCCGTGGCCCGGGCGGGGTTGCAGATCGGCCCCAGGAGGTTGAAGACGGTCCGGATCTTCATCTCCCGGCGGGCCAGCACGACGTAGCGCATGGCCTCGTGCAGCAGCGGCGCGTAGAGAAACCCGATCCCCGCCTCGTCGATGCAGCGGGCCACGGCCTCGGGGGGCAGATCGACCCGGATGCCCAGGGCTTCCACCACGTCCGCGCTGCCGCAAAGGCTGGACACGCTGCGATTGCCGTGCTTGGCGACCCGGACGCCGGCGCCGGCGACAACGAAAGCGGTGGCCGTGGAAATGTTGAACGTGCCGGTGGCGTCCCCCCCGGTACCGCAGGTATCCACGAGCATTTCGCGGTCGGTCCCGGAGAAGGCGGCGTCAACCATCGACCGCGGGGAGACGCGCGACGCCTTTTCCCGCATCACCCGGGCGAAGCCGATGAGCTCCTCCACGGTTTCGCACTTCATGCGCAGGGCGGTCAGAAACGCGGCGATCTGCGCGTGGGTGGCCCGGCCGGACATGATTTCGTTCATGAGGCTTTCGGCTTCGCTGCGGCTGAGATGACGCCCGGCGACGACCTTCTGGATTCCTTCGGTGATGTGCATTTGGGGGAGTATATCCGGAACCGGAAGGAATTGAAGTAAAAACGGGGATAAAAATAAGGGGGGGAAAATGATCCGGAAATCATATGGAACGCGCCGCGGCGGCCGATGAGATAGAGGGACAGGTATTCCCGTGGAGGAATCAGGCGGCGGTACACGATGCGGGGGGTTTTGCCTGGCGGAACTGCTCCTGGCCCTGGGGCTGTTGACCTTCGGCCTGCTGGCTATCGGGCAGTTGCTGGCGCTGACGGCGGCCCTGGGCTCCCTGGACCGCTCGCAGGGGACCGCGGCCATCGCCGCCCGCACCACGATGGAATCGCTGACCGATCTCTGCGGGCGCGCTCCTTCCGACGCGGAGCTCGCGGCGGGGAGCCACGGCCCGCAAACGGTGGAGATCAGCGACCCGTGGAGCGGGACGGTACTGAATCGATATCGGATTACCTGGGAGGTGGACGCCGTCGGCGATCCGCGCCCGGGGAAACGGGTGAGGGCAAAAACGGTGACGGTACACGTGGTCCCCGTCGGGGTGGGGGGAGAGGTCAACATCCGCCCGATGTTCAACCAATCCCTCGATCTCGCGACGGTTCTCGGTACCGGGACGCCATGAACGACGAACGGTGTGACTGCATCCGGACCGGTGAGGAGGGCTTCTCGCTCGCCGAACTGCTGGTGTGCCTCGTGATCTTTTCCGCCCTTGGCGCCGCGGTGTTCG
>CAZWXG010000001.1:30415-33457 GCA_964637825.1 uncultured Acidobacteriota bacterium
GGCGCCGCGGTGTTCGCCCTCCTGGGGGAACTCCAGCAGAAAGCGGCTTTTCAGGCCGAGACGCGGTCGGTCGTCCAGGATACGCGCCTGGCGCTCGATACCGTGGAGCGCTTCGTGCGCCAGGCGGGGAACGACCCGCTGGGAACGGGGATCGAGGGGGTCACCCTCCGGGCCTCCTCATCGGTGCGCCTCAGAACCGACATCAAGGGAGATGCCGGGGGGGACAAGGGGGACCCGGATGGGGATAGCGGGGATTCCGACGAGGATGTGCTCCTCCGGTTCAACCCCGCAGCCGGCACCCTGGAGATCGTCTCCGGGTCGGGACCACCCCAGATTGTGGCCGGCCGCATTTCCGATCTGGCTTTCCGGTATTACAATGAGTCGGGGGGGATCGCGGCCGGGGGGGAGCGGGTTTGCAGAATCGGTATCACCCTCCGGGGGGCCACCCAGTTTGCCGACCCCCGAACGGGACGCCGCCACGGGGTGGAACTCGAGGGGGAGGTCCGGGTCAGAACCTGAAGTTTTACATCATGCCTTTAGGCCTATGTAGCTATGTACGATCATTTTTTGGACACGAATCAGGATATCCAAAACGAGGTGTTCCGATGAAAGTATCGGTTTTTGCCGTCGCGCTCTGCGCGGCCCTGGCGCTCGAGGGCTATTCGCAATCCCTGGGCGATCTCGCCAAAAAGGAAAAGGAGCGCCGGGAGGCGATCGGGCAGGTCCGGGTGATCACCGGCGAGCAGGCGGCCAAGTACTCCACCGGCCAGGCCGAGGAGCCGGCCGCCCCCGAGCCCGCCCCGCCGGCGGAGAAGCAGGCCGCCGCGGGTGCCGCCGCCAAGGCCGACCCGGACGAGCCGGTCGATTTCGAGGGGCGCCCCGAAAGCTTCTGGCGCAAAACCATGGCCGAAGCGCGTCTCGCGGTCAAGGATCTCGAAAGGGAGCGGGACACCCTGGTCCTCAAGATCAACCAGCTCCAGGACCACTTCTACAAGCAGTCGGACGGCTTCCACCGGGAAAACATCCAGCGGGAACTGCAGAAAAGCTACTACCTGCAGGATGTGAACAAGGAAAACCTGGCGAAAGCCAGGGACGCGCTCGAGGACCTGGAAAAGGAAGCGCGCAAGAGCGGCGCCCTCCCCGGCTGGATCGAGTAGCGGGGATCCGGCCTTCGCTGCAGCGGCGGGAATGGCCGCGGGGAGATCACCCTTCCCCCGGCCGCGACCCCGTGAGCAGCACCGTGATTCCCCCGCTCATTCTCCGGCAGTGCACCCCGGCGAAACCGGAACGGATGGCCCGTTCCCTCAGCTCTTCGGCCGGGGGGAACTCAGCCACGCTTTCGGGGAGATAGCCGTAGGCCCCGTCCACGCCCGATACCCATTTCCCGATGCGGGGCAATACCCTGAGAAAATAGAACCGGTAGCACCCCGCCAGGAGAGGCAGGCGCGGCATGCCGAAATCGAGCACGCCCAGGATCCCGCCCGGGCGCAGCACCCGCCTCATCTCCCCGAGCCCCCGGTCGAGGTCGGCGAGGTTGCGCAACACGAAGGCGCTGACGACGGCGTCGAACGAACCGTCGGGAAACGGGAGCCGGAGCGCGTCGGCCTCCAGGAGTTCGATGGTGCGGCCGGCGCGCCGGACCTTTTCGGCCCCCAGGGCGAGCATCGGCCGGCTGAAATCGCAGCCGACCACCCGCCCCAGGCGCGAAACCTCCAGCGCGAGATCGGCCGTGCCGCAGCCCACATCCAGGATCAGGGGGGCGGCGGCGCTCATCCGCTTCCCGATCTCCCGCACGCACTCCCTGCGCCAGCGGCGGTCCAGGTTCGCCGACAGGGCGTGGTTGAGAAAATCGTAGCGGCCGGCGATGGCGCCGAACATGCGGCGGACGTTCCCGGCCTTCTCCTCGTTCCCCCGGGGGTTACTCAAGGTCGCCGTTCCCGGCCAGGAACCGCCCCAGGAAGCGGCGGAGCGACGCGGCCTCGATCCCGTTGAACACCGCCCCCTCCCCCAGGGCACGCAGGAAGACCATCCGCAGTTCCCCCCCACCGAATTTCTTGTCCCGCAGGAGCGAACGCCACACTTCGTCGGCGCCCAGCCGGTCGATGGCCGGGAGCCGGCCCGCCGCCCGGATCAGCCGGACCAGGCGCGCCGTTTCCGCCGCACCGAGCACCCCCAGTTCCCTGCCGTAACCCAGGGAGGCGATCATGCCCCAGGCTACCGCCTCCCCGTGGGTGAACCTGCGGTAGCCGCCCGCGGCCTCGATGGCGTGGCCGATGGTGTGCCCGTAATTCAGGATCATCCGCGGCCCGCCCTCGGTCTCGTCCAGGGCGACCACGTCCGCCTTGATCCGTGCCGCGGCCATGACGATGTGCTCCAGGGCCCCGGGGCGGCAGTTCAGGATGTCGGGGAGCTTCCGGTCGATGTAATCGAGCAGGGGCCGGCTGCAGATGGCCCCGCACTTGATGATTTCGTAGAGCCCCGACCGCAGCTGCCGCCCCGGGAGCGTCTCGAGCACGCCGGTATCGGCGATGACGGCCGACGGCTGGTGGAAGGCACCGACGAGGTTCTTCCCCTGCGCGACGTTGATCCCCGTCTTCCCCCCGATGGAGCTGTCCACCTGGGCGAGCAGCGTCGTCGGGACCATCACGAAGCGGATGCCGCGCATGAAGGTGGCGGCGGCGAACCCGGCGATGTCCCCGGTCACCCCCCCGCCGAACGCGAGCACCCAGGAGCGGCGGTCGGCGCGGGCCCGGAAGAGGCCGTCGTAGATCTTCGCCAGGGTCTGGTGGTTCTTGTAGCGCTCCCCGTCCGGGATCCGGATGACGGGTGAGGGGCCGAAAGCGCCCTCGAGCGCGCCGAGGAGCCGGGGGCCGTGGAGCCGCAGGACGGTGCCGTTGGCCACGACGATGGGGGCCGTCTTGAACCCCTGGCGCGCCAGCAGCGTCCCGGCGCGCGCGAGCGCCCCCCCCCCGACGACGACGGGATAGCTGCGTTCCTTGAGATTCACGGTGAGTGTCTTCACGATTCCGGTCCCCGGATGAA
>CAZWXG010000001.1:33557-38551 GCA_964637825.1 uncultured Acidobacteriota bacterium
CGCCCCGCCTTGTACGCCGTCCGGCCGGCTTCCACGGCCAGGTTCATCGCCCTGGCCATGGCGACCGGGTCCTTGGCCCCCGCGATCCCCGTATTCATCAGCACGGCGTCGCAGCCCAGTTCCAGCGCCAGGCTGGCGTCCGAGGCGGTTCCCACCCCGGCATCGACGATAACGGGAACGGAGACGGTTTCCATGATGATCCGCAGATTGGCGGGGTTCTGGATCCCCATCCCCGACCCGATCGGGGCGCCCAGCGGCATGACGGCGGCCGCGCCGGCGTCTTCCAGCTTCCGGGCCATGATGGGGTCGTCGTTGCTGTAGGGGAGGACCACGAACCCTTCCCTGACCAGCGTGCGCGTGGCCTCGAGCAGCGCCACGGTATCGGGGAAAAGGGTTTTCTCGTCGCCGATGACCTCGAGCTTCACCCAGTCGCTCAGTCCCGCCTCCCGCCCGAGCATCGCCGTCCGGACGGCGTCGTCGGCGGTGTAGCAGCCGGCCGTGTTGGGCAGGAGGGTGTAGCGCGCCGTGTCGATGTAATCGAGGAGCGATTCCGAGGAACGGTCCAGGTTCACCCGCCGCACCGCCACCGTCACGATCTCCGCGCCCGAAGCATCGAGGGCGTCCCTCATGAGGGGGAAGGTTTCGTATTTGCCCGTGCCCACCAGCAGGCGCGAGCGGAACGTCTTCCCCCCCAGAACCAGTGGATCCGTTTCCCGTACATAGGTCATGCCGCTATCCTCCGCCGACGAATTGGACGATCTCGACGCGATCCCGGTCGGCTATCGGCGTCGCGTCCCATTCCGCCCGGCGCACGATCCTGCGGTTCAGTTCGACCGCCACCTGCGTCCCCTCGATCCCCAGAGCCAGGAGCAGTTCGCTCACGTTGGCGACCGGGGGGACCTGACGCGTCTTGCCGTTGATCTCGAGCGTTATCATGTTCATGAACCTCACATCATAGGCGCCGCGCGAAAGACAAATCAAGTCCCGCCTGCGCACCGCGCGCGAAATCGGGCCGCTTTCCCGCATGGACGCCGCACCGCCGATGGTGTAGGGTGTCTTCATCATGGATAGCTGCGCGCACGAACTGGAAACGGCCCTGGAGATCGCCAGGAACGCGGGAGAACTGGCCCTCGGGCATTTCGCCGCCCCCCCGCCGGCCGAAGAGAAGGAAGACACCTCCCCCGTCACCCGCGCCGACCGCGAAACCGAACGGTATATCGCCCGGATGCTCCGGGAGCGGTTCCCCCTGGACGGCATCCTGGGGGAAGAGGGGGCGGCCCACCCATCCCGTTCGGGCCGCCGCTGGCTCGTCGACCCCATCGACGGGACCAAGGACTTCATCCGCGGCAACCCCACCTGGGCCGTCCAGCTGGCGCTCGAGCAGGGGGAGCGGGTGCTCCTGGGGGTGATTCACTGCCCCGCTCTCGATGAGACCGTCCATGCGGCCGCCGGCGCGGGCTGCTTCCGGAACGGGGCCCGCGTCACCGCATCGGGCGTCTCCAGGCTCGACCGCTCCATCCTGACCGTCAGCGGGTTCAACGCGGCGGCGGCCGCCTGGCCCGGGGAGGGCGTTCGGCGGCTGCTCGAGGAGTGCTGGACCGTGCGCGCCTACGGGGGCGCCTGCAACGTCGTGATGCTGGCCAGGGGGAAGGCCGACATCTGGCTGAGCGGCAGGGGGATGGAATGGGACTACGCTCCCGCCCGCATCGTCGCCGACGAAATCGGCGCCCGCTTCCTGACCCGCCCGGGCGACGGCCGCATCGACCGGAAACACTGCGTCATGTGCGCCCCCGGGGTGGAGCGGGAGGTCCGCCGGGTCCTGGACATTTCCGGTTGCGCGCCGGTCGATTCCATGGAAGATTAGGACCGGGGCCCGGCCGGATGCGGGCGATGCCAACCTACAGACCCTGGGAGGGACGATGAGCCACACACAGCTTTTCGCCGTGCAACCCGACACCCGCGAACGGAAGCTGCTGGGAACGATCACCGAGGCCCAGCTCGATTTCCTCATCGACAACCTCGAAGAGGAATTCGAGGAGGACGACGACTATTTCCTGAACCGGGATACGCTCGACTACCTCGAAGGCAAGGGGATCGACGGGGAACTGGCCGCGCTGCTCGGCGCGGCCCTCGAGCAGTACCCGGACGGGGTGGACATCCTCTACATCTACGGCTGAGGCGCCGGCCGGGAGCGCCACCGGCCCGGGACGGCGCGGCCGCAGGAGGGGCAGCGGCCGTTTTCGCCCAGGGCGCGGCCGGAGACGCGGTAGCCCCGGCGCTCGATGAGCAGGCTCCTGCAGCCGGGGCAACGGGTGTTCTCCCATTCCCCCAGCCGGCCCGGGAGATTGCCGGCATAGACGAAGCGGAGGCCGCTCTCGCGCCCGATTTCGGCGGCGCGGACGAGGTCCGCGGGGGCGGTGCCCTCGGCCTCCGTCCTCCGGTAATCAGGGTGGAACGCGGTCACGTGCCAGGGGATATCGGGACAGACGCCCGCGATGAATTCGGCCATCCCCCTGAGCTGCTCCCCGGAGTCGTTGAAGCCGCGGACGAGGAGCGTCACCACCTCCACCCAGATTCCGAGGCGGAAAAGGGTGCGGATCGAATCGAGCACCGGCTCGAGCCCTCCTCCCAGGCGGCGGTACCCGCTCTCGTCGAAAGTCTTCAGGTCGATCTTGCACAGGTCGAGCCAGGGACCGATATACTCCCATGCCTCCGGGGTGGCGAAACCGTTGGAGACGTAGCCCGTCAGCAGCCCCGCCGCGCGCGCCTCCCGGAAAACCGCCGCGGCCCACTCGGCCGTAATCAGCGGCTCGTTGTAGGTGCTGACCACGACCTCGGCCCCGCCGTCGAGCGCCGCGGCGATCAGCCCGCGCGCCGTCGCCTCCCGCGGAAACACGACCGAGCCGGGGTCCCGCAGCGCCTGCGACGTGATCCAGTTCTGGCAGTAGTCGCAGCAGAGGTTGCACCCGAGCATGCCGAAGCTGTAGGCCCGCGCGCCCGGGCGCACGTGAAAGAAGGGCTTCTTTTCGATCGGGTCGCATTGCGCCCCGGAAACATAGCCGAAGGGGACGCGGAGTTCCCCGCCCCGGTTCCGGCGCACCCTGCAGGCGCCCCGCGCCCCGTCGCCCATCAGGCACCGATGGGCGCAGGCGCGGCAGCGCAGCCACCCCCCGTCGAGCCGCTCATAGAGTTCCCCGCGCCCGGTCCGTTCGTCAAGGATGTCCGAAAGCGCCCGCATGGCCCCCCCCTGCGGCCCCCGTCCGCCGGCGGGCGGAATCTTCGGGCCGCTCGAGCTTCGCGTTACACTCTTCCCGCTTTTATTATAAAATGGAACGCCTATGGAAAAAATCACCGACTGGAGTCAGCTGTGGGAGGATCTCGTCGAAATCAGATCGGCGGGCCGGTCCGACGGCGTTTCGCCCGCGCCGGGGGATCCCTGGAACGACCGGGCGATCGCATTCAAACAGGGGGTCCGCCGCCGCTGGGAGCGGCCCGACTCGAGCCGCGATTTCATCCTCTCGCGGCTGGACGCCGGCTCGACGGTTCTCGACATCGGCGCCGGCACCGGTTCCTGGGCCGTGCTGCTCGCCCGCCGCGCGCGCCAGGTGACGGCGGTGGAACCCTCGCCGGCCATGATCGCCGTCCTCTCCGCAAGCCTCGAGGAGGAGGGGATCCGCAACGTGTCGATCGTGGAGGGGAACTGGCCCGAGGTCTACGTCGAGCCGCACGACTTCTCCCTCTGCTCCCACGCCATGTACGGGGTCCCGGACCTGGAGGCCTTCATCCTGCGGATGATCGCCTGCACCCGCCGCACCTGTTTCCTCCTGCTGCGGGCGCCGTCGCTCGACGGGATCCGCGCCGAAGCGGCGCGCCACGTCTGGGGCCAGCCCCTGGACAGCCCCAATTTCACGATCGCCTACAACATCCTCATCGGAATGGGCATCTACGCCAACGTGCTGATGGAGGACACCGGGCTCTGGAAGCCGCGGGTGAGCCCGAGCATCGGGGAAGCCCACCGGGACCTGAAGCGCTTTCTCGGCCTCGCCGACAGCCCGGAGCATGACGGTTACCTGCTCACGCTCCTGCGGCGCCGGCTCTACTGGCGCTGCGGCCGGTACCTGTGGCCGCCCGAGGTCCGCTCCGCCCTGGTGTACTGGAACGTGCGCGATTTCTGACCGCCCGGCGCCTCAGTCCGGAATCCGCGCCCAGCGCACGAGCGTCCGCAGCGTCGGGGGCTTGCCGTACATCAGCACCCCCACGCGGAACACCTTCGCCGCGAACCAGAGGGAGGCGCAGGCGCCCGCGGCAGCCGCCGCGACGGCCAGCGCCACCTGCCACAGCGGGGGGGGCGTGCCCGACGCCATGCGCAGCAGCGTCACGAAGCTCCCGATCGGGGGGAGGAAGCTCAAAACGACGGCCATCAGGGAGTTGGGGTGGCTGCTGATGGGGACCATCAGCAGCCAGGGGACCATGAACACCGTCATGACCGGCATCATCAGGGGCTGCGCGTCGCGCAGTTCGCTCACGGCCGAACCGACGGCGGCCATCAGCGCCGCGACGGTGAAGTACGACAGCACGAAAAAGACCAGCAGGAAGACGAGGAGGAGCGGATCGACGAGCCCGGTCAGGGTGAAAGAGGCGAGCGCCCCGAGCCCCATCCCCGTGTACAGGAGGAGGATCAGCAGCCCCACCGCCATCTGGCCCAGGATCTTCCCCGTCATCAGCTCCCGCGAGGAGAGAGCGCTCAGCAGCAGCTCGACGATGCGGTTCGACTTCTCCTCGATCGTGGTGGTGAGCAGGCTGCTGCTCGAGGTGAGCACCGAAATCAGCAGGAGCACCATGAAGGCGATCGGCAGGACCCGGTTCATGAACGGGTTCGCTTTGCGCTCCCCCTCATCGGTCACCACCCGCGCCTGCGGGCGCTCGACCCGGGCCAGTTCGGCCACGAGTTCCGGCGCGATCCCGGAACCCCGCAACCGGGCCCCCCGGATGCA
>CAZWXG010000001.1:38651-56026 GCA_964637825.1 uncultured Acidobacteriota bacterium
AACACCATGAGGAGGACGATGGCGGGGGTCAGCAGGATCCCGAACAGGAAACCCCGGGCCGTCACCGTGGCGATGAATTCGCGCACCGCCACGTGGAATACTTTTCTCATGCGTCCCCCTCCCCGGCCGCTTCCCCGAGACCGGCCCGCAACCCGTCCGCGCCCGCCGCCGCCCCGCCGGAGACGATGTCGATGAAGATGTCCTCGAGGGTGGGGCGCCGGAGCAGGACCCGGACGGGGGTTACCGCCGCGGCGAGCGCGGGGATCACCGCGGCGAGGTCCGCCGCGGGGGTGAGGAGGACGTTCCAGGCGCCCGCACCCCGTTCGACCCCCTGGACGCCGTCGACGCGCTCGAGCGCCGCCGGGTCCGCGCCGCGATCGAGCGGCTCGAAGACAACGAGCCGGGCGTCGCGCGCCTCGAGGGTGGCGCGCAGCGACCCGTCGAGCACCTTGGCCCCCCGGTGGATCATCACGATGTGGTCGCACAGCTCCTCGGCGTGCTGCATGATGTGGGTCGAAAACAGGACCGTCGCCCCGCGCCGGTGCTCCCCCAGGACCAGGTCCTTCATCAGCCTCTGGTTCACGGGATCGAGCCCGCTGAACGGTTCGTCGAGGATCAGGAGCTCGGGCCGGTGGATGACGGAGGTGATGAACTGGACCTTCTGTTGCATCCCCTTGGACAGCTCCTCGCAGCGGCGGTCGGCGGCGTCGGCAAGCCCGACGCGCCCGAGCCAGGCCGCGGCCTCCGCGGCGATGTCGGCGTCCGGCATCCCCTTGATCCGGGCCATGTAGGTGAGGAATTCCCGGACCCGCATCTTCCGGTAGAGCCCCCGCTCCTCGGGGAGGTAGCCGACCCGGTCCCTCGCCCCGAGGGCCGAGCCGCAGCCGAGCACCGACAGCCGCCCGCTGTCGGGGAAGAGGATCCCCAGGATCATGCGGATCAGGGTGGTTTTGCCCGCCCCGTTCGGCCCGATGACGCCGCACAGCGCCCCGGCCGGGATCCGGAGGGTGACATCGCGCACGGCCGTGGTGGGGCCGAAGGTCTTGGTGATCCCGTCCAGCGCGATGGCCGCCGCCATAGGCCTCCCGAAAATGGGCCCGCCCCCGCCGGCGGCCCTATCTCACGTCCGTCGCCAGCATCCCGGCCGCGCGCGCGGCCTCGAGCCCCAGGTCGCCGTCCTCGAAAACCTGGCACGACTCCGGGGGAACGCCCAGCCTGCGGGCGGCTTCCAGGAAGAGATCGGGGGCCGGCTTGGGCCGGATCGCGTCGTCGGCGGTGAGAACGACCGGGAAGCAATCCGCGACCCGGATCGCCTCCAGTTCCAGGGTGACGATCTCCCGGATTCCGCCCGAAGCCACCGCCATCGGCAGCCGGCCGCAATACTCCCTGGCGATGCGGACGACATGCGGGATCGGCCGGAACAGGTCCGCGTGGGCGCGAAAGAAGCCGTGCTTGACCCGGACCGTCGCCTCCGGGTCCCAGTCCGTGCCGTAGCGCTCGTTATAGAGCCCGACGATGTGCCGTTCCGGCATCCCCTTCTTGGAGGTGAAGAATTCCGGGTCCCACGCCCCGCCCAGGGAAACCACCGCCTGCTCCCAGGAACGCATGTGCAGGGGCATGGAATCCACCAGCGTCCCGTCGCAGTCGAAAATCAACCCCCGGATCTGTTCCGGCACTTCGAGTTCGCGCATGGCTCGCCCGCCCCTAGAAAGGGTTCTCGCCCGGGTAGGGCAACCCTTTCGGGTGGTTGTAAAAGAGATCCTCGATCCCGAGCATCCGGCAGGCGGCGAAAAGCGCTTTCCCCGCGTGGCCGAAGGCGACGGCCGTATGGTGGGGGAACCGGCGCCCGATCAGCACGTGACGGTAGAAGCGTCCCATTTCCCGGACGGCGAAGACGCCGATGGAACCGAAGGAGCGCGGATCGAGGTCGAGCACCTCCCCCTGGGCGACGTAGGCGCCGAGGCGCGCCCCGGACGTCGACTGGACGCGGAAAACGGAAACGGGCCCCGGCTGGATCCGCCCCTCGAGCGTGCCGCGGGTGATGTCCGGCGCCCGCCCGGGCTCCTGGAGCCGGTGCATGATCAGCTGGTGCTTCATGACCGGTTCGAGCACGCAGCCCGAGGGGGTGTTGCCGCAGTGGAATCCCATCCAGAGATCGGAGAGCGCGTAATCGCCCGTCACGGCGCGATTGCCCTCGACCATGTCCCGGGGGACCGAATTGTTGATGTCGAGCAGGCCGGGGGGGCGCCCGGTGGCGCAGACGCACATGTACTGGCTGAGGGCGCCGTAGATGTCCGCCTCGCAGGCCACGGGAATGCCCCGGGCCGCCAGCCGGGAGTTGATGAAGCAGGGGACGTGGCCGAAGTATTTTTCGAAGGCGGGCCAGCATTTGTTGGCGAAGGCGACATACCGGCTCGCCCCCAGGTTCGCCTGCATGGCATGCTCCAGGGCGCTCTCGTACCGGGCCAGTTTCCGGGCCAGGTCGGGATAGGTGTTCCCCGCGCCGAGTTCCGCGGCGATTTCGCCCGCGATGCGTTCGACGTCGGCCCCCCGGTCCTCCGCCTGCACCAGGTCGTAGAGGTCCAGTTCGCTGTGCTCCGTGATCTCGACCCCCAGGTCGAACAACGGCTGGATCGGGGCGTGACAGGTGAGGAAATCGAACGGGCGGGGCCCGAAGGAGATGATCTTCAGGTTGCGCACCCCTTCCACCACGCGCGCGACCGGGAGGAACTCGTCGATCATGACCGCGATCTCCCGCGGGTCCCCCACGGGGTACTCCGGGATGTGCGGCCGCTGCCGCCGCAGCCCGAGGTTGTAGGAGGCGCTGAGCAGGCCGCAGTAGGCGTCGCCGCGGCCGTGGATCAGGTTGTCCCCGCTCTCCTCGGCGGCCGCCGCCATCATGGCGGGCCCGGAAAATCTCTGGACCAGCAGCGTCTCCGGCCCTTCCGGCCCGAAGTTCCCGAGATAGACCACCAGCGCGTTGACCCGCTTCCGCGCGATCTCCTCCAGGGCGGCGAGGACATCGCGCTCATTCTCGACGATGGTCTCGATTTCCGTAACCGGCACCTGCATCTCCCTGCAGGCGGCCACCACCCGGCTCCGCCGCTCGCGGGACAGTTCGATCGGGAAACAGTCGCGGCTGACGGCCACGATCCCCACATTGATGGATGGAATATTGTTCATGAGGGCTCCTGTCGTTATGAACGGGTGTGGTTTCCCTGGCCGTAATAGGCGTCGGGGCCGTGCTTGCGGCGGTAGTGTTTTTCCTGGATATGCTCCGGAAGCGGGCCGATTCCGGGCTCGAGGGTGAGCGTCCCGAGCGCCAGCCGCGCCACCTGCTCGAGGACCATGCTGCTGTGGACCGCGTCGGCGGCATCGGCGCCCCAGGCGAACGGCGCGTGCCCGGCGACGAGCACGCCCGGCGTCGCCAGCGGGTCGAGCCCCTGAAAACGCTCGACGATGAGCCTGCCCGTTTCCCGCTCGTACTCCCCCCGGACCTCCGCTTCCGAGAGGAAGCGGGTCACCGGGACGGCGCCCAGGAAATGATCGGCGTGCGTGGTGCCCAGGCAGGGGATCTCCCTCAGAGCCTGTGCGAATATCGTGGCATGGACGCTGTGCGTGTGGACCACGCCGCCGACCAACGGGAACGCCCGGTAGATTTCGAGGTGCGTCGGCGTATCGGAGGAGGGGCGCAGTCCGCCCCCGATCTCCCTCCCGTCCAGGTCCACGACCGCCATGTCACCGGGGGTGAGGGACGCGTAGTCGACGCCGCTCGGCTTGATCACCACGACGCCGCGGGAACGGTCGACGCCGCTGGCGTTCCCCCAGGTCCCGGTCACCAGTCCCAGGCGCACCAGTTCCAGGTTGGCCCGAAAAACCTCGTCCTTGAGCGCATTCAGGTCCGTCATGCCCGCCGCACTTCATCCCGGATATCGAGAAGTTCCTTCATCACGTTGTACATGTTACCCGATCCCCCCGGGGTTCCAAAGGCGTCGTGCATCCGGCGGTACAGGGCGTACAGCCGCTGGTAGACGGCGTGGCTCCGGCCGTCGGGGGTGAACACCCTCCCGGTCCCGGCCATCGCCCGCTGCGCCGCGGCCACGGAGTCGTACCCCCCGGCCGCCCCCCCCGCGGCGACCGCGGCGAAGATCGCGGCGCCCAGGGCCGGGGCCTGCTCGCTCCGGGCGATCTTCATCGGGCGCCCGGCGATATCGGCGTAGATCTGCATCAGAAGAGGGTTCCGGGCGGCGAGCCCGCCGCAGTTGACGACCTCCCGGACCGCCACGCCGTACTCCTCGATCCGGTCGATGATCGCCAGCGCTCCGAATCCGGTCGCTTCCATCAACGCCCGATAGATTTCGTGCGCCCGCGTATGGAGCGTCTGCCCGAGGAGCAGACCCGTGAGCCGCACGTCCACCAGCACCGTCCGGTTGCCGTTGTTCCAGTCGAGGGCCAGCAGCCCGCTCTCCCCGGCCCGCAGCTGCGCCGCCGCCCGCCCGAGGCTCTCGAAGCGCTCCTCCGGCGTGCCGCCATAGGCCTCCGGCGCCAGCTGGTTGACGCACCATAGAAAGAGGTCCCCGACGGCCGACTGTCCGGCCTCGATGCCGTAATAGCCCTCCATCACGGACCCGTCGACGATGCCGCAAACCCCCGGGATGTCGCCCAGGGGCTCCCCGGCGGGGTGGATCATGATGTCGCAGGTGCTGGTGCCGACGATCTTCACCAGGGTTCCGGGGGCGATGCCGGCGCCGACCGCGCCCATGTGGGCGTCGAAGGCCCCCACGGAGACGGCGGTCGAGGGGGAAAGCCCCAGCCGGCGCGCCCAATCCTCCGACAGCGTGCCGGCCCGCCGCCCCGCCGTCGCCGTCTCGGAGTAGAGGCGCTCCCGCAGCGCACCGAGGCCGGGAGCGAGGGCGTCGAGGAATTCCCGGTCGGGCAGCCCTCCCCACGACGGGTGAAACATCGCCTTGTGCCCGGCGGCGCAGACGCCGCGCCGGATCGACGTCGGTTCCAGGTTGCCCGTCAGCACCGCCGGGATCCAGTCGCAGATCTCGACCCAGCTCGACGCGGCGTCGAACACCTCCCGCGCGACGTTGCGGCAGCGGAGGATCTTGCTCCACCACCACTCCGACGAGTAGACCCCGCCGATCTTGGACAAAAATCGGGGCCGCGTCGCGGCGGCCAGGCGCGTGATCTCCGCCGCTTCCGCATAGGAGGTGTGGTCCTTCCAGAGCCATACCATGGCGTCCGGGTTTCCGCGGAACCTCTCATCGAAACAGAGCGCCTGCCCCGCGCCGTCCACCGGCATCGGGCTGCTGCCGGTGGTATCGACGCCGATGCCGATCACGTCCTCCGGGCGGAAATCGGGGTCGGCCGCGCGCCCCGCGCGGAGGACCCCGACGACGGCCTCTTCGATCCCCAGGACGTAATCGGCGGGGTCCTGGCGCGCCAGGTTCGGTTCGGCCGGGTCCAGCCAGACGCCGTCCGATCCCGAAGGGTAGGCGAAGACCCGGGTGGCCAGCTCCCTGCCGGACCCCGCGTCGACCAGCAGGGCCCGGCAGGAGTTGGTGCCGAAATCGAGCCCGATCGTGTAGCGAGCCATGGCCGTCCCCCCCCTATCCCACGAAATAGAGGTAGGCGGCCAGGATCAGGACCAGGACCAGCGCCGAAAGAACCACGTCCACGCCGTTCCAGCTCGCGCGCGTCACCCGCTTGTGCTCCTCCGTCCGCGTCGCGTAGGTCAGACCGCCGATCCTGGCGTAGTCGGGCGCCGCCGTCAGGTGGCTGGCGACGATCATCACCACGGCCGACACGACGAGGATGATCATGCTGTAGTACTGGAAGAAGATGTGGTTGATGATCCAGAACAGCGACCCTTCCGGGTACTGGAACCCCGGGATCATCTTCACCGGGGTGTCGATGGCCAGGCGCACGATCCCCAGCACGAAGCCGGAGACGAGGGCCCAGAGGCACCCGGTGGAGTTCAGCCGCTTGTAGAACACGCCGAGGAAGAAAACGACGAAGATCGGCGGGGCCAGGTAGGACTGGACCCCCTGCAGGTAGTCGTACAGGCCGCGCCCCCCCCGGATCACCGGGATCCAGAGGACGCCGATCAGGACCATGACCCCGGTGGCCAGCCGCCCCACCCACACCAGTCTCTCCTGGGACACGCCGCGGCGCAGCCGCCCGTAGAAATCGATCGTGAAGAGGGTGGCGCTGGCGTTGAAGGCCCCGGCCAGGGAACTCATCAGGGCGGCGAGCAGGCCGGCCACGACGATGCCGCGGACCCCGACCGGCAGGACCGTGGCCACCATCAGCGGAAACGCCTGCTGGGCGTTGTCCCGGATGACGGCGCCGTCGGGCCCGATCAGCAGGCCCTGGAACTGGGGCATCCGCCCGGAAATGGCCAGGGCGTAGCAGATGATGCCCGGGATGATGAAGATGAAGACCGGGAGGAGCTTGAAGAAGGCGGCGGCGATGGTGCCGCGCCGCGCCTGGGTCTCGCTGCGCGCCGTCAGAACGCGCTGGACGATGTACTGGTCGGTACACCAGTACCAGAGGCCGATCACGGGCGCGCAGACCAGCATCCCCAGCCAGGGGTAGTTGTCGTTGAAATACCACGCCATCTGGCGCGCGTTGCTGACCGGCGCCCAGGTCCCCTCGAGCCCGTCCGGGACCAGGGGTTTCCAGAGGTTGAACATGTCGCTCGGGACGATGGCCCGCAGCTCCGACCAGCCCCCCAGCGCCTGCAGCCCGAAAAAGGTGACCAGGGCGGAACCGATGACCAGCACGATGGTCTGCACCGCCTCGGTGTAGGCCACCGCCCTCATCCCCCCGACGATGGTGTACAGCCCCGTGATCACGACCACCAGGAAGGAACCGATCCAGAAGCTGTCCAGCCCCCACAGGTTGACCTCGGGCAGGAGCACGGAAAAGACGATGCCGCCGGCGAAAATCCCGACGGCGATCTTGGTCAGGACGTAGGCGACCAGCGAGATGACCGACAGGACCGTGCGGGCGGCGGGGGAGAAGCGGCGCTCCAGGAATTCGGGCATGGTGAAGACGCGCGAGCGCATGTAGAAGGGGACCATGATCCAGCCGAGCACCAGCAGGCACCAGGCGTGCAGCTCGTAATGGGCCATGGCGACCCCGTCGGTGGTCCCCGAGGCGGCCAGCCCCACCAGGTGTTCCGACCCGATGTTCGAGGCGAAGATCGAAGCCCCGATGATGAACCAGCCCAGTTCCCTGCCGGCCAGGAAATAGCCGTCGGATGTCTTGTTCTGCTTCTTGGCGACCCAGACCACGATCCCCGCGATCAGGGCGAAATAGCCAATGATCACCAGCCAGTCGATAGGATGCAGCACCGTCATGCCGAGTCTCCTCCGCGTGTCACCTGGTTGAAAATTGATAGATGGTTTCGTGACGATAGGTCTCGCCGGGCCGCAGCGTCGCCTGCGGAAAGTGCGGCTGGTTGGGCGTGTCGGGATAGGCCTGCGTTTCCAGGCACAGCCCCGTCCGGGCGCCGTAGGCGACGCCCCCCTTCCCCGTCTGGCTCCCGTCCAGGAAATTGCCGCTGTAGAACTGGATCCCGGGCTGGTCCGTGTCCACCGTCATCACCCGCCCGCTCCCCGGTTCGTAGAGTTCCGCCACGCGGCGGACTTCCCCGCGTTTTCCCCTCAATGCCCAGTTGTGATCGTATCCGCCCCCCAGCGCCAGCTGCCGGTCCGGCTCCCCGATGCGGGCGCCGATCTCGGTGGACGAGCGGAAGTCGAAGGGGGTCCCGGCCACGTCCAGCAGCCTCCCGGTCGGGATGAGCCCCGGGCCCACCTCCGTCACTGCGTCCGCCTCGATGGAGAGGTGGTGGCCCAGGACGGTCCGGGTGAAATCCCCCGAGAGGTTGAAGTAGGAGTGCTGCGTGGGGTTGAGAACGGTGGGCCGGTCCGTGGTCCCCTCGTAGCGGACCCGCAGTCCGTTCCGCTCCGTGAGGGTGTAGGTGACCGTGAGTTCCACCCTGCCGGGGTACCCCTCCTCCCCGTCCGGGCTGACCAGCCGGAGCGCGATCGACGGCCCGTCCGGGTCCTCGACCACCGCCCCTGCCCAGAGGGCCCGGTCGAAACCGCGCCTCCCGCCGTGCAGGTGATTCGGGCCGTCGTTGACCGGGAGCCGGACGATCGTGCCGTCGAGCGTAAAGCGCCCCCCCCCGATGCGGTTGCCGTAGCGTCCCACGACGGCGCCCAGATAGGAGGAGCCGCGCGCGTAGCCCTCGACGGTATCGTAGCCGAGCACCACGTCCGCCATCTTCCCCTCCCGGTCGGGCACCAGGATCCGCGTGATCACCGCGCCGTAGTCGATGGCCTCGACGATGACGCCCGCGCGGTTCTGGAGCGTGTATCTCGTCACGGCCCGTCCGTCGGGAAGGCTCCCGAAAGAGTCCGTTTTCACGGGAAGGTTCCCGGGATGTTCCGTTGTCACGGGGGTGCCATCCTTTCTGCCGTCGCGGCAGGCGGCCGGCAACAAGAAAATCAGCGCAAGACAAAGAACCCATGGTCTGTTCACGGCTCGTGCTCCCATTATGATTTTTGATTTAGAGGCGTAGTGTGTCACAACCCCCGTCCGAGGGCAATCCATTTCCTCTCTTCCCGCAGGGCGGGGGGATGACGCTGCAGACCCCGGGGGAATATGCTAAAATCCGCTCGGGCCGGGGACACCGGCCCGGCCAAGGAGAGAGGCATGAAAAGGATTCTTCAGGGGAACGAAGCCATCGCCCGGGGCGCCTGGGAGGCGGGGGTGACGGTCGGGTGCGCCTATCCCGGGACGCCGAGCAGCGAGATCATGTCGGAGCTCGCCCGGTACCCGGAGATCTACACCGAATGGTCGACGAACGAAAAGGTCTCCCTGGAAGTGGCGTTCGGGGCCTCGCTGGCGGGGGGACGGGCCCTGGTCGCCATGAAGCATGTGGGCCTGAACGTGGCCGCCGACCCCCTGATGACCATGGCCTACACCGGCGTCAAGGGGGGGCTCGTCGTCGTGGTGGCGGACGACCCCGGGCAGCACAGCTCCCAGAACGAGCAGGACAGCCGCCATTGGACCCGGTTCGGGAAGCTGCCGATGCTCGAGCCCGCCGACTCCCAGGAATGCAGGGATTTCACCCGGGCCGCCTTCGACATGAGCGAACGCTTCGACACCCCCGTTCTGGTGCGCAGCGAGACCCGCGTGTCCCACAGCGACTCCCCGGTGGAAACCGGGGAGCGGACCGAATCGACGCTCCCGAAGGGGCTCAGCCGCGCCGACGCGCCCAAACAGGTGATGGTCCCCGCCTACGCCCGCTTGCGGCGCGTGGAGATCGACCGGCGCCTGGAGAGACTGGAAGCCTACGCCGAGGAGGAGTTCCCCGGCAACGTCACCGAATTCGGGGATCTTTCGGTCGGCATCATCGCCTCCGGCGTTTCCTACCTTTACGCCAAGGAGCTCTTCCCCGGGTATTCGTTCCTGAAGCTGGGCATGGTCTGGCCCCTGCCCCGGAAGCGGATCGCCGAGTTCTGCCGCAAGGTCAAAAAGGTGATCGTGGTGGAGGAACTGGACCCCTTCCTGGAGACCGAGATCCGGGCCATGGGAATCAAGGTGCGCCACGGAAAGGACCTGATTCCGTCGATCGGGGAGCTGACCCCCGCGATCCTGGAGGCTTCCCTGGCGAAGGCGGTCACGGGAAGAAAGTCCCGCGCGGCGCGACCGCGCGCCCTGGCGGGGGAACTCCCCGGCCGTCCGCCCAATTTCTGCGCGGGGTGCGGCCACCGGCCCCTGTTCTACGCCCTGAAAAAGCTGGGGGTCTTCGTCTTCGGCGATATCGGGTGCTACACCCTCTCCGTCGCCCCCCCCCTTTCGGCCATGCACGCCTCGACCTGCATGGGGGCGAGCGTGGGGGGGGCCTACGGCGCGGGGAAGGTCCTCGGCAAGGAGGGGCTCGGCAAGGTGTGCGCCGTCCTGGGGGACTCCACCTTCCTGCACGGCGGCATCGCCCCCCTCATGGACGCGGTCTACAACCGGGGCTATTCCACCACCCTCATCCTGGACAACCGGATCACGGCGATGACGGGGCAGCAGGACCACCCCGGGACCGGCCGCACCATCCGCGGGGAGGAAGCCCCGATGGTCGACTACGCCGAAATAGCCCGCGCCGTGGGGGTCCGGCACGTGCGCCACGTCGATCCCTACAACATCGGGGAAACGCTCGCGGTCCTCGGCGAGGAGCTCGAGCGCGACGACGCCTCGGTCATCATCACCCGCAACAGCCCCTGCATCCTGCTCCGCCGCGAGCGCCCGCGCGAGCGCTTCCTCCACCCGCTCTACCGGGTGCGGCAGGACGCCTGCCGCGGATGCCGCGCGTGCCTCAACGTCGCCTGCCCCGCCATCAGCTGGCGGTCGGAACCGGGCACGACGGCGGAGGGACTGAAGCGGAAGGGGACGGCCCACATCAACGCCGAGCAGTGCGTCGGCTGCGGGGTCTGCGGCCAAGTCTGCGCGTTCGAGAGCATCGTTCCGAAGGAAAGCTGAGGGTACGCCGATTGTCGACAAGTCAAGCCACCACGAATGTGTTCTTCTCCGGCGTGGGGGGGCAGGGGACCATCCTCGCCAGCAACCTCCTGGGCCAGGTCCTCCTCCGGGCGGGGTACGACGTCAAGAAGGCCGAGGTGCACGGAATGGCGCAGCGCGGGGGGGACGTCACCACCCATTTCCGCTTCGGCGCCCGCGTGTACTCCCCCCTCATCCGGCAGGGGGAGGTCGATATCCTGGTCGCCTTCGAACTGCTCGAGGGGTTGCGCTACATCGACTGGCTGAGGCCCGAAGCCAGGATCGTACTGAACAACCACCGGATCCTCCCGCCCGCGGTGAGCCTCGGGAAGATGGAATACCCCCCGGACGTCGCGGGGACCTTCCGGAAGCGTTTCGGGGGAAACGCGCGCCTCGTCGAGGGCGCCGCCATCGCCCGCACGCTCGGCAACATCCAGGTGGCCAACGTGGTGCTCCTCGGGGCCCTGTCCACCCTCTTCGCGGATCTCGGGACGGACCGGTGGCTGGAGGCGATCCGGGAACTGCTGCCGGCCCGGCTTCACGAGATCAATGGCAAGGCCTTCCTCGAGGGGCGGGGGGCCGGGGGAAACTAAGCCTCAGGGACGGAGGGACAGGGTGTCCACACGCATCGCCGATGCTTCGGACCCGGATGCGATCCGGGAAGCGGCCCGGATCATCCGCCGGGGAGGCCTGGTGGCCTTCCCGACCGAAACGGTCTACGGGTTGGGCGCCGACGCCCTCGATCCGCTGGCCGTGGCCCGCATCTTCGCAGTGAAGGGGCGGCCGAGGCTCGATCCCCTGATCGTCCATGTCGCCGGAGCCGCGGAGGCGGCCCGGTACGGGGTCTTTCCCGACCTGGCGCGCGGCCTGATGCAGCGCTTCTGGCCCGGCCCGCTGACCCTGGTCGTGGCGAAAGCGCCCGGGGTCCCCGACATCGTCACGGCCGGCCTGGAGACGGTGGCGCTGCGCGTTCCGTCCCACCCCGCCGCCCTGGCCCTGATCCGCGCGGCCGGCCGGGCCATCGCCGCGCCCAGCGCCAACCCCTTCGGCTACGTCAGCCCGACCGAAGCCTCCCATGTCGCCGCGCAGCTGGACGGCGCCGTCGACCTCATTCTCGACGGCGGTCCCTCCTCGGTGGGGGTGGAATCGACCATCCTGTCGCTCGACGGGGCGGTTCCCGCGCTGCTCAGGGCCGGGGGGGTCACCCTGGAGGCGCTGACCGCCCTCCTGGGGCCGGTGGAGATCGCGACCGACCCGGGCGCGAGGCCCCAGGCCCCGGGCCAGATGAAGCGGCACTACGCCACCCGCACGCCGCTCGAAATCACCGATGCCGGGGGGCCCGCCGCGGGGGAGAGGGCGGGGCTGCTCAGCCTCGGCCCGGAAGACGCCCGCGGGTACGCCGCCGTCGAGATCCTCTCCCCGACGGGAGACCTCGGGGAGGGTGCGGCGCGCTTTTTCGGCGCGCTGCGCCGGCTGGACGCGATGGCCCTGGACCGCATCCTCGCCCGCCCCTTCCCGGAAACGGGGTTGGGACGGGCGCTGATGGACCGGCTGCGCCGCGCCGCGGCGCGCTGAGGGCCGGAACCGAAGCTTTCACGAGGGAGCCGCCATGCCCAAGGAACCGATTTCCCAGTTTTATTACTCCCACCGGCTCAAACTCCATTTCTGGGACTGGGGGGACGAGGGTATGCCGTGCCTGATCCTGATCCACGGGGGGATGGACCACGCCCGCAGCTGGGACCGGATCGCCGAGGCCTTCGCCCCGGACTACCGGATCATCGCCCCCGACCTGCGCGGGCACGGGGACAGCAGCTGGGCCCCCGGGGCGGTCTACAGCTTCGCCGAATACCTCCTCGATCTCGCCACCCTGGTCGATATCGTCGGAGGCCGTACCGTCCACCTGATCGGACATTCCCTGGGGGCCGCCATCGTGCTGCAGTACGCCGGCCTCTTCCCCGACCGGGTCTGCCGGGTGGTGGCCATCGAGGGGGTCGTCCCGCCGCCGGCCCTGGCACTCCCCCGCCCGGCCTGGGAGCGGATGCGGGACTGGATCGAGGCCGTGCGCGCCTGCGAGCGGCGGACGCCGCACCGTTACCCCGATCTCCGGGCCGCCAGCGAGCGGATGCACCGGGAGAGCCCCTATCTCACGGACGAGATGGCGCGCCACCTGACGCGGTTCGGGTCGAACTGGAACCCCGACGGGACCCTGAGCTGGAAATTCGACAATTTCATCCGTGCCATCCCCCCGTACTCCTTCAACATGGGGGAGGCGCGCGAGATCTGGAGCCAGATCCGCTGCCCGGTGCTCCTGTTTCATGGCTTGGAGAGTTTTACGGAGGACCCGGAAAAGGCGGGGGTGCTCGAGGCGATCGCCGACCACCGGCTGGTCCGGGTGGCGGACGCCGGCCACTGGCTGCACCATGACCGGCCGGCGCTCTTCATCGAGGAAACGGGCCGGTTCTTCGCCGGGTAGGGGCCGGCCGGCGCCTCAAGCGCTTTTTCTCAGTTCGACCAGGACCTGCCGCGCCACCGCCTTGAGGGTGGGAAGCACCCCGATCCCCTGGGGCGCCACCGCCTCGATGCAGGGCTCCCCCTTGACCTGCAGCTGCCTCTGCAGTTCCCCCACCGGCAGGGCCCCGGGGAGATCGCGTTTGTTCAACTGCAGGACATACGGGATCTTGGCGAGATCGAACCCCTGCTCCCCGAGGTTGTCCGCAAGGTTGGATATCGACTCCAGGTTGGCGTCCATGCGCTCCTCCTGGGAATCGGCGACGAAGACCACCCCGTCCACCCCCTTGAGGATGAGCTTGCGGCTGCTGTCGTAAAAGACCTGGCCGGGCACCGTGTAGAGATGGAACCGGGTGCGGAACCCGCGAATCTGGCCGAATTCGATCGGGAGGAAATCGAAGAACAGGGTCCTCTCGGTTTCGGTGGCCAGCGAGATCAGCTTCCCTTTGTTTTCGGCGCTGGTGATCTGGTAGACATACTGCAGGTTGGTGGTTTTACCCCCCAGCCCGGGTCCGTAATAGACGATCTTGCAGTTGATTTCCCGTGCTACATAATTTATGAAAGTCACCGTTGATCCCTTACGCTACATGGAATGGATTAGCTGCCCAGGAGTTCTTCCAGCTCCGCGTCGCTGAACTGAGGCAGGGAGGAGACCGGCTCCGACTTTTCGATTCTGCGTTGAAAATCCCTGATCACGTCCTCGATCAGCAGGGTCGTGTGTTTGCACTTGTACCGCACCAGCCCGGAGGAAGCCGTGGCATCGAAGACCAGGACCAGGGAAAACCTCTTCATCAGGTCCGAGATGAACAGGCTGCGCTGTCTTCCCTGATGGACCAGAACGGAGAACTCCCGTTCCCCGACAATATTGGCCAGGCCGTCGGTAGCGGCGAGATTGGCCGCGGCCAGAGAGGAAAGCGCCGTGCAATCAATGTTTTCGGTAGATCCGGATATGACGATGGGCTGACCGCTCCGGCTGATCAGCAACACCAGTTCCGCCCGCAGTTCCCGCTGCATTTTGGACAGAATCGCCTGGATGCGCTGAAACTCAAGTTCATGCAGATCGAAAGTGGGAGAACTCACGTTTCCCCTGCTTACATAAAATGTTTATAATCAACACATAGGGTGATCATAGGCCCGTGGCCCACCCCCCCCGCCATCGCCCGCGCACGTCCCGGCGCGGGCTCCGACCCGCGCGCCGGGGGGCCGCTCGTATCTTGCACTTGACTTATCGACGGAATTTTCCTAATAATAACGTCAAATTTGGGGAACATGGGCCCCGGCGAGTTAAGTATTTTACATTTAATGATTTATTAGGACGTAGCGGGATATTGATGGCGAGGGCGGCGGCACAGCAGGGGAAGGCAAAACCGAAAACCAGGGAGGCGGCCCGGGCCGCGGGGAAGGAGAAGCCGAAAACGACTTCCAAACCCGCCAAGGGGAGTTCTGCCCCGAAAACCAAGGCCCCGGCGGCGAAAAGCAAACCATCCAAATCCGCCGCGGGCGGTAAGCGTGCCGTCATCCCGGTGCGCAAACGAACGACCGCCGCGCCGCCGGCCGGACCGGGGCCCGCTCCCGCGGGCATCTCCCCGATCGAATCCCCCGAGCCCCCGAGGCTCCTGCGCCAGACCAAAAACACCTCCGCGGCCCTGGCTCTATTGGAAAAAGGGATCGAACTCCTCTTCAGGAAGGAAATCCGGAAGGCGCGCTCGGAATTCGACGCGCTCCTGGCCCACTACCCCGCGGAACTGGAGATCCTGGCGCGGGCGCGCAGTTACCTGCAGATCTGCGACCGGGAGGAGGCGGGCCAGAAGAAGACCCCGGCGAGCGCGGACGAGCTCTACGCCATCGGGATCATGGCGCACAACCAGGGCGACTACGACAGGGCGATCACACATTTCCGCAAATCGTTGGAAAAGCACCCTGATGCGGACTACGTCTACTACTCCATGGCTGCCTCGCTGGTCATGAAGGGGGAAGCCGAGGGGGCGATCGAAAAGCTGCGCCGGGCGGTGGCCCTCAATGAAGACAGCCGGGTTCACGCCAGGAACGATTCCGACTTTTCGGCGCTGGAGTCGCATCCGGGATTCCGGGCCCTGGTCGGACTCCCCTCCCCCCAGGCTTCCGGCCCGGAATAGACGGCCCCGGGGAACGGAGCCCCGTCAACGGTCATGATTTACTGTAAAAATTGCCGCCATTGGGTGGACGAGCCCCTGGACGACATCGCCTCGGACCGGGAAGCGCATCCCCATCTCTTCATGGGATGCCGCCTGCTCGGCCCGGTCGAATTCCCCGAGAAGGCGCGCCGTTGCGACCGCTACGTGGAGAGCGCGGAACTCTTCGCCCTCTGCCGCCGCTGCGGCCTCGCCGTTCCCAAGGTCTGCCTCTCGCTCGGCGAGTGTGCCAACTGCACCGACACCGATCTCTTCTGCTCGGAATCGTGCCTCGGGGGGGAAAACCGCAAGTACTGCACCCATTTCGTGCGCCTCCACGCCGAGGGGATCAAGCTCATCGACGACAAGAACCAGGTCTTCGACCTGTTCCCCACCCTCGACCTGCCCGGGAAAAAGAAGACCCCCTGATCCGCCGCGACGGGAGTGACCGGGGATTCAGCCCCGGCTATGGTATTCCTGCAGGCTGCGGACCGTCAGCTCCTCGTTCTGAAGGGCGCGAATGGCGCTCCCCGCCGCCGCCGCCCCGCTCAGGGTGGTGATGCAGGGGACCCCGTGCTGCAGGGCCGCACGCCGGATCACCTTGTCATCCAGGTGCGACCTCCGCCCCAGCGGCGTGTTGATGATGAGGTCGATCTTGCGGCTCTTGATCAGGTCGTCCACGTTCGGCCGCCCCTCCTCCACCTTGAACACCCCCTCGGCCCCGAGGCCGTGCGCGGCGAGGAACCTGCGGGTCCCTTCGGTAGCCACCAGCCCGAGCCCCAGCGCCGCGAGATCCCGCGCGATGGGCAGGAGCGTCTCCTTGTCCTCGTCGTTGACGCTCAGAAACACCCTCCCGCTTTTGGGGAGGCGGAGGCCGGCAGCCAGCTGGGCCTTGGCGAAGGCGCTGCCGAAGCTTTCGGCCACGCCCATCACCTCCCCGGTCGATTTCATCTCGGGGCCGAGGATGGGATCGACCCCCGGGAACTTGCCGAAGGGGAAGACGGGCGATTTCACGAAGCAATGGCGCACCCGGAGGTCCTCGGTGATTCCGAGGCCGCCGAGCGTCTCCCCCGCCATGACCCGTGCGGCGATCTTGGCCAGCGGGACGCCCGTGGCCTTGCTGACGTAGGGGACGGTGCGCGAGGCGCGCGGGTTCACCTCCAGCACGTAGACGTCGTCCTTCTGGGTCGCGAACTGGATGTTCATCAGGCCGATCACGCCGAGCGCCTTCCCGAGTTGCCGGGTGAAGGTCTTCATCCGCTCGAGCATCCCCGGGTCGATCATGATGGGGGGGAGCACCGAGGTGCTGTCACCGCTGTGAATGCCCGCGGCCTCGATATGCTCCATCACCGCCGCGACGATCACCTCCCGGCCGTCGCAGAGGGCGTCGACATCGTATTCGAACGCGTTCTCCAGAAACCGGTCGATCAGCACCGGATGTTCCGGCGACGCCTCCACCGCGTTCGTCATGTAATCGTCGAGCGAGTCCCGGTCGTAGACGATCGACATGGCGCGCCCCCCGAGGACGTAGGAGGGGCGGACCAGGACCGGGTACCCGATCCGGGCGGCCACCTCCCGCGCCTCCCCGGGACTGCGCGCGGTGCCGTTTTCGGGCTGAGGGATCCCCAGTTGTGCGAGCAGGCGCCCGAACCTGCCGCGGTCCTCGGCCAGATCGATGTTCTCCGGCGAGGTGCCGATGACGGGGACCCCCGCCCGCTCGAGCGCCAGCGCGAGTTTGAGCGGCGTCTGCCCGCCGAACTGGACGATGACCCCGGCCGGCTTCTCGACGGCGACGATCTCCATGACGTCCTCGTACGTCAGCGGCTCGAAATAGAGGCGGTCGGAGGTGTCGTAGTCGGTGGACACCGTTTCCGGGTTGCAGTTCACCATGATCGTCTCGTAGCCCGCCTCATGGAGCGCGAACGCCGCGTGGCAGCAGCAGTAGTCGAACTCCAGCCCCTGACCGATCCGGTTGGGCCCGCTGCCGAGCACCATGATCTTCTTCCGGTCGGTGGGGGCGGCCTCGCACTCGCTCTCGTAGGTGGAGTAGAGATAGGGGGTGTAGGACTCGAATTCCGCGGCGCAGGTATCCACCCGCTTGAAGACCGGGCGCACGCCGGCCTCGTGGCGCCGCCGCATCACGTCGAC
>CAZWXG010000001.1:56126-71902 GCA_964637825.1 uncultured Acidobacteriota bacterium
CCCGCTTGAAGACCGGGCGCACGCCGGCCTCGTGGCGCCGCCGCATCACGTCGACAGCGGCGGGGGCGCCGCCCGAAGCGGCGTCGGGAGCCAGCAGTTCGGCGATCGCCGCGTCGGAGAGGCCCGAGCGCTTGCATTCGATCATCAGGTCGGTCGGCAGGGTCCGGAGCGTATGTCCCTCGAGCCGCCGCTCGAGTTCGACGATCTCCCGCAGCTGGCCGAGAAACCAGGGATCGATGTGCGTCCTGGCGTGGAGTTCCTCCACCCCCATCCCCGCGCGCAGCGCGTGGTGGATGGCGGCCAGCCGCTCCGGCCGCGGGGTGACCAGGCAGTGGTCGAGCATTTCGGGGCTCAGCCGTTCCGACAGGAGCGTCCCCCCGCTTTCGAGCGAGCGCACCCCCTTGAGCAGCGCCTCCTTGAACGTGCGCCCGATCGCCATCACCTCCCCCACCGACTTCATCTGGGTGCCCAGGGTGGGGTCCGCTTCCCTGAATTTCTCGAAATTCCACTTGGGGATCTTGGCGACGACGTAGTCGATGGTGGGCTCGAAACAGGCGGGGGTCTTTTTGGTGATGTCGTTCGGGATCTCGTCGAGCGTATACCCGACGGCGAGCCGCGCGGCGATCTTCGCGATCGGGAAACCCGTCGCCTTGGAAGCCAGCGCCGAACTGCGCGAGACCCGCGGGTTCATCTCGATCACCACCATCTCCCCGTTTTCCGGGTTGACGGCGAACTGGATGTTGGAGCCCCCCGTCTCCACCCCCACCCTGCGGATCACCCGGATGGCCGCGTCGCGCAGACGCTGGTACTCCTTGTCGGAAAGGGTCTGCGCCGGCGCCACGGTGATGGAATCGCCCGTGTGCACCCCCATGGGGTCGAAGTTCTCGATGGAGCAGATGATCACGACGTTGTCGGCCAGGTCGCGCATGACCTCCAGTTCGTATTCCTTCCACCCGATCAGCGACTGTTCGACCAGCACCTCGTGCACGGGGGAGATATCCAGCCCCCGGGCGATGATGGCTTCGTACTCCTCGGCGTTGAACGCCGTCCCGCTCCCCGATCCCCCGAGGGTGAAACTGGGGCGGATGATGGCGGGCAGGCCGTTTTCCGGGAGGTATTCCATGGCCTCGGCCATGCTCTTCACTACGCGGGAACGGGCGGACTGGAGGCCGATTTCGGTCATCGCGTCCTTGAACCTCTGCCGGTCCTCCGCCACTTCCACCGCGCCGAGCTGGGCGCCGATCATCTCCACGCCGTAACGCTCCAGGACCCCGGACCGGGCCAGTTCCACGGACACGTTGAGCGCCGTCTGCCCCCCGACGGTGGGGAGCAGGGCGTCGGGCCGTTCCCGCGCGATGATGGCGCCGACGGCCTCCACCGTCAGCGGCTCCACGTAGGTCCGGTCCGCCAGGTCGGGGTCGGTCATGATGGTCGCCGGGTTGGAATTCACCAGGACGACTTCGAACCCCTCCTGCCGGAGGGCCTTGCAGGCCTGGGTCCCCGAATAGTCGAATTCGCAGGCCTGGCCGATGACGATGGGTCCGGACCCGATGATCAGGATTTTGTGGATGTCGGTTCGCTTGGGCATGGGGCCTTCCGGAATTCCAGCATCAGGCGCCGGAATTCCTCGAAAAGATAGTGGGAGTCGTGAGGCCCGGGCGAAGCCTCGGGATGGTACTGCACCGAAAAGGCGGGAACGGCACGGTGGCGGATCCCCTCCAGCGTCTGATCGTTCAGGTTCATGTGCGTCAGTTCCACCTGCCCCGCGTCCAGGGAATCGGGGTCCACCGCGAAACCGTGGTTCTGCGCGGTGATCTCCACCCGCCCGTCGGACAGGTTCCTCACCGGCTGGTTCCCCCCCCGGTGGCCGAACTTGAGCTTGTAGGTCCTGCCGCCGAAGGCGAGCCCCATCAACTGGTGCCCCAGGCAGATGCCGAACACGGGGGTCCGGCCGAGCAGCCGGCGGATGTTGTCGACCGCGTAACCGAGCGGTTCGGGGTCCCCGGGGCCGTTGGACAGGAAGACCCCGTCCGGCCCGAGGGCAAGCACCTCTTCGGCCGGCGTGGAGGCCGGGACCACCGTCAGGCTGCATCCCGCGGCGGCGAGGCGGTGCAGGATATTCCGCTTGATGCCGTAATCGTAGGCGACGACGCGGAGCGGCTCCGGCCGGGGGGCCACGGCCCCGACTTCATAGGGCCGCGGGCAGCTGACCGCGGAGGCCAGGTCCCGCCCCAGCATGTCGGGGATGGATCGGGACCGCCGGACCAGGTCCTCCGGGTCGTCCCCTTCCCCGCCGATCACCCCGCGCAGGGCGCCCCGCTCGCGGATGTGGCGCACCAGCGCCCGGGTGTCGACTTCGGAGATCGCCACGATCCCGTGCCGCTCGAGGTAGGCGCCGAGCGCCTCCTCCGAACGCCAGTTGGAAGCCAGCGCGCTGAATTCGCGCGCGACGAACCCCGCCGCATGGGGCCGGTCCGATTCGGCGTCCTCCCCGTTGGCGCCGTAATTGCCGATGTGGGGGCAGGTCATCACCACGATCTGCCCGGCATAGGAGGGGTCGGTGAGGATTTCCTGGTAGCCCGCCATGGAGGTATTGAAAACCACCTCGCCGCCGGCGCCCCCCGCCGCACCGAACGCACGCCCGCTGAACACTCTTCCGTCTTCCAGTGCTAGAATCGCCTTCATGGTCAGGGTACCCGTATGGATGGATGTGAACCGGGACACACAGGCCTGGGCCTAGTGCACCATTCCGGCTCGGGCAACGGGCCAATAGCTGAAAAACGCTTTGCCGTAGATCAGCCCCTCGGCCACGAAACCCCAATTACGACTGTCATTACTGGAGTTGCGGTGATCTCCCAGGACGAAGTACTGGCCTTCGGGGACCACCACCTTGGGAAAGGACCGGGTATCCATATATTCGGGCTTGATATATGGCTCGTCAACCCGATCCCCGTTCACGACCACGGCGCCGTCCCGGATCTCGATTTCGTCCCCCGGGACTCCCACCACCCTCTTGATGAAGCTCTTGGAGTGATCGCGCGGGTAGGAGAAGACGACCACGTCCCCCCTGGCTATGTCCGCGAACTGATAGATAAAACGGTTTACAAAGATCCGCTCCTGGTCCGCCAGCCGGGGCTGCATACTCGTCCCCTCGACCTTGACCGGCTGGATGACAAAAACCACGATGAAAATCGATATGGCGAAAGCGACGAGAATATCGCGGAGCCAGGACTTGATTTCGAACGCCAATTTGAAATCGTGAACCCCTGCCCGGGTTTCCGTTTCAAATGTGCTGTCTTCGTTCATTGTCAAACGCGCTGTTTCCTCAAGTTCGGGCATTCGAGGCCTGAAAATTTAAGCTACCAGACCGGCCGCTCAAACTCAAATGCTTTTAGCGGCCCCCCCGCGCGAACGGGGCGCGGAATCGGGATCCGGTCCAGGTCGGCGAGCGCCGTCACCTCGGGGAAGACGCTCCGGGCCTCCTCCAGGTGGGCCCGCGTATCGGGGTAACGCTGGGAGAAATGCCCCAGGGCCAGCCGCCCCGCCCCGGCATCCCTCGCCGTCCGCGCCGCATCCGCCGCCGTCGCATGCCCGTACCGGGCCGCCAGCTCCCCGTCGGCGGAGAGAAAGGTGGCCTCCATGAGCAGCAGGTCCGCCCCCCGGGCCAATTCCAGTGCCACCCGGCAGGGGCGCGTGTCCATGACGAAGGCGAAAACGTTGCCGGGCCGGGGAGCGCTCACCTCCTCGATGCGGACGGTGCCGCCCGGCGTCCGCACGCTCCCCCGGCGCTCGAGTTCCCCCACCATCGGCCCGCTCACTCCCGCCGCCGCCAATCTTTCGGGCAGGAAGCGCCGCCCCTCCGGCTCCTCGATCCGGAAGCCCAGGGCGGGAACGGAATGGTCGAGTTCCCCCGCCCGCAGCGACCACCCCCCGGTGCGCCAGACCTCGGCCGTTTCCCCCGGCCGCGGCGCGATGGGATGCGGCACCAGTTCCACCGAGGATTTGTAGATCGCGGCACGGCACAGCGCGTCCACGTACGCCTGCCCGCTCTCCGGGTAGAAGAGGTGCACCGGGTGGCGGCAGGATTCCAGCGACAACCGCTGCACGATCCCCGGGAGCCCCAGGCAATGGTCCCCGTGGAAGTGGGAAATGCAGATGGCGCCGACGACCCCGGCCGGCACCCCCGCCAGCGTCATCTGGCGCTGGGCCCCTTCCCCCGGGTCGAAGAGAATGCCCGAACCCTCCCAGCGGACGAGGTAGGCGTTATGGCTTCTCTCCCGCGTGGGGACCTGGCTGCTGGTGCCCAGCGCTATCAGTTCCCTGCTGCTCATATGCCCCATTATGCCTCGTCACCCGCCCGCTTGCAGCCGTTCTTTTCCCGGCGGGGACCCGGCACAATAATTTCCGCAAGGATCATTGGCATCTGTGCACGCAGTTGCTATAATTGCCCGTTTTCCGGCAGGGGGGTTCCCTTCGGGCATTTCAAAGACAGGAATATCCGTGAACATCGTCGTTCTCAGCGCCAGCAGACACCGCAATTGCACCCTCAAGGACGTCGCCGGGGGGTTCGGGACCGTATTCACCGTGGGGAATTCCCCCTTCGCCCGGCTGCTGGAGATCGCCAAGCGCCGGATCGCCGCGATCCCCAACATCACCCTGGCCTACCTGGACTCGATGCTGACCGCCGGGGGAGCCTCGGTCCGCATCCTCGATGTCCGCCGTGCGGACCAGCTCGTCCCGGCCGACCTCTACCTCGTCTCCTCCTCGATCGTCGACTGCAATTTCGAACGCGAACTCGGGCAGCTGGCCAGGAGCCGTTTCGGCGCGCGCGTCGGCTATTTCGGGACCTTCGCCTCGGCCGTGCCCGATTTTTACGCCGACAGCGCCGACTTCATCGTCCGGGGTGAGATCGAAAACCTGGCACCCGCCCTCGGGCGCGGGGAGATCCCCTCGGGCGTCGTGGACGCCGGCTTTGTCGGGGATCTGGACACCCTGCCGTTTCCGCGCTGGGACCAGTTCGACATCCGGCGCTTCCGGTACCAGATCGTCACGGGCAGGGGCATCACCCTCCCCATGCTCGGGAGCCGGGGATGCCCTTATACCTGCAACTACTGCCCCTACCGGGTCAACTCGAAATACCGCGTCCGCACCCCCGAAGGCATCGTCGACGAAATCGACTACCTGCACCGGAAATACGGCATCCACGGCATCGCCTTCCGCGACCCCAACATGACCTTCAGCCGCAGCCGGGCGCAGCAGTTCGCCGATCTGCTCCTCCGGCACAACCTCGACATCCGATGGGGGATGGAGGCGCGCACCGACAAACTGGACCCCGAGCTCATCAAGCTCCTCTATCGCTCGGGGCTGCGCAGCGTCGAAGTGGGCGTGGAGTCCTCCGACCCGGACACCCTGCGGGCCAACCACCGCAAAGCCATCGCGCGCGAGCAGCAGGAGCGTGTCATCGATTGCTGCCACCGGCTGGGGATCCGCGTCATCGCCAATTACACCTTCGGCCTCCCCACCGACACCGAGGAGGGGATCCGGGACACGATCCGCTACGCCAAGAAGCTGAACACCTTCGCCATCCAGTTCACGGTCACCACCCCCTACCCCGGCACCGCCTTCTACGAAAACGTCAAGGGCGATATCTTCGAAAAAGACTGGGAATGCTTCAACGGGTGGACCAACGTCTTCCGCCATCCCTCCATCGGGACGGAGGACCTGCACCGGCTCAGGGAATTCGCCTATGTGTCCTACCATCTCCGGCCGCGCTACGTGTGGCGCTTCCTGGAATCGACCGTCCTGCACCCGTGGCGGTTCCCGGACCCCCGGCCCGCGGGCGCGTAAACGCGCATGACCTCACCGGACCGGGAAAGGGATCTTCGCCGCCGGCAGGCCCTGGGGAGAATCGCGCCCGCCGTCGCCCACGACATCAACAACCTCCTTTCCGGTATCCTGGGCTACAGCCAGATGGCGCTGGGGGACCCCGGCGGGGAGGAGGCGAGACTCTGCATGGAGGAGGTCGAAAAAGCGGGCCGGCGCATCGCCGCGCTGACGCGCATCCTCCAGGCGTTCAGCCCCCGCGGCGCCGGGCGGCCGGAAACCTTCGACCTCAACGGCCTCCTCCGGGACCTGGAAAAATACCTGCGCCTCCTGTTCGAACCCGACACCCGGTTTTCCTTCACGCCGGGGGCGGGCCCGACCGGTGTGAACGCCGACACCTTCCTTCTCCGCCAGGCCGTCCTCGGCCTGGCCGTCGACGCCTCGGAGCTGTGCGGGGAGCAGGGTTCCCTCTCCCTGGAAACGTTCCCCGCCGCGGGGGGGGAGGTCTTGTTGCTGGCCACCCTCTCCGGAACCCCGGAACCGGGGGTCTTCCCGGGTCCGGACCTGGGCGGGATCGTGGAGCAATGCGGGGGGAGGTTGACCTCAGAGCCCGGGGAAGCCGGTCGGTGCCTGCGCCTCTCCCTTCCGGCCGCGACTCCCTAGGCGCTGTCGGCGCCGCTTTTCAGCAGCAGTTCCAGCTTTTTCCGGATATCGGCGAGATCCTTGGACTTGAAGGAGTTCTTCGTCTTGACGAGCACGTCGACCGTTTCCTGGACCGCCGCCTCGTAGGCCGCCAGCCGGCGGCAGTTCATCAGGCGGCAGACGTCGGCCTGCCCCCCGGGAACCCCCCGGTTGAGGGTGCTGATGGCGCCGACCAGGCTCAGGGAAAGGCTGGCAAAGCCCTCTACCGCCTCCCCCAGGTACCAGTTGAGATCGCCGCGGTGGACGCCTCCGCCCCGTGCCCCGGCATCGGCGCTCATCAGCGCCGACTCCATCTGGTTCACCCGCTCGAGCCACGAACCGAAACCCTGGCGTGCGCTGCGCATGACGCGGACCACGCGGGCCTTTTCGATGGCGGTGCGGGCGGTTTCCAGAAATTCGGGGAGATCGAGCGGCTTTTGCCGGTAATCCGTCACCGCCAGCCGCAGCGATTCCACCGCCGTGTGCAGGGTGGGGTTCCCGGTGACGACGATGACGGGGAGGAAATCGCTGACCTGCGGCCGGTCGCGCAGAAATTCCAGGTGGGTGTTCCCGGGCATGTTGATGTCGATCACGAGCAGGTCGTAGGGCGTCTCGGCAAGCGCCCGCGCCGCCTCCTCGGACGTGCGCACGCAGTCGCACACGTACCCGTGGTTACGGAAGAAGAGGGAGGTCGGCTCGAGGAACACGTCCTCGTCGTCGGCGATCAGAATCCTGTCGGACGGTTGTTCCGCCCCGCCCTCATCCATCGATTTTTGCATATTCCTAAACCCTTTCTTTTCGTGCTCAAGCCTAGCATCGGCCGGCTGCGCTGTCAATCGGCAGCATCGGTCCGGGCGGACGGGTATCCCCGGCGGGCCGTTTTGCGGTATGATGACGCCGGTCGCGGCCCGGCGCGTAATGGTCCGGACCGGATGCGTCGATAAGACAGGCGGCTCGATAGACGGGAGCGTTTCCGCATGCAGACCAACGAAGAGAAACCGGCCGCGCCGCAGCTCAAGGTCACCGGCCTGAACGACAACCTCGATTTTCTGGGCACGCCGCTTCACGTGCAGACCGAGTGCCTGGACCTGCCCGAAGCCCATATCGCGACCCAGGTGTTCAGCAAGGGGCGCATCCTCTTTTCCCGGAAGGCGGCGATCCCCCCGGAAATGCGCCTCGCGGGAGACCCCGAACCGATCCGCGCGCTCATGCGCTCCCAGCACTCGGGCGTCCTCGCCGAAATCGCCCAAAAACAGCAGCGGATCCAGGCGCGATCCTGAGCATGGCCGGTCTCCGCGTCGTCCCCATCAGCCGCATCGACCCCGAGAGCCTCCTGCCGCTCTTCGAGGAGGAGGAAGCGGCCTGGCTCGCCGAGCTCCGGTGGGACTACGCCCCGATCCGGCAGATCCTGGTTTCGCTCGCCCGGCGCAGACTTCTGCCCGGCTACGCCGCCCTGGACGGCGCACACCGGGCTGTCGCCTACAGCTATTTTCTCGTCACCCGTTCCAAGGGCGTCATCGGCGCCCTCTACCCCTCCAGGGCCCTCCCGCCGTCGGAGCCGCTCGACCGGCTCCTCGCCCTCACCGTGGACGGCCTGAAAGAGTCCCCCGCCATCGGGCGCGTGGAAGCCCAGATCATGCCCTTCCACCGGCGCGACCCCGCCGAGGAGTTCATCCGCCGCGATTTCCGCCACTACCCGCGCCAGTATCTCGAACGCCCGCTCGCCCCGGGCGATGAAAACCACGCGCCGTCGCCCCGAAATCTCCTTCCCTGGGACCCCTCCCGCCTGGAAGGCGCCGGGGAGACGACGCTCGCGGCCTACCGGGAACAGACCGACGCGGAAATCTGCGCCGATTACGGCACCCGGGCGGGGTGCGAAGCGTACGTGCGGAGCCTGGTCGGCAACCCCGGCTGCGGCATCTTCATGCCCGAGGCCTCCTTCATGGCCCTCGACACCGCGGGCTCCCCCTGCGGCTACATCGTCTGCAGCCGCATCTCCGCCCGCCGCGCGATGATCCCCCAGATCGCCATCCACCCCGCGCACCAGGGGGAGGGTCTGGGCAACGCCCTGATGGCCCGCACCCTGGGCCGGCTGCACGCCGTCGGCTTCCAGTCGGTCAGCCTGACCGTCACCGAGCGCAACACCCGCGCTTTCGACTGGTACCGCCGGCTCGGCTTCCTCCCCCGCATGGGGTTCGGCGCTTACGTCTGGCAGCGGTGAAACGCCGAAGGGGTCCGGACCGTCCCCGGTTCAGGCCCCCCCGCCGGGATCCCCGCGCTACTGCACCGCGGCGAAATCCCCGTCGTAGTTGATGACGGCCCAGACCGTCCCCTTGGCCATATCGATGCCGTAGGTCCCCAGCTTGTAGCCGGGCATCCACGGACCCTTGACGAACTTGCGGTCACGGGAGTCGGCCTGCCCCACGTTCAGGTTGACGGCGTTGACCCAGTGGCCGTTGCCGTCCAGGCCGCACAGCCGGTACCCGGCGTTCCCCAGCTTCCTGCCCTTCCCCTTCTCCCGGCGGTCGACGTAGCTCATCTCCAGCACATACACATCGGGCGTCTCCGCCCCCATCTGTTCCATCCCCCAGAGGCTGAAGATGTCGCTCAGGATCTTTTTCCCGCCGGCCGGTTTGGGCGTCCACCCGGTGTTGACGGCCTTAGACAGCGGCCGATCCAAAGGAGCGACCGCCGTACTGCCGTTGATCCCGTCCAGGATCGCGGCCGTCGTACCCCCGAATTCCCCGGAAACCGCCGTGTAGGGCTCGCCCTTGCCGATGACGAATTCCTCCCCGTTGAGGCTGTAGCCGTAGCTCTCCTTCCGCACGAAGTGGAATCTCGGCGTCACCAGCGTCCCCGGCTCCCCGGGCCCGACCGGGTTGCCAGCATCGTCCACCCCGGGCGCCGTGGCACAATCCCCGTCTCCTTCCACTCCATAGGGATAACAGTAGTCCGACCCGAGATTGCCCATGCCGTCGGAATAGTAGTCGACCGTCACCCGCGGGCCGTCGACGGTGTAGATGTAGTAGCCGACGTTGTCGAACTCCTGCGAGAGCACCTGCTCCCGCGCCCGCTTGTTGACGTTGTTGCTCTCCGTCGACGACCACCGGGGCAGGTAAAACTTCGTGCTGGCGGCCGAGGAGATGATCTGGGTGACCTGGTAGGGGGTGGAGTCGAAATCGTAGCCCTTCACGATCGAGCGCTGGTAGAGGTGGTCGTGGCCGCTGACGTAATGCTTGACGTCGTTCAGCCACAGGCTCTCGTAGAACGGTCGCTGGGCCCAGGACTTGGAGGTCCAGGAACTGCCGAAGATGCCGTCGCTGTGGTTGGCCCCCATGATCCCCCGGTGGGACATGACGAAGGCGTGGGTCGTTCCGCGCGTGGCCTTGTCGAGCCGCGCGGAAATCCAGTTCTGCTGCTGGCCCGAAACATAGTTGATGCCGAACACCTCGTTGCCGTCGACCTGCCCGTTGCCGTTGAGGTCGACGAATTCGTAGCGCAGGGTGTTGGTATCGAGCAGGACGAAGCGCGCGTTGCCGCCGGCCGTCCCGTAATCAAAGGAATAGCTCAGCCCCTCGAGGTCGTCGTTCGGGGCGTAGACCCGGGAGGACGAACCGTAGGCTCCCGTATAATCGAACGGGATCAGTTCCTCGGGGCTGCTGAAATTCGTCGCCCCGAAGGTGTGAGACAACCCGCGCGTCTGGGGAAAGGCCTCGAGGAAGGCCGGGGTGTTGCAGTCGAAATCGGCATCCAGGCCGAACCAGAACCCGTACTCCTCGTGGTTGCCCCGGATCGGGAAAAAGCCAATCCCGGCATCGTAGAGCATCTGCGCCGCTTCCCCCTGGTACCGGTGCGCGTCGTCCCCGGCCCAGTTGGACATGTCGCCCAGCTGGAAGGCGAACCTCACGCCGTGCATGACGAACCGTTCCCGGATCTGTCTGGCAATGGAATCGCTCATGGTGAAGGGGTTGGTCCCCTCCGGGTCGACTTCGGCCCCCGGAACACCCAGCGTCCACTGGGTGTCCGCCATGACCCCGAACGACCACGCCTGGTCGGTCTTGTAACGATTCCCCTGCGCGTAAGAATAGGTCCCGAAAGCCAGCAGCAATACCATCGCCGCCAACACCAGCCGTACGGCCGGGTTGATTCCGCATCGCATTCCGTTCATGGATAGTCTCCTTTTGTCTGGCGTCATTCCGCCAAAGCGGACGACGGAAAATGCCCGGAAACCCTGATCGGGGGGGGATGGTTGGGCATTTTCCCGGTGATCCATCAACCGGTTGCTTCGTCCGAAAAGGAAACGTCCGTGCGCGCCGGCACGGGAGCATCGACAGCAGGAACCCGGGACTCGTTCTCAGTCGTACGCAGAGAAGCGCAACAGCCTCAACTCGAGAAAGACGAACCAACAGGTCGAAACGAAAACATTGTCTATGTGATAGCACCGGCGCCGGGCAAAAATCAAGCGAAGGATCTACTATTCCGCCCCTCGCTCCGGTGCGGATCACCCCAAAACAAAAAAGCCCTGGAGGAATGACTTTTGTCACCCCTCCAGGGCTTGGCAAGCGCTCCTTCTTCATCACTTCGGGATCGATTCGGGACGGGGACCGTTCTCAGAGCATCAACGCGCCCCGCCCCTTGTCGACACTTTCATGTCACCACGCCGCAGCCGTTACTTCTTCCCCGGCCTTTTGACTCCCTCGGCGACCGCGAAATCCGCGTTGTAGTCAACCACCGCCCAGGCCGTTACCGGCCTGGTGGTGGCATCGATCCCGTAGGTCCCGAGCCCGTAGCCAGCCTTATAGGGACCATAGACGAACTTCTTGGCGCCTGTGCCGATATTCAGCTCGACCGCATTGACCCATTTGCCCTGCGAATCGAGCGCGGCTATACCCAGTTCGCCCTGAGAAAGGTTGCGCCTGCCTTTGACATCGAATGTCATGGAAAGCACGTAGGTCTCCGTCTGTTCGGTGCCGAAATCGGCCATACCCCAAAGGCTCAGGATATCGCTTCTCAGCCGGCCTGTCGGATCCTCGACCCAACCGGTGTTGACGACCTTGACCAGCGGACGGTTGGGCTCACTCAATTTAACGTCATCGATGGGATCATCGGGAGTTCCGTTATTATCGTAACCAGTTGGTGTACGATCGGTCGCGGTGCTTTGGTTGGAGCCAGCGAGAATCCTGGCCGTGGTCTTGCCAAAGCCGTCCTGTATGACTTTGTAGCTCTCGCCCTGCTCGATCACAAAGCGCTTGCCGTTGAGGCTGTAACCCCAGCTATCCTTCTTTACAAAGTTCAATGCGGGCAAGGAAAGCGATCCCAAAATATCGGGCTCCGCGTCGGGGTCGCCATCGGGCCAATAATCCCCATCAGGCCAGTTTCCTGTGGCATCCGAGTAGTAATCCACCGATACACGGGGACCGTCGACAGTGTAAATGTAGTAGCCGACATTTTGGGTTTCCTGGGAGATCTGGGTTTCGCGATCCTTCTGCCCCATGAAATCACTCAACGGGCCGGGCTCGTAGAATTTGGTGCTCGCCCCGATGGAGATGAGCTGTTCCACCTGGGAAAGTCCATCCGGACTTGCAACCGCAGAGTGATTATGAATGTGATCGTGAGCCGAAATCATATATTTGACATCGTTGTTTGCAAGACTGGCATAAAACGCGTTTTGAACCTCCGGGGTGACACTCGGATCGGCTCCGAAAAAGCCATCCACGTGATTGGCACCCATCATCGGCCGGTGGGAAAAGACGAACGCGTGTTCCGTTCCCCGAGCGGATTTGTCCAATCGCGAGGAAACCCACTCCTGTTGCGCACCAGGCCAGAAATTGGTTTCTTCAGAATCATACTTTGCACGAAGCGCCCATGTGTCGAGCGGGTAATAATCACCGTTGGGGTTATACCCGGTCACTGTGCCTGTATCAAATCCGTAGAAATTGGTTGAAGGCTTGCCAGAGCTTGATATTCTAAACCAGGTCCCTTCCGGCAATCCTGTCGGCCCATCCGCAGTAGCCTTAAAAATCGTCCAAAAAACATAGTAGTAGCTCTGACCATATACCGGATCAACGGGGGCTTCCGTAATCTTCCAATATGTCTCTTCGACGTCTACGAAGACAAATCTTGCATTGCTTCCCTGGCTCCCATAATCAAAGGAGTAACTTAAACCTAGTAATTCATCAATGTCGGGACTACTAAAGTTATTGGCACCAAAGGTATTTCCCATTCCTTGGGTTTGAGGGAAATTGGATCTGAACGCTGGTATATTGAGATCCCAATCAGGGTCTCGACCATACATATACCCATAGGTTTCATGGTTGCCACGAATGGGAAAGAAGCCCACACCGAAATCATACAGGGGCTGGGCTGCTTCAGCACGCGCCTTCAACCCTTCATTCCCTGCACGGTCCGTCAAGTCCCCCGTCTGGATGACAAATTTGACGCCGGAATCAATGAACTGCTGCTGGATCGCGCCTGCGAGAGCGGCGCTTACATATTCGGGATTCATCCCGGTTGGGTCTTCTCCCACAGTCCACTGGGTGTCGCCCATGACTCCGAAGGACCATTCATTTCCGCTCTTGTATCGTTGTCCCTGCGCAAACGAATAGGTTCCGAAAGCCAGCAGCAGCATCAGGGCGCCCAGTGTCAGACGGGTAGCCAATTTGAATCTGCTCTGCGTTGTGTTCATCAGGAATGTCTCCTTTGGTTTGGCATTGCTGCCGATAAGCCTCCCTGGGAGCGACTGCGTCTGGACGCACCCGCTCCTGCCGGTCAGCGGTAAGTTGAATCGTCAGGGGAAGCCTTTGGTGGCGCGGTTAAAAAATGCAGCAAAACCACGGGATTGCGATACACTATTCCCTTGCGCCCGAAAAGTGCTGCGCTGCCAATAGCCGAAAAGGACGAAACAACAAACTGCACTCAGTACAATGCCTATTTGATAGCATTAGTAGCTTTGATAAATCATGTAACTACAGTGCAATTTCGGTGTAATTTACAATTTCCTGTTTTTGCTTGATTTGCGAGTTGCCTGGCATGAGCGATAACCGGCCGGTTCAGTTCGAAGCCTTCACCCTCGACCCCGCCAACGAGCTGCTCTGGAAGGGGGAGGAGAAGGTGCGCCTGCGGCCCAAGACCTTCGCCCTGCTCCGCCACCTGGCGCTGCGGCCGGGGGCGCTGGTGACCAAGACCGAACTGCTCAACGCCGTGTGGGGGGAGTGCAACGTCGGGGAGGAGGCACTCAAGCACTGCGCCGCCGAAATCCGCAGGGCCCTGGACGACCGGGCGGAAGCCCCCCGCTTCCTCGAGACGGTGCACCGGCGGGGGTACCGCTTCATCGCCAGGACCTCCAGAATCGGGGAATGGCGCAGGACCGGGGCGGACGGGCGGGGAAACCGGCTCCGGCGGGCGGAGGACCGGGCTCCGGCGCTGCCCTTCGCCCGGTCCGCAACGGGCGAAGCGGGCGCGGGAGGAGGAGCCGAAACGAAGGGGACCAACGGGGCCTTTGTCGGGCGGGGGGCGGAACTCGGGCGCCTCCACCGCGCGCTGGCTGCGGCCGTAGCCGGCGAGAGGCAGGTGGTGTTCATCGGCGGCGACCAGGGGATGGGGAAGACGTGCCTCGTGGACACGTTTGTCGACCTCGTCTCCCCCGCCGGGGACCACGGCCCGCTCCGCCCGATGGTGGCCCGGGGCCAAAGCCTCAACGCCCTCGGCGCGGGGGAGGCCTACATGCCGGTGCTCGAGGCGGTTACCGGTTTGGGTGCCTCCGGGCACCGGGGGCCGGTTCTCCCCGTCCTGCGCCGCCATGCGCCGTTGTGGCTCGCCCAGATGCCCTCGCTGCTGGCCCCGGCCGATCGGGCAAAGATCCGGCGGGCGGCGCTCGAGGCCACCCACCCGCGGATGCTGCGCGAAATGGCGGAGGCCCTGGAAGCCCTCACGGCGGACAGACCGCTGATCCTGGCGCTGGAAGACCTCCACTGGAGCGACCACGCGACGCTCGACCTCGTCTCCTACTGGGCCCAGCGGCGCGCCCCGGCCCGGCTCCTGCTCGTCGCCACCTACCGGACCGGCGAAACGGCCGGCGGCCATCCCTTCCTGGAGATTCTGCGGGAACTGGAGGCGCACCAGCAGTGCCTGAACCTCGAGCTCGGCCCCCTCGAAGACGCGGACATCGCCGAATACCTGGCCCGCCGCTTCCCCGGACACGGCTTCGCCGAAGACCTGGCCCCGTGGCTCCTGCGGCGCACCGGCGGCAATCCCCTGTTCATGGCCAAGGTACTGGACCACCTCTGCGACCACGGCCTCGTGCTGCACCGGGACCGCCGCTGGATCCTCGACGCCCCGCTCGAAGAGGCGGCGCGCATCGTTCCCCCGACGGTCGGACAGATCATCGAGCGGCAGCTCGCTCGCGCCGCGCCCGGGGAGCGCGAGCTGCTCGCGGCCGCAAGCGTCGAGGGGGAGGAGTTCTCGGCAGCCACGGTGGCGGCCATGCTCCGGAAAAAGCCCGCCGGCATCGACGCCCGGTTCCGCGCGCTCGCGGCGCGCCGTCGATTCCTGGCTCCGGTGCCCGGGCCCGAAGCGGGAGCGGACGGACGCTACCGGTTCTCCCCCGCGCTTTGCCGCGACGTCTGTTACGGGCTCCTGCCCGGAGAAACGCGCGCGCGCTATCACCTGAAGGCGGCGGAACACCTCGAGCGCGCCCGCCCGGCCGGGGCCGGAGATTCGGCCGCGTCGCTGGCGCGGCATTATGACCATGGGGGCGAACCCGAACGCGCCCTCCCCTTCTACGGCGAGGCGGCCGAAAACGCCCTCGCACGCCTCGCCGGCCACGAGGCCCTCGAGGCGGCGGAGCGCGGCCTCGAGCTGCTGGCTCCGTTTCCCGTCAGCCCGCTCCGCGCGGAGCGCGAAGCCCGCCTGCGCAACGCACTGGGTGCGGCCCGCTCGATCACCGGCGGCATCGGGGCGGAAGAGGTCCGGCACTCTTTCGAGCGGGCGCGCGAGCTCTATTCGGGGCTGAGCCCGCGCCGCCGCACGCGCCGCCGCGAACTCCTTTTCTCCTCGCTCCAGGGTTTGTGGTCCTATCACTGGGTGCATGCCGAGTACGAGGCCGCGCGTGAACTGGCCGGCCAGATGCTCGAGCTCGCCCGGGCCGGGGGGAACGCTTCCCTGCTCGACCGCGCCCACCACGCGCTGGGGTCGACCCTGGTGGACCATGGTGATTTCTCCCCGGCCCGCAGGCATCTGGAGCGGAGCCGCAACCCCCTCAGCCGCGCCCTGGC
>CAZWXG010000002.1:0-7276 GCA_964637825.1 uncultured Acidobacteriota bacterium
CCCGACGGGAATTACCGGCTGACGGCCGAAGCCCCCGGGCTGGCCGCGGCACCGGTCGAGGCGGCCGTGGCCGGCGGCGGGACCGAAACCAGGGACCTCCGGCTCAAGCTCAGCGCCATGACGACCCAGGTGGTGGTCTCCTCCAGCCTCGGGGGCGCGCTGCTCCCGCAGCTCGGCTCCTCGGTCAGCCTGGTGACCGGGCAGGACCTGGAGGACCGGGCGGCGCAGAATGCCTATGAAAGCCTGCGCGGCATCCCCGGGGTCGAGGTCAACCAGACCGGCCGCCGCGGCGGCGTGACCGGCGTGTTCATCCGCGGGGGGGAGTCCAAGTACAACGCGGTGATGGTGGACGGCGTCGCGATGAACGATTTCGGGGGGGGGATGGACATGGCGTCCCTGCCGGCCGACGGGATCGAGCGCGTGGAGGTCACCCGCGGCCCCCAGAGCGCCCTGTACGGCTCCAACGCCGTCACGGGCGTCATCAATATCGTCAGCCGCCGCGGGGAGGGACCGCCCGAATTCACCGCCCTGGCCGAAGGGGGGAGCTACGCCACCCGCCGCTTCGCCACCGGCGGAAACGGTCTCAGCCGCGGGTTCAGCTGGGCCTACAACCTCTCCCGGCTCGATTCCGACGGGGTGGTCGCCAACGACCGTTACCGCAACCAGAGCGCCTTCCTCAACCTGGGCTACCGGCAGCGCAACCGGCGGCAGCTCGAATTCAGCTTTTTCGGCAACGCCAACGACGCCGGCGCCCCGGGCGCCTACGGCAGCGACCCCGGGGGGACAAACCCCGGACACGCGGTGGACACGGTCTCGCGCGGGAAGCAGAACCTGTTCGGGTACCGGCTGGGCCACACCGAACAGTTCTCCTCCCGGGTGCGCCAGGTCACGAGCGCCAGCCTCACCACCAACGACCTGTACTACATCTCCACCTGGGGCGATTACCGCGCCGAGCACCTGCGCGGCCTGTTCAACACCCGCACCGAAATCGCGCTCACGGACAAGGCTTCCCTGGCGGCGGGTTTCGAGTTCAACCGGGAGCAGACGAAACACACCTACATCACCGACGACCAGTTCGCCCCCTTCCTCCTGCCCCGCACCAGCCTGGCCTACTTCGCCGAAGCACGCTACAGCCCGTCCGACCGGCTGCACCTGATCGGGGGGGTGCGCATCGATCACCTGCGGACCAGCCGGATCCCCTCGGACGGCTGGACCCGTCCCGTCATCCCCGCCACCACGGTGGTCCAGGCCAACCCGCGCCTCTCGGCCGCCTACATCGCCCGCGAGGACGGGGGGGACGGCGCCTTCGGCTCCACGAGGATTCACGGGAGCTTCGGCACCGGGATCCGGCCGCCCGACGGGTTCGAACTCGCCTTCACCGACAACCCGGAGCTCAAGCCCGAGCGCAACACCAGCTTCGACGCCGGGGTGGAACAGACGCTCTACGGTTCCAGGGCGATCGTGGATGTCACCTATTTCCTGAACCGGTTCCGGGACCAGATCGTCACCCTGGGCGGGTCGGTGGCCAACCTGAGCGACTACACCTCGGACAACCTGAAGAATTCCCGCGCGCAGGGGCTCGAGTTCACCCTGCGGCTGCGCCCGGCCCAGTCGCTCGAGCTCACCGGGGCCTACACCTTCCTGGACACCGATATCCTGGCGCTGGACGGGAGCTCCGAGGCCAACGCCCCCTACACCGTGGGGCAGCCGCTGCTGCGCCGCCCGCGACACTCGGGGAGCTACGGCGTCACCTGGAGTCACCGGCGGCTGACGCTGAACACCACCGCCTACATCCGCGGGGAAACGCTCGACGTGGAACCCGCCTTCGGGCAGCCCTTTTTCGCCAATCCCGGCTATGTGCGGGCCGACGCGGGCTTCGCCTACCGCCTCCCCCGGGGGGTGGAGATCTACGGCAGGCTCAACAACCTGCTGAACCGGAAGTACGAGGAAAACCTGGGCTATCCCGCCCTGCGGCTGAACTTCATGGCGGGCATGAAGTTCCGGTTCCCGTCGGAGTAGCCCGGAGGGAGGGGCGCGGGGAACCTCCGGGTTCCCCCGCGCGCTTCCTACCGGAGCGCGATCAGCTCCAGTTTGAGCATGCGATCGAGAGCCTCGAGGATCTCGATCTCCCGCAGGGGGGAAAGCATCACGATCGATTTGACGTCCCACGTCCCGTTGATGCGGGAGGCGATGAACCCCTCCTCGTGGGAGAGGTGAAACCCGGCCAGGGCATCCTCCGGCACCAGGAAGCAGGGGACCTTGGCGGGGGGCATGACGGTCCGGTAGTATTCGCGGCAGAGGGCGGCCTCCGCCCGGTCGATCTGTTCCGAGGCCCAGGCGTTCTGCGGATCGAGCCGGAGCACCTCCTGGAAGGCGGCGACCGCCTCGCGGAATTTCCGGCCCTGCATCAGTTCCAGCCCCTTGTTGAAAAGCTGCGCGGGGCTCTCCGCCTCCATGGGGGCCGGGACCGACTCCAGCACCTCCACGATCCCCTTCTCGTAGAGCTGGAACAGTTCGAAGTTGACCAGGAAATCGGAACCGTGCAGTTCCAGGATGATCTCCGAAATCGGTTTCTTCAGGGTCAGCAGGTAGGCCAGCTTCTTCTGCAGGGGGGTGAGGCTCTGGGCCTTCAGGTCCACCCCGGCGCGCAGCGCCAGGACGATGTGGTTGCCGGGAAACACCGAGCGGATGCGGGCCCACTCGTCCTTGCGCCGGATCCCCTCGAACATGAGGGCGTTGATGTCCACCTTGATCTGGATCAGCCGGTCGAGGTCATACCCCCCCGAGGAGAAGTGGAAGTGTCCCTCCTCCCAGAGGAAGAGGTCGTAGATCACCTCGGCCGTGCGCGCCTTCAGGGCCGCCTCGACGTCGGCCTGCGACACCAGGTTCTCCTGGACCAGGATCTTGCCCAGCATGACGCGGGAGCGCAGGTGCAGCTCGAACGCCCGCTTGAGGTCCGGCTCGGTCACCTTCCCCTGGAAGAGCAAAAACTGCCCGAGCTGCTTGGTGGGATCATTGGAGCTGGAGGAGATGATGCTCCCGTCCCGGAAATAGATGTAGACCTTGGTCTTGTCCCTCACCAGGGAGAGGGTGCCGGTCTTTCGGCCGACCGCCACCCACTGCAGCACCTCGGGCAGGTCCATCGTTTTCAGTCTTCCGGACAGCGACATCGCTCTTCCTCCCCTATGCTTATCGGCCGCCTGCGGCATCTATTCAACAATTGCCGCGATTCCTGTTAAGATAGAGCGGCACCCGGGTGCGCCCGTGGAAGGGACCGTTCGTGCAAAGGAGTCCGCGCTTGCTTCTGACCTACGCCAACCAGCTGACCATTCTGAGGATGCTCTTCGTCCCCTGTTTCGTCATCCTGCTGATTTACGACTACCCGAAAGCGGCCACCGTGGTTTTCGTCCTGGCCGCCGTCACCGACGGGCTGGACGGGCTGCTGGCCCGGAAACTCCAGCAGAAAACGGTCCTGGGCTCCTTCCTCGACCCCATGGCGGACAAGATCCTGCTGACGGCCGCCTTCATCACGCTCACGATCCCCTCGGTGCCGCTCGCGCTGCACATCCCGGTCTGGCTGACGGTCCTGACCATCAGCCGCGACGTGCTCATCGCCGTTTCCGTGCTGGTCATCCACATGCAGACGAGCCATTCCCGGTTCCCGCCCAGCTTCCTCGGCAAATGCACCACCGCGGTCCAGCTCCTGGTCGTGGCCGTCTGCATGCTGGCCAATTTCGACCTGCGCCCCGCCGCCGCGGTCTTCCCCCTGGTGGTGTACGCCACGCTGGCCCTCACGGTCGCCTCGGGACTGCACTACGCCTCCAAATCGATCAGGATCATCGCCTCCTACCAGGAAACCGACAATGAAGGATCAGGGCGTCAGGATTCTTGAGGTAGCCCGCGGGTCGGCCGCGGAAGCCGCGGGGCTCGAGCCGGGGGACCGGATCCTGGCCGTGGACGGCCGGGAAACGCCCGATGAGCTGGCCCTCAGGTTCCATCTCGCCGGGGAGGGGGCCGAACTGTGCGTCGTGGGCCCCGGGGGGGACCGGCGCCTTGTCGCCATCGACCTCGAGGCCAATCCCATCCTGGGCCTCGCCCTCGAGGAATTCGCGACCCGCACCTGCCATAACGCCTGCCTGTTCTGCTTCGTCGACCAGCTCCCCCCCGGGGCCCGGCCGGCGCTGCGGGTCAAGGACGACGACTACCGGCTCTCCTTCCTGCACGGCAACTACGTCACCCTGACCAACACGACGCGGCGGGATCTCGACCGCATCATCGAAGAGCGGCTGTCCCCCCTGTACGTTTCCGTGCACGCCGCCGATCCGCTCCTGCGGGCCCGGATCCTGGGGAGAAAGCGGCCGGACGACCTTTTCGGAAAACTGCGCCGCCTCGCGAGGGGGGGCATCCGGATCCACGCCCAGATCGTCCTCATGCCCGGGATCAACGACGGCCCCCGGCTGGAGCGGACGGTGTCGGCCCTCGGCGCCCTCCACCCGGGGGTGCGTTCCGTGGCCATCGTCCCGGTGGGGTTGTCCGACCACGGCGCCCCCCGCACCCGCCTGGCCGCGGTGACACCCGCGTACGCCCGCGCCGTGATCAGTGAGGTCTCCGGCTGGCAGGAGCGGTTTTACGCCCGGATCGGGGGCGCGTTCGCCTTCCTCGCCGACGAGTTCTACCTCCAGGCGGGGGTGCCCGTGCCCGGGGCGGGGCATTACGGAGACTTCGCCCAGATCGAGGACGGCGTCGGGATGGTCCGCTCCTTCCTCGACGATTTCGAGGCCGCCATGGCGCGCCGGCGCCGCCCGGCACCCCCGCTGCGCGGCACCCTGGTGACGGGCAGCCTCTTCCTCCCCCTCCTCGGGCGGTGCATCCGGCGCTGGAACCGCCGCTCCGGGATGAAGCTCCGGGTGATCGGCGCCCCGAACCGCCACCTGGGAAGCCGGATCACCGTCGCCGGGCTGCTCGCCGGGAGGGACATCCTGGAGGCCCTGGCGGGCCGGGACCCGGGCGATTTCGTGATCGTCCCCGGGGAGGCGCTCTCCGCCCCCGGCGGAGTCCTGCTCGACGACCTGACGCTCGGGGGCCTGTCCGCCCGCCTCGGCCGGCCCGTCTACTCCGGCGGCCGCAACGTCCGCGGGTTCTTCAGCCTGCTCGGGAGACTGGGGCGCCGGAAGGCGGGTTTGGGCTTGTAATCAACCGCTCTCTCTTGCAGAATTGAATCCCTCGGCCCCAGCCCGGCGCGGATGGCGTACGCCCGGCCGGGGCTTATCCTAGACAACGGAGACAACGGCGATGGCCAGAATCATCCAGGGAACACTCGACGCAAAAGGAAGCCGTTTTGCGGTGGTAATCAGCCGCTTCAATTCTTTCATCAGCGACCGGCTCCTTTCGGGCGCGCTCGACGCCCTGGAGCGCCACGGGGCCGCGCCCGACGACATCAGCGTGGTCTGGGTCCCGGGAAGCTTCGAAGTTCCGCCGGTCGCCCGGAGGCTGGCCATGGGCGGCAAATTCGACGCCGTGATCTGCCTCGGCGCCCTGCTGCGGGGGGAAACCCCGCACTTCGACCACCTCTCGTCGACGGTCACCAAGGAACTGGGCTCCATCGGGCTGGAAGCCGAAATCCCGGTGATCAACGGGATCCTGACCTGCAACACGATGGAGCAGGCGGTGGACCGGGCCGGGCTGAAAACCGGGAACAAGGGGTTCGACGCGGCCGTGACCGCGATCGAGATGGTCCAGGTGCTGAAGCAGCTGTAGCCGCGTTCGGAGCGGCGATTTCCCCCGGCGGTGGGTTCATGGGACATCGGAGAGTGGCGCGCGAATGCGCGCTTCAGATGCTTTACGAACGGGATGTCGGCCGGCATACCCCGGCGGAGATCCTGCGCAGCTACTGGACGATGAACGACCACCCGAAAAAGGTGCGCGATTTCGCCGAACAGCTGTTTACGGGAACCCTCGGCCGGGTGGCCGAAATCGACGGGGTGATCCAGGGCCACGCCAAGAACTGGCGCCTGGTCCGGATGGCCGCCGTCGACCGGAACGTCCTGCGGCTGGCGGTGTACGAATTCCTCTCGGGAGGCACGACCCCGAACACCGTCATCATCAACGAGGCGCTGGAAATCGCCAAGAAGTTTTCGACCCATGAATCCGCCCAGTTCGTGAACGGGATCCTCGACAGCATCAAGAACCAACTGAACACCGGGGGGCAGGCCAACCATGGACAACCAGACTAATCTCCTCGAGCAGCGCCGCTTCAAGCTGGCCGAGCTCCAGCGCCTGGGCCACGACCCCTACCCGCGCCGGTTCGACTACACCCACACCCTCGCAGAGCTGCGCGCGGCCTTCGACCCCCTGGACGCCGCCGCGCTCGAGGACCGGAAGGAGACGGTCCGGATCTGCGGCCGCATCCTGTCGCTGCGCCCGCACGGCAAGGCCGGGTTCCTGGACCTCGCCGACGGCGAAGGGCGCGTGCAGGTGTACGTCCGGCGCGACACGGCGGGGGAGGAGATGTTCGAGCTCTTCCGGCTGTTCGACCTCGGCGACATCGTCGGGGCGGCGGGGACCGTCTTCCGCACCCGCACGGGCGAACTGACGCTGCTGGCCACCCAGGTGCACCACCTGTCCAAGAACCTCCAGCCCCTGCCGGAAAAGTGGCACGGGCTGACCGACGTGGAGACCCGGTTCCGCCAGCGCTACGTCGACCTCATCATGAACCCCGGGGTCCGCGAGGTTTTCGTCAAGCGCAGCGCCATCATCCGCGAGATCCGCCGGTACCTCGACCAGCGGGGATACCTGGAGGTGGAGACACCGGTGCTGCAGACCATCGCGGGGGGGGCGCTGGCGCGCCCCTTCCGGACGCATCACAACGCCCTGGACATCGATCTCTACCTCCGCATCGCCCTGGAGCTCTACCTCAAGCGCCTCATCGTGGGGGGGATCCCCAGGGTCTACGAACTGAGCCGGATCTTCCGCAACGAGGGGATCTCCTCGCACCACAACCCCGAGTTCACGATGCTGGAGTTCTACCAGGCCTACAGCGACTACAACGACCTGATGGACATGTCCGAGGAGATGATCACCCGGATCGCCGAGACCGTGACCGGCTCGCGCCGGGTGCCTTACGGGGAGCACGTGCTCGATTTCGACCGTTGGCAGCGGCTGACGATGAAGGAGGCGATCTTCAGGTTCTGGCCCGCCTCCCTTCCCCCCCCCGCCGAGGACGACCTTCAATCGGTCGACAGGCTGCGGGCGCTCGCGGAAGCGGTCGGCGCCCGCT
>CAZWXG010000002.1:7286-14000 GCA_964637825.1 uncultured Acidobacteriota bacterium
TGTTCGAGACGGTGGCGGAGGAGCACCTGATCCAGCCGACGATCGTCTACGATCACCCCGCGGAGGTCTCCCCGCTGTCGAAAACCAAACCGGGCGACCCCGCCACTGCCGAGCGCTTCGAGCTTTATATCGCCGGCATGGAGATCGCCAACGCCTACTCGGAGCTGAACGACCCGGCCGAACAGAAGGCGCGGTTCGAGGAACAACTGCGGGCGCGCGACCGCGGCGACGAGGAGGCCCACGGCATGGACCAGGACTACATCCGCGCCCTGGGCTACGGGATGCCCCCGACCGCGGGGGAAGGGATCGGCATCGACCGCCTGACCATGGTGCTGACCGATTCCCCGTCGATCCGCGACGTCATCCTGTTCCCGCTCCTGAGGCCCGAACCGGAGGCCGGCGAGTGACGGCGTGCGGATGACGACGGGACGGCGGGCGTCCGCCACGACCCGATGGCGCGGCCTATGAAATTCGAACTGTTCATCGCCCTGCGGTACCTGAGGGAAAAGCGGAAGCAGACGCTGATCTCCGTGATCTCCATCCTTTCGGTGGCGGGGATCGCGGCCGGCGTCATGGCCCTCGTCATCGCCCTGGCCCTCTCCACCGGGTTCAAGGAAGACATCCAGAAGAAGATCCTGGGCGCCACCCCGGCCGTCAACCTCTTCCGGATCGACGGCACGCCGGTGGCCGACCCCGACGCCCTGCTCGACCGGATCGGCCGCGTCGACGGGGTGACCGCGAGCGCCCCCGCCATCCTCAAGCAGGTCCTGGTCTCGAGCGCCTACTCCAACCAGGGGGCGGCGCTCAAAGGGGTCGACCCCGCCCGGGAGGCCGCCGTCTCCGATTTCTTCGCCCGCATCGTCGGCGGCGACGCGCACGCCCTGGACCGCCCGCCGGACGGGGATGGCGACGCCGGGCCGCCCCCGCCGGACCGGATCTTCATCGGCAAGGAAATGGCGCGCACGCTCCAGGTGGGGGTCGGGGACACCCTGCGCGTCTTCAACCCCCTGGGACGGCTGACCCCGTTCGGGATGACGGTATCCGAAAAGACCGTGAAGGTGGCCGGAGTCTTCGATTCCGGCCTCTGGGACATCGACGCCAACTGGGCCTACATCCACATCGACGCCGCGCGCCGGCTGTTCGCCCACCCCCCCCGGTCGGCCCTCCTCCTGCAGTTCGGGATCGCCGACCTCGACGCCGCCGAAGCGATGGCGGACGCGATCCGCGCCCGGGCGGGGGGCGACTACGCGACCTCCACCTGGATCGAGCTCAACCGGCCGCTCTTTTCCGCCCTCAAGCTGGAAAAGATCGTCCTGTTCATCACCATCGGGCTGATCGTGTTCGTCGCCTCGCTCAACATCGTGACCACCCTGATCATGATGGTGCTGGAAAAACAGCGCGACATCGCCATCCTCGCCGCGATGGGGGCGACGGCCGACAACATCCGGCGCGTTTTCCGCTTCCAGGGCCTCATCATCGGGGTGGCCGGGACCGCCCTGGGGAGCGTGCTGGGCGTCCTGGCGAGCTGGACGCTCGACCATTTCCAGCTGATCCGGCTGGAAGCCGCCATCTACAGCATCCCCTACGTCCCCTTTCACGTCCGGGCATGGGACGTCGTGCTGGTTTCGGCCACCGCCGTGCTGATCAGCCTTCTGGCCACCATCTACCCCGCCCGCAGCGCGTCGAAAATGGACCCGGTGGAGGCGCTGCGCTATGAGTAGGCTGCTCGAGGCGCGCGACCTCTGCAAGAGCTACCCCTCGGGCGCGGGGCGCCTGGAAATCCTGTCGGGCCTCTCCCTGACGGTGGAGGCGGGGGAGATGGTCGCGGTGACCGGGGCCTCCGGGTCGGGCAAGAGCACCCTGCTGCACCTCGTGGGGGGGATGGACCGCCCGGACCGCGGGACGGTCCGGATCCTGGACGGGGAGATCACCGGACTCGGCGCGCGGGAACTGGCGGCCTTCAGGAACCGGATCATCGGCTTCGTGTTCCAGTTTCACCACCTCCTGCCCGAATTCACCGCGCTCGAGAACGTCTCGATGCCGCTTCTGCTCCGGGGCACGCCCCCCGGGAAGGCGGCGGACGCCGCCGGGGAGCTGCTCGGGGAAGTGGGGCTCGGGGAACGCCGCCGCCACCGCCCGGGGGAACTCTCCGGGGGGGAGCAGCAGCGGGTGGCGCTGGCGCGCGCCCTCGTCGGCCGGCCGCGCCTCCTGCTGGCCGACGAGCCGACGGGGAACCTGGATCCCCACACCGGCCGGACGATGGCCGATCTCCTTCAGGCGCTTCATGAAAAACACGGGCTGACCTCCATCATCGTCACCCACAACGAACGCCTGGCCGACGTCTGCTCCCGCCGCTGCCGCCTGGAAAACGGCGTATTGACAGACAGTTAAGTCCCCCGCCCGCCTCAATCCCTTTGCGGATGCCGGGGTCTGCCCGTATAATGATCCGTAGCCACCGGATTACGGGCGGACGTCGGGAGGACGGGCGTCTATGTTCGAAAAATACACCGAAAAGGCCCGCAGGGTCATCTTCTTCGCGCGCTACGAGGCCAGCCAGTTCGGCAGCCCCCGCATCGAGACGGAACACCTCCTGCTGGGGCTCATCCGCGAGGATACCAGCCTCACCAGCCGCTTCCTCCCCGGCCCCGACTCCTCCCTGCAGGACCTCCGCAAGGAAATCGAGGGACGCACCCTGGTGCGGGAGAAGGTCTCGACCTCGGTGGACCTCCCGTTCTCGGAAGAAAGCAAACGGGCGCTCCGGAGCGCGGCGGAGGAGGCGGAAAAACTCGCCCACCGCCATATCGGGACCGAGCACCTGCTGCTGGGGCTGCTCGGCGAGGAGCGGTCGGTGGCGGCCGAGATCCTGCGCGAGCGCGGGCTGCGCCCGGGCGCGGTCCGCGAGGAACTCCTCCGCTCCGGGGCCGAGCGGCAGGCGCCCCCCCGCCCCAGGGAGCCGCTCACCCTGACGGAGTTCTCCCGCGACCTGACCGCGGCCGCCGAAGGGGACCGCCTCGATCCCCTCATCGGCAGGGAGGCGGAAATCGAGCGCGTGGTCCAGATCCTGTGCCGGCGCACCAAGAACAACCCGGTGCTGATCGGGGAGCCGGGGGTCGGGAAAACGGCCATCGTCGAGGGACTGGCGGCCAGGATCGCCTCGGGTCGGGTGCCGGGCGAACTCCGGGGCAAGCGCATCCTCGCCCTGGACCTGTCGCTGGTCGTGGCCGGCACGAAATACCGCGGGCAGTTCGAGGAACGGATGAAGATCATCCTCAAGGAACTGGCCGAAAACCGCGATTTCATCGTCTTTGTCGACGAGGTGCATACCCTGATGGGGGCGGGCTCGGCCGAGGGCTCGCTCGACGCCGCCAATATCCTCAAGCCCGCCCTCTCCCGGGGGGAGATCCAGTGCATCGGGTCGACCACCCCCCGCGAATACGCGCGCTCGATCGAAAAGGACCGGTCGCTGGAACGCCGCTTCCAGTCGGTCAGGGTGGCGCCCCCTTCGGAGGAGGAGACCATCGGCATCCTCAGGGGGATCAGGGGAAAATACGAATCGTTCCACGGGCTCGCCTACACGGAGGAGGCGCTCGCAGCCGCCGTTTACCTCTCCAGCCGCTACATCTCCGACCGGTTCCTCCCCGACAAGGCCATCGACGTCATCGACGAGGCGGGGGCGCGGGTCAAGCTGCGGGCCGCCTCCCCTCGCACCGAGGCCCCTCCCGCAGAGGCCCCTCCCGCAGAGGCCCCTCCCGCAGAGGCCCCCGCGGGGGAAGAGCTGCGGATCCTCCACGAGAGCTGGCAGATCCGAACCGTCCCGCCCCCCGAGGTGACCCGGGGGGACATCGAGCAGGTGGTCGCCCGGTGGACGGGGATTCCCGTTTCCGCCATCCGGGAGGAGGAGGGCGCCCGGCTGCTCGGGATGGAGGAGGAACTTCACCGGCGCATCATCAGCCAGGACCGGGCGATCGGCGCCCTGTCCCGGGCCATCCGGCGCTCCCGCGCCGGGCTGAAATCGCCCGGGCGCCCGGTGGGGTCCTTCCTGTTCCTCGGCCCCACGGGCGTGGGGAAGACCGAAACGGCCCGGTCGCTGGCCGCCTTCCTTTTCGGCACCGAAAGCGCCCTGGTCCGGCTGGACATGTCCGAATACATGGAGAAGCATTCCGTCTCCCGGCTGATCGGCTCCCCGCCGGGGTACGTCGGGCACGAGGAGGGGGGGCAGCTGACCGAAAGGATCAAGCGCAACCCCTACTCGGTCCTCCTGCTGGACGAGATCGAAAAGGCGCACCCGGACGTCTCGAACATCCTGCTGCAGGTCTTCGAGGACGGCCGGCTGACCGATTCCCGCGGCACCACCGTGGATTTCAAAAACACCCTCATCATCATGACCTCCAACATCGGGGCGCGGCTGCTGGAAAAAGGGGGGGCCGTGGGCTTCCGGCCCGGGGACGAATCCTCCCCCGGGAGCACCGAGGACCGGATCCACGCGGAGGTCCGGCGCGTCTTCAACCCCGAATTCCTGAACCGGATCGACGAGATCCTCTTCTTCGACCCGCTCGGCGACGACGACCTGGAAAAGATCGTCGACCTGCTGATCGGGAGGACCAACGAAGCCCTCTCCCGCCAGGGGCTGTCGATCGCGCTCCGGCCCGAGGCCAGGAGCTGGATCGTGCGGCAGACCTGCCGCGACCGCACCTACGGCGCCCGGCCGCTCGGCCGCGCGATCCGGAAGCACATCGAGGACCCGCTTGCGGAAGCCATCATCCGCGGGCGCATCCGCCCCGGTTCCGCGCTCGAAATCGTCCTCGGCGACGACGCCCTCCTCTACGTCCCCGCCGGCCATCCCGCCGCCGCCGGCTCGAAACCCTGAAGCGGCCGAACCAAATAAATCTGAACGCACGGCCGCAAGTGGAGTCTATATGCTGGGATCCGGCCCTCAACCGGATTCGTGCGGCAAACGGGGGCCGTCGGCACTGATACTGGATTTCGGCGGCCGTTTTATCTAAGATAGGGGGTCTGAACATACGGGGGACTTCCACGCGTCGGAGGATGGATGGCTAGAACGGCTAAGTGCGGGATCTGCATCATCGGGTTCCTTTTATTGGGTCTTGCGGCTTACGCCCAGCAGACGGCCGGCGCCACGACGGTCGAACGGGTGGATATCCGGGGGAACCGGCGGATTCCCGAAGACACCATCCGCGCCTCGATCATCCAGACCCGGCCCGGCGAGCCCTTCGACGCGGTGCGCGTGGAGTTCGATCTGCGCTCCCTGCACCGGACCAATTACTTCGAAAACCTGGAAGTGCAGGAAAAGGACGGGGACATCGGGAAGATCGTCACCTTCATCGTCAAGGAAAAACCGCTCATCCGCTCCATCGAGTACGCGGGCAACAAGTCCTTTACCGAATCGGACATCCTGGAGGCTTACAAGGAAAAGAAGCTCGGGTTCACCGTGGACAGCCAGTACGACCCCGTCAAGATCAAGATGGCCGAACGCGTCCTCCGGGACCTGCTGCTGCAGAACGGCAAGCCGCTGGGCTCGGTCCGTTCCGAGATCGAGACCGTCCCCCCCTACAGCGTGCGGGTGCGCTTCACGGTCGACGAGGGGGCCAACGTCCGCATCGGCCAGATCCGCTTCACGGGGAACAAGGTCTTCGGCGACAAGAAGCTCAAAAACGCCCTGACGCTCACCAAAGAGCGCAACATGTTCACCATGTTCAAGGGGACGGACAAATACCACCGGGAAAAGCTGGAATACGACATCGAGACCAACCTGAAGGCGTTCTACAAGGAGCACGGGTACATGCAGGTCCAGGTGGGCACCCCGGTCGTCCGGATCTTCGAGGGCCCCCGCGGCGTCATCCCGATGCTGAGAAAGACGCGGGAACAGTTTTTCATCGAGGTCCCCATCGACGCCGGCGACCAGTACCGGCTGGGCAAGCTCGAACTGAAGGAATGCGGCATCCTGAACTGCGAGGCGCTCGCGCGCGCCTTCGAAATCAAGCCCGGCGACGTCGTCAACTTCAAGAGGATCCAGGAAACCCTGGAGGAGATCAAGAAGCTGTACGGCAACCTCGGGCACATCAATTTCTCCTACCTCCCCGAACAGGACATCGACAGCGAGAAGAAGACCTACGACCTGACCCTGACCATGCAGCCCGACAAGAGCTTCTACGTCCGGCGCATCAACTTTCTCGGCAACACGAAGACGCGGGACAAGGTCATGCGCCGCGAATTCATCCTGGAGGAGGGGAAGGTCTTCAGCAGCGCCGCCCTGGACAGCTCGATCCTCCGCCTGAACCAGCTGGGATTCTTCGACCGGATCGAGGAGAGCGACTACCAGGTCAAACCGGACGAAAAGGCCGGTTCGGTCGACGTCGACGTGACGGTGAAGGAAAAGAGCCAGCAGTCGATCGGGTTCACCGGCGGCGTCAGCGGCATCTCCGGCAGTTTCATCGGGCTGAACTACTCGACCAACAATTTCCTCGGGCGGGGGGAATCGCTGGAGGTGAGCATCGTCGGGGGGACGCGCCAGACCAACTTCACGGTGTCCTTCATGGAGCCCTACCTCCTGGACACCCGCTGGAGGATGGGCGTGTCGGTTTTCAACCAGCGCTACCGCTACGATACCTACTCCACCTTCGGGCTCACCGACTACTCCGGGGACGCCGAGGAACTCTTCACCCAGCGCATGGCCGGGACCACGATCTCCCTGGA
>CAZWXG010000002.1:14100-27813 GCA_964637825.1 uncultured Acidobacteriota bacterium
TCCGGCTATCCGCATCGGTCGCCGGGGGCGCCCTGGGGGGGGACTTCAACATGATCCGCCCCGTGGTGGAATACCGGCACTTCATCACCGACCGGTGGCTGAGCGGCGGGCGCAACGTCTTCGCCTTCAACGTCCAGTTCCAGTACATCCAGTCGTACGGCAACTCGAGCGTCCCGTTCTTCGACCGTTTCTTCATCGGCGGGGAAAGCACCGTCCGCGGCTTCGACGTCCGCTCGATCAGCCCCATCGCCGTCACCTCCACCCGGCAGTTCGACCCGATGGGGAACCCGATCATCGACCTGAACACGGGGCTGCCCAAAACGGTCCAATCGCAGCCTTTCGCCGTGGGCGGGGACACGATCGGCATCCTGAACTTCGAGTACCGGATCCCGATCGCCGGCCCGCTGTCGGTCGCGGCCTTCTACGACCTGGGGATGGCCCGGGCCAGCCGCAAGGAGTCGCTCGGGGACTTCGGCGCCAGCAGCGTGGACATCCTCGGCTCGACTAACGACACGCTGCGCGGGTCGACCGGGCTGGAAGTGCAGTTCGTCCTCCCGGTGGTCAGCGCCCCGTTCCGGCTGATCTTCGCCTATAACCCGCAGCGGCTCGACGACTCGATCACCACGACCAACGGCACGTACCACATCAATGAACCGAAAAAAGACATCAAGTTCACCGTAGGCCGCAGCTTCTGATTCCGCTTTGCCGCCGGCGGGAACTGTAGTACATTGCCAGTTTTCGACTCCGCCCGGAATCATTTTAGGGACATTCAAACCATTCACCGGGGCCTCCCTGCTGAATGACAAAGGAGAACAGATTCCATGAACCGATCAACGCTGAAAATCCTTTTTGCCGCACTCCTGCTGCCGACGCTGGGCGCGGCCCAGACCCCCGCGCCTGCGGCCCCGGCCGCGGGAGCCCCGGTGAAGATCGCCTGGGTCAACATGGACCAGGCCATCCTTACCTGCGACGAGGGCGCCAAGATGTACGCCGAGATCCAGCAGTTCATCGAGGCGAAAAACGCCGAACTGGACAACCTGCGCAAGGAGGCCGAAAGCCTCCGGACCAAACTGAGCGTCCAGGGCTCCAAGCTGACCGACGAGGCGCGGCTGGAACTGGAACAGCAGGCCGAGATCAAGGACACCGACCTGCAGCGTTTCCAGCAGGACACGCAGCGGGACATCAACGGGCGCCGGGACCGCATGACCAACACCATCGGCAAGCGGATGATGCCCGTCGTCGAAAAGGTGGCCAAGGCCAAGGGGCTCGACGCGATTCTGCTCTACAACCCCTCGCGCGACCTCTGGATCAGCGCCGAGAACCCGGCGCTGAACGTGACCGAAGACCTCGTCAAGGCCTACAACCAGGCCTACCCGGTAAGCGCACCCAAGGCTCCGGCCAAGCAGCCGTAAGTGAGAGCCGCCCACCCGCCCGGCTCCGGGCGGGTGGGCGATCGGAGAAGGCCATGAACAGCGGAGGCCCGGCCAGGGATATTCGCGAAATCCTCAAGGTTCTGCCCCAGCGCTACCCCTTTCTGCTGGTCGACCGGATCCTGGAAACGGACGGGGCCACCTACATGGTGGGGCTCAAGAACGTCACCATCAACGAGCCCTTCTTCCAGGGACACTTTCCGGAGCATCCCGTCATGCCCGGGGTCCTGCTGGTGGAGGCGCTCGCGCAGGTCGGGGTCGCGCTCCTGCTGGGCAGCCGCCCGGACCGGGAATCCCTGCTCGTGTACTTTTCGGGAATCGACAAGTGCCGGTTCCGCCATCCCGTCGTTCCGGGAGATCAGCTCAGGATGGAAGTGAACGTCCTCAAACAGAGGGACCGCTACTACAGGATGAAGGGGCAGGCGTACGTCGGCAGCGACCTGGCGGTCGAGGCGGAACTCTCCTGCTCCCTGGTGGACCGCACCTGATCCCGTGCGCGGGTTCCCGTTTCGCCGCCGGACCGGAAGGGTCCGGAGCCTCTTGCCGAAATCGCCATGCCCATACACCCGACAGCCATCGTTGATCCTTCGTGCGATATCGCCCCCGACGTCCGCATCGGTCCCTACTGCGTCATCGGCCCCCGGACCCGCCTGGGGGCCGGCTGCGTCCTGGACGCCCACGTCGTCATCCACGGGCATTCGACCGTCGGGGAGAGGTGCCGCTTTTACAGCCACTGCTCGGTCGGCGCCGACCCCCAGGACCTGAAGTACCGGGGGGAGGAAACCTTCCTCCGGATCGGGGACGACAATGTCTTCCGCGAGTTCGTCAGCCTCCACCGGGGGACGCAGGGGGGGCACGGCGCCACGGTGATCGGGAGCGGGAATTTCGTCATGGCCTACAGCCACGTGGCGCACGACTGCGTGGTGGGCGACGGGGTCATCATGGCCAACGCCGCCACCCTGGCCGGCCACGTCACCGTCGGCGACGGCGCCACCGTGGGCGCCTTTTCGGCCGTACACCAGTTTTGCCGTGTGGGCCCCCACGCCTTCATCGGGGGCTTCTCGGTCGTCACCCGCGACGCCCTCCCCTACATCAAGACGGTGGGCGAACGGAACCACGCGCGGATCTACGGGATCAACACCCTCGGGCTCGAGCGCAAGGGCTTTTCCGCGGAGACCATCGGCGAACTCAAGCACGCCTACCGCATCTGCTTCCGCTCGCGGCTGAACACGGGGGACGCGCTGGCACGACTGCGGGAACAGGGGTGGTCGGCGCCCGAAGTGGCGCTGCTGGTCGCCTTCATCGAAAGCTCCGAGCGGGGATTCATCCGCTGAGGCCTTCACAACGGGACGCTCCCTTGACAGACGGCGAGGAAAAATTCGGACTGATCGCGGGCAGCGGCCGCTTCCCCTTCCTCGTCGTGGAGTCGGCCCGGCGGCGGAACCTGGACCTGGTCGTCGCCGCCATCCGGGAGGAAGCCGACCCGGAAATCGCATCGTGCGGGTACCCCGTCCACTGGCTGGGGCTGGGGCAGCTGGGCAAACTCATCCGGATCTTCAGGCAATCGGGGGTCCAGAAGGCCATCATGGCCGGCCAGGTCAAGCACGCGCGCATCTTCGGGCCCTCCTTCCCGGACCTGACCATGATCCGCATGCTCGCCGGCCTGCGGCAGAAAAACACCGACGCCCTGATCGGGGGGGTCGCCAAAGCGCTCGAGGAGGCCGGGATCACCCTCGTCAACAGTGCGGCGCTGCTCGAACCCCACCTCCCCGCCCCCGGAACGCTCACGTCGCGGGGGCTCGATGCCTCGGAACAGGCGGACGTGGATTACGGCCGTCCCCTGGCGCGGCGGATCGCCGCCATGGATATCGGTCAGACCCTCGTGGTCCGGGACCGGGCCGTGGTCGCGGTGGAGGCCATGGAGGGGACGGATGCGGTCATCCGGCGGGCGGGCGCCCTGGGGAACCGGAAGAACCTGACCGTGATCAAGGTCAGCAAGCCCCGGCAGGACATGCGCTTCGACATTCCCGTCGTCGGACTCGAGACCATCAGGAACATGGTCGAGTGCGGCGCCACGGCCCTGTGCATCGATGCCGGGCGCACCCTGCTGTTCGACCGGGAGGAGGTCGTGGCCACCGCGGACCGGCATCGCATCGCCATCGTCGCCCTCCCGGAGGCGGACTGAAAGGGGCCGGGCGGAACCGTCGTTCATCCATTGCCAGGAGCGTGTTCATGGACAGGATTCGGGTAGGAGTCGTGGGAGTCGGGGCGCTGGGGCAGCACCATGCCAGGGTCTATGCCTCGCTCCCCGAAGCGGAACTGGTGGGCGTCGTCGACCCCCACCCGGGCCGGGCGGAAGCGGTCGCCCGCCCTCTGGGTACCGCGGTTTTCCCCCACCACCGCGACCTTTTCGGCAAGGTGGACGCCGTGAGCGTCGCCACCCCGACGGTGCTTCACGCCGAAATCGGCGCCGAATTCCTGCGGGAAGGGGTGCACGTCCTGGTGGAGAAACCGATCGCGCCCTCGCTCGAGGCGGCCGACCTGCTCATCCGGACGGCGGAGCGGAACGGCCGGGTCCTGCAGGTCGGGCACCTGGAGCGCTTCAACCCGGCGGTGATCGAGCTCCGCAAGATCGTGCACAACCCGCGCTTCTTCGAAGCCCACCGCATGGGGCTGTTTTCCCCGCGCAGCCTCGACATCGACGTCATCCTCGACCTGATGATCCATGACCTGGACATCATCGGACTGCTGGTCCCCTCCCCCGTGGCGGAGGTCAGCGCGGTGGGGATCGCCATCCTGAGCCGCCGGATCGACATCGCCAACACCCGCCTCCGGTTCGAGAACGGCTGCGTCGCCAATATCACCGCCAGCCGGGTGTCGATGGAAAAAATCCGCAAGCTGCGCCTCTTTCAGCGGCAGGAATACGTCTCGCTCGATTACACCCGCCAGGACCTTTCGGTGTTCCAGCTCGACCGCAAGGGCGGGGGGGCCATCCCCGAAATCGCGGGGCGGACGATCACCCCGGAACGCCAGGAACCGCTGCAGCTGGAACTCCGCGCCTTTCTCCAAGCGGCCCGGGGGCTCGGCCCGGTCGAATGCGGCGGCCCGGAAGGGCGCAGGGCGCTCTCCCTGGCGCTGACGATTCTCGAAAAAGCCGAAAAGGCCCAGGCCCTCGAATTTGACAGGGATTAGGACCCTTTCCTATACTGCAGGCGACGCCGCGGGCGGAACGATCCGATGTTCGATGATGTCATATCCAGAAGCCGGAAGGGAGCACCCAGCAGGCGGACCCTCGCCGCGGTGGTCTCGAGCGCCCTGGCGCACGGCCTGCTGCTCCTGCTCCTCATCGAGTTCCCGCAGATCCTCCAGGGGGGACGGGGGACGCCGTTCCGCATCCTCCTGGGCCCGTCGGAACTCGACCCGGAGGAACGGCAGTGGCGCACGGTCACGCTCCTCGAGAGCCCCGCGCGCATGCCGATGCCCTCGGCGGACACGCTCAGGGCCAACCTTCCCGATTGGGACCGCAAGGGGGCCGGCGCCCCCCCCATCCGGGTCCGGTTCGGCGACCTGAACGCCGCCCTGGCCGACCTGCCTCCCATGCCGAAGGCGCCCGAGGAGGGGCCCAAACCGAAGGTTTCCCTGCCGGAAAACCCGGTCCTGTCGGGGACCAGCGCCTCCCGGACTGCGGGCGAAAACCTCCGGGGCGCGGAGGCGGATTCCGGCAGGCCCGACGCCGACGGCTCCAGGGCGGCCGACCGGAATCCCCCCCGCAGGGAACCGAGGGTGGCCCCGGCCCCCGACCGGGCCCCGAGCCGGATCCCCGATTCGATCCCGCCCCCCAGCCCCCCCCGGGCCGCGAAACCTCCCGACGGCGTCTTCGAGGACGAGGCGAGCGCCCTCAAGAGCCCCGGCGTCGGCCTGTTCGACACCAAGGGCTTTCCGCTCGGAAACTACAAGGACATCATCGTGGAGCGGGTCAAGGGGAGATGGTTCATCCCCTCCAACCTCAAGAGCTCCCAGGGACAGACGACCATCGTGTTTTACATCGACCGGGGGGGGCATTTCGCCGATGCCCGCATCGTGGCCTCCTCCGGGAACAACTCGCTCAACCTGGCGGCCCTGAACGCCGTCATCGAATCCAATCCGTTCCCCCCGCTGCCCAAGGGTTTTCCGGGGGAGCGCATCGGGGTCAAGCTGGTTCTCATCGTCGATCCGTGATCCAGGGTTCGCTTCCAAGGAGTCGGTCTTTGCGCTTTCCCAGCTTCGCCCCCCCTTTTTCCGGAACGCCCCTCTGCTTCCTGCTGCTCCTGCTGATGGCCGGCTGCGGGGGGCCGAAAACCACCGTAAAATCCCCTCACCCCCCCCCTTCCCGCCCGGCCCCCCCCACGCGGCCCCAGGCGCCGCCGGCGGAGAAGCCCCCCGGGGCGCAACCGTCCGCGACGGCACCCCCCGCGCTCTCCCCCCCGGAGGTGGCCACCATCGTGCCGCCGACGGAGGAAACGGCCCCGGGGCCCCTGATCCGCATCGGGCTCGAAACGGGGGCGCGGGAGGTCCGCATCTCCTCCTCGGCCGAATTCCACCTGATGGAGAAAACGCCCGAGGCGCCCCGCTGGCGGGTGGGCGGCGAGGTGCGCATCCGGATCGGGACGGGAGCCCCCCCCACGCCCGCCACCTACCAGGTCCAGGTGGCCTCCCTGTCCAGTCCCGACCGGGCGGCCGAACTCGGCGCCCGGCTCGAGCGCGAGTTCGGGGTCCCCGTGGCGGTCCACGTCAACGAGGCCAAGGGCACCCGCCAGGTGCGCGTCGGCTCCTTTGCCGACCGGGACGAAGCCCGGGACCTGCTCGGGCAGCTGGCACGCGCGGGATACCCGGACGCGTTTCTGACCCGGGCCGAAGCCCCGGAAGAAAGCCGGGGCACCCGCCCCGCGGCGGAACTGCTCCTTTCGGGCCCCGACCACCTGTCCCTGCCGAGCCGGGCCGGGTTCTTCATCACCCCCTCGTCGGGGTCCGATTTCCTGAGCGTGGACGGCAAACCGTATCGCGGCGCCCTGGACATCATCCCCGACGGCGGCGGACGGATGACCATCGTCAACCAGCTGGGGCTGGAGGAGTACCTCTTCGGGGTCGTCCCGGCCGAGATGAACCCCGCGACCTACCCCGAGCCGGCCGCCCTGGCCGCCCAGGCGGTCGCCGCCAGGACCTACGCCCTGAAAAACATGGGCCGCTACCGCTCCCAGGGGTTCGACCTCACCGACGACACCCGGACCCAGGTCTACAACGGGGTCAACGGCGAGCGGGAGATGACGAACGATATCGTGCGCCAGACCGCGGGGATCGCCGTCTATTACCAGGACCGGCTGATCGACGCCATGTTCATGTCCACCTGCGGCGGGCGCACCGAGGACGCCTCCCTGGTCTACGGCTCCGCCCCCGTCCCCTACCTGAAAAGCGTCGTCTGCGCGGTCGAGAGCGGCGCCGGGCAGGGCGAACTCGTGCTCGAGGGGCACCACGGGCTGGAGGAACCGTTCCTGGCCGACGACGGGAACCTGGCCAACCGGAACCTGGAACTGGCGCGGCTCCTCGGCATCGGCCCGTCGGGACGGGACGCCCGCTCGCCAGGGTACTTCGCGGCCCCCGCGACGCCGGACGAGATGAGGGAATGGATCGGGGCGGCCGCCCTCATCGTCCGCGGGTCCCCGCCGGAAAACCCGCCGCGCGGCGTCGATCCCGGCACCCGCGGCGGCTTTCTCCTCTACGCGGCCGAGGCGCTGTTCGGTCCCGGGACCCTCTCCCGGCGGATTTCGACGGGGGACATGGAGTACTACATGGCCAACCTCAAGGACGGGGACCGGGTGCCCGAACCCCTGCGCTGCGTCCTCAGCTACCTGATGCAGCAGGGGCTCTGGCGCCCCAACGCGGACAACAGCGTGCGGCCGGAGGACCGGCTCCGGCGGGGGGACGCGCTCTCCCTGCTGCTGCGCTGGACCGAGGCGGCGCGGCCCGGAACCCTGCGCCGGGGGGTCTTCGCCGAACTGCGCCGGGGGGACGGGGACGACTCCGTCATCGGGATCCGCTCCGGGAACCGGACCCACGAATTCCGGCTGGCGCGGGACCCCGCCCTGTTCCGGATGGACCAGGGGCAGGCGACGCCCATCCACAGCATCCGCCTGATCGGGGCCGAAAAAATCGCGTTCCGCGTCGGGCCCTCGGACCGGATCGATTTCCTCGAAATCGAGCTGAGCCCGTCGGGCGCCTCGAGCGACCGCCACTCCCCCGCGGCGACGTGGCAGACGGGCGCGACCCGGTCGGAGGTGGCGGCCAGGCTGCGCCCGCTCACGGGCGACATCGGGACCTTTCTGGATCTCGAACCGCATCGCATCGGGGAATCGGGGCGGGTGGTGGAGATCCGGGCCGTCGGGAGCCGCAAATCGGTGCTGCTCAACGGCTACAAAGTTCGAAATGCCCTGGGCCTCAAGGACACGTTATTCACGCTCGGGCGCACCTTCGGGGCCGACGGACGGGTGGAGGGCTTCACCTTCGACGGGCGGGGATACGGGCACGGGATCGGCCTGTGCCAGACCGGGGCCTACGGCATGGCCCGGGCGGGCCGAAGCTACGAGGACATCCTCAGGACCTATTACACCGGAGTGGACATCCGGAAGGCGTACTAGACCATGCAGCGCATGCGTTCGCAGATGCGGGGGATCCTGGCCCTGGCCCTGCTCCTCTTCCTGCTCGCCTCCCTCCGCTATTACCTCAAACTCGGGTGAGCAGTGTCAGACAAGGATCCGGTCATCGCCGTAGTCGGCCCCACCGCCGCGGGGAAAAGCGACCTGGCGCTCGAACTGGCGCTCCGCTTCGGGGGGGAGATCGTCGGCTGCGACGCCCTGCAGGTCTACAAGGATATGGATGTCGGCACCGCCAAGGTCCCGCCCGCCGCCCGGCGCGGGGTGCCCCACCACCTCGTCGACGTCCGGGAGCCGCAGGAGGAGTTTTCCGCCGGGGATTACCAGCGCCTGGCCCGCGCGGCGATCCGGGAGATCCTCCTCCGGGGGAACCTCCCCGTGGTCGCCGGGGGGACGGGGTTCTACCTGCGGGCCCTCCTGGAGGGGCTCTTCGAGGGACCGGAAAGAAGCGCCCCCCTGCGCCGGCGCATGAAAGGCATCATCGCCCGCAAGGGGCCGGAGGTCCTCCACCGCGCGCTCGCCCGGGTCGACCCGGAATCGGCCGCGCGGATCGGCGCGCGGGACGCCGGCCGGATCATCCGCGCCTACGAGCTGTACCTCTCGAGCGGCAGGACGATGACGTGGTGGCAGGCCCGGCCGAAAAACGCCTTCCCCGGAGTCCGGTGGCTCAAGATCGGCATCGACCTGCCCCGGGAACAGCTCTATGCCCGGATCGACCGGCGCGTGGAGCGGATGTTCGCAAGCGGCCTCCTCGAGGAGGTCCGCGCGCTTCTGGACCGCTGCCCCCCATCCTGCCAGGCCTTCCAGGCAATCGGGTACCGGCAGGCGGCGGAGGTCCTCGGGGGGCGGATGGAACTCGGCCGGGCCATCGAGTCCACACAGCAGGAGAGCCGCCGCTACGCCAAGCGGCAGCTCTCCTGGTTTCGGGCCGACCGGGAGATTCTCTGGCTGGACGGCGGGGGGGGCGAAGGGGAACTTGCCGATCGGGCAGCGGTGGAGGTCTCCCGGTTTCTGCGGGAGGGATAGAGGAGATCGAAGCGCCGCCCCCACGCCGGTATCCGGCTTGCCCTCGAATACGTTTACCCCTGCCGCCCCGACCCGAGAGCGACGCTTCACCCCAAATGCAGGCATTTCCCGTGCCCATGGGAAGCGGCCCCGCCGCTCCACGCTTATCTCATTGCAGTTTGGTTATTTACAAGACTTTCGCCCTCGCGACCCGGACCCCGGGAAGACCGGATAGTGCGTCCGCGGACGCACAATTTCTGCGCTCGAACGCACTTTTTTCAAATTCCGGGGCGCCCCGGCCACGGGGGACTCCCGTTTCCGGGGCTCCCGTAATATAATGCGGCCATGACATTCGAACCCGTAATCGGACTTGAAGTACACGCGCAGTTACTGACGAGGAGCAAGCTGTTCTGCGGCTGCAGCACGCGGTTCGGCGCGCCCCCCAATTCCCAGACCTGCCCCGTCTGCCTGGGGCTTCCCGGCGCGCTCCCGGTGACCAACCGGCAGGCCGTCACCATGGCGGTGAAGGCGGCCCTGGCCCTGGGATGCCGCGTCAATCCGGTCTCGATTTTCGCGCGCAAGAACTATTTCTATCCCGATCTGCCCAAGGGGTACCAGATTTCCCAGTTCGACCTCCCGCTGGGGGAGCACGGGAGCGTCGCGGTCTTCTCCGGGGAGCGGGCCGACGGGGGGAAAATCGTCAACCGGCGCGAAAAGACGTTCGGCGTCACCCGGTTGCACATGGAGGACGACGCGGGCAAATCGATCCACGAGGGGCTCCCCGAGACGGCGACCAAGAGCTACGTCAACCTGAACCGCACCGGGGTGCCGCTGGTGGAAATCGTCAGCGAGCCCGATTTCCGCAGCAGCCAGGAGGCGTACGATTACGTGGTCCACCTCCGTAAGACCCTCCTCTACCTGGGGGTGTGCGACGGCAACATGGAGGAGGGGAGCCTGCGGTGCGACGCCAACGTGTCGGTCCGGCCGGAGGGGACCGCCGCCCTGGGCACCAAGGTGGAGATCAAAAACCTCAATTCCTTCCGCTTCATGCAGCGGGCGCTCGACTACGAAATCGAGCGCCAGAAGCGGGTCCTGTCAGGGGGGGGGCGCATCGTCCAGGAAACCCGCCTGTGGGACGAGTCCGAGGGGCGTACCTTCCCCATGCGCAGCAAGGAAGAGGCGCACGACTACCGGTACTTCCCGGAACCGGACCTGCCGCCGCTCCGGCTCGACCCGGAGTGGCTCGCGCGCGTCGCAGCGGAGCTCCCGGAACTCCCGGGCGCCCGGATGAAGCGCTTCATGGCCGATTACGCCCTCGGGGCCGACGACGCCCTGTTGCTCACCTCCACGGCGGCGACGGCGGCCTACTTCGAGGAGTGCGCGCGGGACTCCGCCAACCCGCGGGCGGCGGCCAACTGGGTCATGGGCGACCTCGCCTACGCCCTGAAAAACTCGGGCAGGGAGATCGAGGAGAGCCCGGTCACCGCCCGGGAACTGGCGGCGCTGATCCGGACCATCGACTCGGGGGAGATCTCGGGCAAGATCGCCAAGACCGTCTTCGAGGAAATGGTCCGTACGGGCGAGCCCGCCGCGGACCTCATCGGCCGCATGGGACTCCGCCAGGTGAGCGACGAGGCCAGCCTGGGCGCCGTCATCGACGGGGTGATCGCCGCCAGTCCGAAACAGCTCGAGGAATACCGCTCCGGGAAAACCCGGGTCATCGCCTATTTCGTCGGCCAGGTGATGAAGGAAACCCGGGGCCAGGCCAACCCCCGGGTGGTCAACGAACTGCTGGAGCGGAAGCTCGCGGACAGTAGCACATGATGGGGAGCCTATGAAGATCCTCCGGTTTTGTTTCGCACTTCTTTGCTCGGCGGGCGCCTTGCTCGGGGCCGCGTCGGCCCAGACGCCGGGCACCACCCCGAGTTCCGCCGCGCCGGCGGGGGTGCCGATCGCCGGCATCCTGGAATGCGGCGAAGGCTACACCTCGCACGAGCTGTACGACGTGACGATCACGCTCGAGGAGGTACTCAGGGGGGAGGCGGCCCGGCGTCGCCTCCGGGCGGCGGACCCCCGCAACCCGGAGGCGGCGCCGGGCCTCGACTACGTCCTGGCCCGCGTCCGCTTCGAGTACCGGGCACGGGGGGTTCCGGGCACCTGCGTCCACCCGCTCACGCCCGGGCAGTTCACCGCCTATTCGCAGGAGGGAGAGGTTTACGCTGCCGCCCCTGTCACCCCCCCGGAACCCGGGATGCGCCGGGAGCTGAAATCGGGGGACGCGGTCGAAGGCTGGCTCGCCTACCTGGTTCCCGCAACCGACCGCGCGCCGCTGCTGTCGTTTGCGGCCGACCGGGGGGGCGCGGTCCAGCATGGAGAACCTAAATGGTTCCTGCTCCGTTGACACCCCCGCTCCCCGCCCCCCGGCACCGGACCGCCCGATGCTGACCCCGGAACAGAAGGAACGGGTGCTCCGCTTCATCCGGACCCTGGATGCGGCAGCCTCGGGGGAATTCACCTTCCGGGACGTCGTCCGGACGCTCGACCTGGACAGCGACGACCGCCGCGGCCTCCAGCTGTACCTGGACGGGTTGGACGACGAGGGGGTGATCCGCCGCGTCCGGCGGGGGCGGTACTCGATCGCGGGGCGGGAGGCCCACGTATCCGGGACCCTCAGCCGCCACCGGGACGGGTACGGCTTCCTGATTCCCGACGACCGGTCGCGTTACCCGGAGGACATCTTCATCCCGGCGCGGAACATGGAGGATGCCCTGCACGAGGACCGGGTCCTGGCAGAGGTCCGGCACAAGCCGCTCGCCCCGCCCCGCCCGCCCCGGGGGCGCCGCGGGGCAGGGAGGGCCCGTGGCACCCGCGCGGAAAGCGGGGAGGACCGGAAGAGACTGGAGGGGCGCGTCATCCGGGTGCTGGAGCGCAAACACCCCGTCGTCGTCGGCCGCTACCGGGCCCATTCCCGGTTCCCCTGTGTCCAGCCGCTCGACGCGCGGATGTCGGACGACATCCGCATCCCCCCGGGGGCGGGGCCCGCGCCCCGGGACGGCCAGATCGTCGCCGCCGCCATCACCCTCCCCCCCGGGCGCAACCGCCTCCCGCAGGGTAAAATCCTGGAGGTCCTGGGCAATCCTGGCGAGGCGGGGATCGAATACCGGATCGTCGAGTACAAATACGGGCTCCCGGTCGATTTCCCCCCGGAGGCGCTCGGGGAGGCGGAGGCGGTCCCGGACCGGGTCCTGGAGGAGGAATGCCGGGGCCGGCAGGATTTCCGCGGGGAGACCGCCGTCACCATCGACGGGGAGAGCGCGCGCGATTTCGACGACGCCGTCAGCCTGCGCAAACTGGAGTCGGGCAACTGGCTCCTCGGCGTGCACATCGCGGACGTGTCGCACTACGTCCGCGAAGGGTCGGAACTGGATGCGGCCGCCTATGCGCGGGGCACTTCGGTCTATTTCCCCGACCGGTCGATTCCGATGCTCCCCCCGAAACTCTCGAGCGGGATCTGCAGCCTGAAGCCGGGCGTGGACCGGCTCGTGCTGTCGGCCCTGGTGGAGGTCACCCCCCGGGGGCGCGTCGTCGCCCGGCGCTTCACCCGGGGGGTGATCCGCAGCAGCGCCCGGTTGACCTACACGGCCGTCGCCGCGATCCTCCGCGACCGGGACCCAGCCCTGCGCTCGCTCCACGCCGGGCTGGTTCCCCTCCTGGAGGACATGGCGGGGTTGTGCCGCGCCCTGGCGCGGAAACGGTACGCCCGGGGGGCCGTGGATTTCGACCTGCCGGATGCCGATATCCGGTTCGACGCCGAGGGCCGGGTGACGGGCATCGTCCCCTCCGAGCGCAACCTCGCCCACCGCATCATCGAGGAGTTCATGCTCCTGGCCAACGAGTGCGTCGCCCGGGAACTCACCGCCTCGGGAGGGCCGGCGCTCTACCGCATCCACGAAAGGCCCGACCCGCGCAAGGTCGAGGAATTCGCCGAATTCGCCCGGGCCCTGGGGCACCGGCTGGAGAAGGGGGGGGAGGAATACGCCCCCGGGGATTTCCAGAAATTCATCCGGGGGCTCGAGGGGAGGGCGGAGCAGAAATTTCTGGCCTACCTCATGCTCCGCTCCTTCATGCAGGCGCGCTACGCTCCCGAAAACGCGGGCCATTTCGGTTTGGCCCTGGAGGAGTACACCCACTTCACCTCGCCGATCCGGAGATACCCCGACCTCCTCGTGCACCGGTTGATCCAACGGCTCCTCGACAGGGAGGTGTCCGCGGGGTGGAACGCGCTCCTCGCCCGGCGTCTCCCGGAAATCGCGCGGCACGCCTCCGAGCGCGAGCGGAAAGCCGACGAGGCCGAGCGGGAAATCGAGCGGTACAAGAAGACGCAGTTCATGGCCGGGAGGGTGGGGGAGGAGTTCGACGCCGTGGTCTTTTCCCCCTCCAGCCAGGGGTTCTTCGTGGAACTCCTCGATCCCTTCGTGGAGGGGTTCGTGCCGGCCGAAACCCTGGTCGACGACCGCTACCGCTACCTGCAGAAAACGCGCGCCCACGTCGGGGAGCGGCGCCGGCGCCGCTTCGAACTCGGCTCCCGCGTC
>CAZWXG010000002.1:27913-44813 GCA_964637825.1 uncultured Acidobacteriota bacterium
GCGCGCCCACGTCGGGGAGCGGCGCCGGCGCCGCTTCGAACTCGGCTCCCGCGTCAGGGTCCGGCTCGACCACGCCGATCTCGAGACCTCCCGGCTGACCTTTTCGGTGGCCGGCGGCCGTTAGCCGCCCAACGGTCCAGGAGCGCGCGCGAACCCGGGGGTGACCACCTCGAGGAGGCTCTCGGCCAGAACCTGCTCCTGGGCCGGGAGCACGGTGCGCAGATCGACCAGCGCCCGGTCCTCCTCGATCCTGATGATCACCGGGGGATCGAGCGAACGGAGCCGCGACTCGATCACGGCCGGGCGGACCGCTTCCGATTCCAGGGAGAGCAGGATCGAGGGGAGGGCGCTTTCGGGACACGATCCGCCCCCGATCACCGATTCCCCCTCGACGAGGCGCACCGCAGCCCCTTCGGGGAGACGGGACCGCAGCCTGCGGGCGAAGCGGCGGGCGCGCCTCCCCGTTTCCTCGCGGGACATGGCGATCATGCGCACCACGGGAATCTCCCCGGCCGCCCGCCCGAACCGGTAGCTGCGGAGCGTGGCCTCCAGGGCGCCGTAGACGAGCTTGTCCACCCGGTAGGTCCGCATCAGGGGATTTTTGCGGATCGGCGCCACCAGGTCGCGCGCGCCGGCAATGATCCCGGCCTGCGGGCCGCCCAGCAGCTTGTCCCCGCTGAAGCAGAGGAGATCGACGCCCGCGGCCACGCTCGCCTGGACCATCGGTTCCTCCGCGATCCCGAAGGGCCGGAGGTCCACCAGGCAGCCGCTGCCGATATCCTCGACCAGCGGGATGCGGCGGCGCCGGGCGAGATCGACCAGCGCCGCGAGCGCGGGCCTTTCGGTGAACCCGTGGATCCGGTAGTTGCTGGGGTGGACCCGCAACAGCAGGGCGGTGCGCTCGTTGACGGCCGACTCGTAGTCCTCGAGCCGGGTCTTGTTGGTGGTCCCCACCTCGCAGAGGAGTGCGCCGCTGCGCGCCATGATCTCCGGGATGCGGAACGACCCGCCGATCTCCACCAGTTCCCCCCGGCTGACGATGACCTCCCGGCCGGAGGCGAGCGTATTCAGGATGAGGTAGACGGCGGCGGCGTTGTTGTTGACAACTGCGGCGTCCTCGCACCCGAGCACCTCCCTGAGCAGCGGGTGGATCAGCTTATCCCGCTGGGACCGCTTCCCTTCCGAAAGATCGTATTCCAGGTTGGTGTAACCGGCCGCAAGTGCCGATACATTCTCCAGGGCCGCGGCCGACAGCGGTGCCCGTCCCAGGTTGGTATGCAGGATGACGCCGGACGCGTTGATCACCCGGCCGAGCCCCGGGCGCAGGCGCCGCTTGAGCCGCCTGGCGAGCGTCTCCTCCAGTAGTTCGGGGGTGACCCCGGCATCGGTGGCGCTTGCAAGCATCGCCGCGCGGGTTTCGGCCAGCAGCCGCTGGATTTCGGCCACGACGAAATCGTGGCCGGTGGACTCCACCCAGGCGGCAATCACCGGGCGCAGCAGCAGCTGGTCGACGGCCGGAATCCGGCGGAGGCGTTCCTGTGGGGGCGCGTTTGTCATGGGCGCATTTCAGCATAGCCGGGGGAAGGCTGTCAATCGGCGATTGCGTCCGCGGGAAGGGAGCGAGGGGGATGCATGACGAGGAACTGAACAACCTTGACGAGGGGCTGCGGCGGCTGAAAATCGAGTACCACATCTTCTTCCACGGAAACCAGGCCAAGGCGCCCGATGAGCTGCGCCTGCGCATCGAGAGGCTGGTCAAGAAACTGTCGGAAAGCGCGGACCTCTCCTTCTCCCAGCGCTTCCGGTACAACACCCTGGTGGCCCGCTACTACGTCTACCGCGACCTCTGGCGGCGCACCCAGCAGGAGCGCGAGATGGGGGCGGAGGGCGCCGGGAGCGCCGGCACCGCCAGGGGCGCCGCGCCCCGGGCGACGGGGCCGGCGCTCCGGGTTCTCATCTCCGACCCGGAGGCCGAAGCGGATAAGGTGCGGAAACTGTATGACGCGCTGGTGGCGGCCGGAACGCCCGAGCGGGGGGAAACAAAGATCTCCTATTCGCAATTTGCCAGGCTCGTGGCCGCCCGAACCCGGAGCATCCGGGAGCAGCATGGCTGCCCCCGGGTGGCCTTTACCCTTGCGCTCAAAGAAGAGTCGATCCGGTTCACCGCCGCGGCGGAAACCGTCGAAACCTGATCCCGCCCGGGAGCGGGATTTCTAGACGGCGGATTGCTCCGGCTGCGGCTCGAGCCTCACCACATGTTCGGCCTGCGGCCCGCGGGGGCCCAGCTTGACGTCGAACTCCACCTGCTCCCCTTCACGCAGGGTGCGGTATCCCTTTTCCTGAATGGAGCTGTAGTGCACGAACACGTCCGCCCCGGTAGGCTGCGAGATGAAACCATATCCCTTGGTGTTGTTGAACCACTTCACGGTACCCGTAATCTTACTCATAGAACATCCCCTAAAAAACCCGGAACACTCCCGCGCACATCTTGAAACCGGGCGCAACTCCGCCCCAAAATGCAATGCTGTCCAGGCCCCCTGTTTTAACCCAACAAACTACTAGAGATTTAATTGGGACGAGCGTAATCGACCCGATTAATTATTGTCAAGCGGAAAATGACGGCGTGCGCACGGGCGAAGGCGCGGTTCGCCCCGGGCCGCGCCACCCCCCCCCGCCCTCCCGCGCCTGCCGGCCGGGCACCGCTCGGGACGCAATCTTCGTCTGGCGCCGCGGGGGGGATCGCGTATACTGTTGTTTTATTTTCCTCGACACCAGGAGGTGGACCTTGATCCGCATACAGCGTGCCTTGATCAGTGTTTCCGACAAGAGCGGCCTGGCCGAACTTTCCGGGCGCCTTCATGAGATGGGGATTGAACTGCTCTCGACCGGGGGCACAGCCGCCTTCCTCCGGGAGCGGAAGATCCCCGTGATCGAAGTGTCCGACTATACCGGGTTCCCCGAAATCATGGACGGCAGGGTCAAGACCCTGCATCCCAAAATTCACGGCGGACTGCTGGCACTGAGGGACAAGGAGTCTCACCGTTCCCAGATGGAGGCCCAGGGGATCCGGCCGATCGACATGGTCGTCGTCAACCTCTACCCGTTCCGGGAAACCGCGGCGCGGGAAGGGATCGCCTATCCCGAGGTCATCGAGCAGATCGACATCGGCGGGCCCAGCATGATCCGCTCGGCGGCCAAGAACCATGCGGGGGTAGCCGTCCTCACCGACCCCGCCGACTACGCCTGGGTGCTCCAGGAGATGCTGCTCCAGAACGGGGCCCTCGGCGCCGCCACCCGCTTCCGGCTGGCGCAGAAGGCCTTCGCGGCCACCGCTTCCTACGACAGCGCCATCGCCGCGTGGTTCGCGGGCCGGACCTGGTCGGGGGAGGGGGCCCGGAAGGGGGACGACACCCTCCCCGCCTCCGAGGTACTGGCGCTCGACAAGATCGGCGACCTGAGGTACGGCGAAAACCCGCACCAGCGCGCGGCGCTCTACCGCCGGGCGGGGGACCCCGCGTCCGGGGTGGCGGGGGCCGGAGTGCTCCACGGGAAGGAACTCAGCTACAACAACCTGCTGGATTCGGACGCGGCCTGGAACCTGGTCCTGGAATTCGACCGCCCCGCGGCCGCCGTCATCAAGCACACCAATCCCTGCGGCGTGGCCCAGGCCGACACGCTGGCGGAAGCCTACGCGCTGGCGCGGGACAGCGACCCGGTTTCGGCTTTCGGCTCGGTGGTGGCGCTCAACCGCCCGGTGGACCGGGACACGGCCGGGGAGATCCAGCGCACCTTCGTGGAGGTCGTGCTCGCCCCCGATTTCGCGGCGGACGCGCTCGACGTCCTGAGGCAGAAGAAAAACCTCCGCCTGCTGCGGGTGAGCGCCCTCGCCCCGGTCGCGCTGCAGCACCGCCAGATCAGCGGCGGCTTTCTCGTGCAGGACAAGGACACCTATTTCCTCGGCCCCGACGAGCTCAAGACCGTCACCCGGCGCGCTCCCTCCCGCGAGGAACTCGAGGCGCTGCTCTTCGGCTGGCGCGTCGTCAAGCACGTCAAGAGCAACGCCATCGTCTTCTCCGGCCCGAGCCGGATGCTGGGGATCGGGGCCGGCCAGACCAGCCGCGTGGACGCGGTGAAGTGGGGCGCGATGAAGGCCACCCTCCCGCTCGAAGGATGCGCCATGGCCTCGGACGCCTACTTCCCCTTCCCCGACGGCCTGCTGGCCGCCGCCGACTACGGCGTCAGGGCCGTCATCCAGCCGGGCGGGTCGGTGCGCGACGCCGAGGTCATCGAAGCCGCCGACAGCCGGGGGATCGCCATGGTCTTCACCGGCATCCGGCATTTCAAACACTGAACTTTCCCGCCGCGGACGGCCTCCCCGGGGGCCGTCCGCGCGCCCTGTCCCGCAAGCCATGCACAGCGCTCCCCCCCTCCCTGCCACCCAAGACGCCCCGCGCGGGCGCGGGTCCGCGTGGCCGCTCGCGACCCTGGTTCACCGCTATGAAAAATATTCGGGCCTCGCCCTTTTCGGCGCCGGGTTCCTCTGGGATTCGCTGACCCTGACCCGCGTCGACAACCTCCTGGACAACGCGCTCCTTCTGGCCTATCTGGCCGTCGCGGGGGGGCTGATCATCCTCACCCTCAGGAGCCAGGCGGGGGCCCCCCTCCCCGGCCCGGTCCGACGAGTGCGTCCCTACTTCCCCTGGGTCCTGCAGTTCCTGTTCGGGGGGCTGTTTTCGAGCTATGTCATTTTTTACTTCAAGAGTGCGTCCTTCACCCGGACGCAGATCTTTTTCCTGATCCTCGTCGCGCTCCTGATCGGCAACGAATTCCTGCACAACCGGCTCGAGGACAGGCGGCTGCTCGCCGTTCTCTACAGCTTCTGCCTCCTCTCCTTCTTCGCCTTCTTCCTGCCGGTGATCCTGGCGGAGGTCAACGGGGCCATTTTCGCCCTGGCGGGCGTCATCAGCCTGGGGGCCAGCCTCCTGGTTTTCTCCCTGGGGCTCGCGCGCGACGGGGTGCCCCGGCGCGTGGCGCTGCGGCCCGTGGCCCCCTGGATCGTGCTCACCCTCCTGGCGGTGAACCTCCTCTATGTCGCCAACCTCGTCCCCCCGGTCCCGCTGGCGCTGAAGTCGGCCGGGGTCTACCACCACGTGGCGCGCACCGAGCGCGGGTACGAGGTGACCTACGTCCCCGGTCCGTCCTACCGGTTCTGGAAGAAATGGGACGACCCCTTCCTCCTCTCCCCCGGGGAGAGCGTCTACTGCTATACCGCCGTTTTCGCCCCCCCGCGCTTCCGGGTCCCCGTGAGCCACGTCTGGAGCCGGAAGAGCGCCGGGCGGGGGTGGGTGCAGACCGACCGGATCCGGTTTCAGATCAGGGGGGGGCGGGATCAGGGTTTCCGGGGCTATACCCGCAAACAGGGGGTCGGGCCGGGACGGTGGCGGGTGGAGGTGGAAACCGAATCGGGCCAGATCCTCGGCAGGATCGATTTCACCGTCAAGGAGAGCCCCGCTTCCCGGCCCCCGCTGCGGACCGCGCTGATCCCCTGAAGCCCCCGCTCCTCTTGGTCCCGTTTTTGTGGCACAATCCCTTCTTCCGGTTGGAGAGGATGAACTACTACAATTATTTCACCGAAATCGAGGAACATTTCGTGCGGCGGCGGGGCCGGCACCTGCTGATCTCCCCGACCGACTGGAACCTGATCGCCGCCTGGCGCGAGGCCGGCATTCCCCTGCATATCGCGCTGCGCGGCATCGATATCGCCATGGAGGGGTTCCACGCGCGCCGGGCGCGCGGCCAGTCCAAGGTCAGCAGCCTCTGCTATTGCCACGACGCGGTCATGGAGGCCTACGCCGACTACACGGAGGCCCATGTAGGGGAGGATGCCGCCGCGGCGGGCCCGGGGCCGTCCGATCGGGAGGGGGGAGAAGATCCCGGGGGGGACGGTCCCGGGGCTGGGGAGATCGCCGCATTCCTGACGGCGAGAATCGATGAAATAAACGCGCTCGCGGCGAAACAATACCCGGGAGGCGCCCCTGAAGGCCTGGAACGGGTGCGGGCGCGGCTCGAGGAGATCGCCCGCTCCCACCGCGCGGACGAACGGATGGGCGCGGAAGCGCTCGAGCGCGATCTCCGGATTCTCGACGACCTCCTGATGGCCGAACTCGGCGGCCTGGTCCCGGCCGGGGAAGCGGCCGCATGGGAGCAGGACGCCGGGAAAGAACTCAAGGAGTACAAGAAGAGGCTGCCGAAGGAGACCTTCGAGCGGATCCGCGAAAACTTCATGCGCGACCGGATCCGGGGGAGGTTCGGGATCGGGGAGCTCAGCCTGTTCCGGCTCTGATCCCTTTCGATCGGCGGGCCGCGCGGCCATCATTCATGGACAAAAAAAACGTGCCCGACACTTTCACGATCCGGATCGAACGGCTGGTCTACGGCGGCGCCGGCCTGGGCCGGCACGGGGGGAAGGTGGTCTTCGTCCCCTTTTCGGTCCCGGGGGACACGCTGCTGGTGCGGCCGGTCGAGGAGAAAAAGAGCTTTATCCGCGCCGCCGCCCTGCAGGTCCTGGAACCGGGACCGGGGCGGATCGATCCCGCATGCCCCCATTTCGGCGTTTGCGGGGGGTGCCACTGGCAGCAGATCGACTATGCGCGGCAGGTGGAAACCAAGCGCCTCATCCTCGAGGAACTCCTGCGCCACAAGTTCCCGGAAACCGCCCCCCTCCCTGTCGCCATGAGGCCTTCCCCCCGGCCGTTCGGCTACCGTTCGCGGGCCCGGATGCAGTTCACGGGAGCCGGGGCCGGCGCCGTCGTCGGCTTCTTCCGGGGCGGATCGCATGCGATCCTGGACATCGATCACTGCCCGCTCTTCCGGCCCTCCCTGAACGAGGCCCTCAAGGCGCTGCGCCTGAGCCGCCAGGGCGCCGACGCCGGGCGGGAGCCCGGGGAGATCGACATCGCCTGCTCCGAAGAGGAGGGCGCCTGGTCCGCCGGCCCCGGGGGGGTGCTGAGGAGAAAGGTCGGCGGGTTCACCTACCGGCTGACGGCCGACGTCTTCTTTCAGGCCAACGATTTCCTGGTGGAGGAACTGGCCGGGCTGGTGGACGCCGCCGCCGGGGATTGCGATCCGGACGCCGCGCTCGATCTCTACGCCGGGGTCGGCCTCTTCTCGCTCCCCCTGGCGCGGAGGTTCCGGAAGGTGGTCGCGGTCGAAGGTTCCCCCTCCGCATGCCGGCTGCAGCGAACCAACGCTTCCGAGGCGGGCTTCGGGCACCTCCGCACCGTGTGCGCCGATGTCGCCGGATGGATGGAGGGGGCGGAGGCGCACGATTTCGGCCTGGTCGTCCTCGACCCCCCGCGCACCGGCGCCGGTGACCGGGTGATGGAACGGCTCCGCCGGTGGCACCCCGGCACGATCGTGGTCGTCTCCTGCGACCCCCAGACTCTCTGCCGCGACCTGGCCCGCCTCGTGCCCGATCGCTACCGGATCGATTCGGTGGTGGGACTCGACCTGTTCCCCCAGAGTTACCATTTCGAAACCGTGGTCCGCCTCGCGAGGGTATAGCCACGCCGGACACGCAGACCCCGAGGCCCGGCCCCCTCACCCCCGTCGTCCGTTCCCACTCGGCGCGCCCCATGGCGGCGGTGGCCCTTTCCTTTTCCCTCGGGATCCTCCTGGCCCGGGTCTTCACGACCTGCGCCTTCGCCGGGGTCCTCGCGGCGGGACTCCTCCTGCTGGCCGCATCCGGCCTGGCCCTCCACCGCAACCTGGCGGGCCGGGCCCTGGCGCTCGGGCTGGCCGCCCTGGCGGCGGCCGGGTTCCTGACGGCCGCGGCGCAGCGGGACGGGGTCGGCCGCGACCATCTCCGGCATGCCCTGGCCCGCGGGGAGTTTCCGCTGGACGCCGCTTCCGCCTTCGACGCCTGCGTCGCCGACGACGGGCAGGTCAGGGGAGGAGAAAGCGTGCACACCCTCCGGATGCTCGCCCGGCGCCGGGGAGAGCGATGGAGCGCGTGCCGGGGGATGGGGATTCTGCGGGTCCCCCTCCCCGATGCGCCGGACCATGGCCGGGAGGCGCCGCCGCTCACGCGGGGGGACCGGGTCAGGGGGTGGGCCGCCTGGCACCGGCCCCGCAATTTCGAAAACCCGGGATCGGAGGACAGGGTCGCCCGGCTTGCCCGGCGCGGCGTCTGGATCGAGGGGAGGACGAAGTCGGTCCGGCTGCTGGAGATCGAACCGGGGGGCTGCGCCGGCCCCCTGACCGGTCCCGTCGTGGCGGCGCGCACCCGCGTCCGCGAAGCCTTCCGCCCACTCGCCGAGCGGGGGAAGCGGGTGGAGGCCGCCGTCCTGGCCAGCCTGACCATAGGAGACTACTCGGGTCTCACCGGTCCGGTCCTCGGGGCCTTCCGGGATTCGGGAACGCTCCACGTCCTCGTGGTGTCCGGGTTGCACGTCGCCTGGATCGCCGGGCTCCTCCTGGGCCTGGCCAGGCGCGCCCGGCTGCCGGAGCGCCTCCGCTACCTGCTGGCGGGGACGGCCATCCTGGCCTACACCTCCGTCGTCGGCTTCCAGGCGAGCATCACCCGCTGTTTCTGGGTGTTCGCCCTCTACCTGCTCGGGCGCATGCTCTTCCGCCACGCCGATCCGGTCAACCTCCTTTTCGCCGCGGCCCTCATCCTGCTGGCGGCCCACCCCGGCTGGCTGTTCGAAATCGGGTTCCAGCTCTCCTTCCTGTCGGTCCTGGCCATCGTGATGACCGCGTCCCCCCTCATCGAGGAGTGCTGGGACCCCGTCTGCGCGCCCGCGCGGCACGCGGGAGACGCGGGCCGTCTCTTCCTCCGGCCGGGCCGGTGGCACCGCCTGGGCCGCCGCCTGCGCTTCGGGATCGAACTGCTCGCCGAGGGGATCGGCGACCGGGTTTCCCCCGCCTGCGCGCGGGCGCTGCAATGGGCCTGCCGGCGCACGGCGGGCGCGGTGGGGGCGGCCGGGAGCATGGTCCTCCTCTCCCTCGCCGTCGAGCTGTGGATCGGGCTCCTGCTGGCCCGGAGCTACAACCGCATCAGCTGGATCGGGCCGCTGGCCAATGTCGGCGTCGTTCCCCTCTCCTCCCTGACCCTGGCCGCCGGCCTCGGGGCGGCCCTGGCCCCCGGCGCCCTCGGGGAGGCCCTCGTCCCCGTGGCCGGGGAAAGCGCCACCCTCCTCATCGCCGGCGCCCGGGCGGCGGCCGCCCTCCCCGGCGCCTGGCAGCGGTGCCCCACCCCGCCGGCCGCCTGGGTCTGGGGGGGGATCGGCCTCCTCTTCCTCTGGTCCTTCCTGAAGTGGCGCCGGCGCTGGGTCCCCCCGGCCCTCATCACCGCAGCCCTTTTGCTCCTGGCCGCGGCCTCGAGCACCCCCCTCCAGTCCGCCCTCGCCCGGTTCCGGCCCCGGGCGCCTCTGGCCCCGCCGGGCGCGCGGGGGGCCCCCCCTACCCTGGGGTTCACCTTCCTGGATGTCGGCGAGGGGGACGCCATCGTCATCCGCTTCCCCGACGACGGCCTGTGGCTCCTGGACGCCGGGGGGCTCGTCCTCCCTCCGGCGGAGGAAGAGAGCGACGCGGGGTTCGATATCGGCGAGGCGGTCGTGAGCCGTTATCTATGGCACCGGTGGCTGCTCCGGCCCGACAGGGTGATCCTGTCGCACGCGGACATGGATCACGCCGGGGGGATCCCCGCGGTCCTCGCCAACTTCCCGGTCGACGCCTTCGGCTGCGCCCCGGCGGGGGAGGACGCGCGCGTCCTGGGGAACATCCTGGCGACCGCCTCCAGCCGGGGGATCCGGGTCATCCGGATGGGCCGGGGGACCGTACTCGACCGGGGCCCGGTCCGCGTCCGCGTCCTGCACCCCGGCCCATTGCCCGCACAGGCGGGGGCCAACGACCGTTCGCTCGTGATCCGGTTCGCCTTCGGGCGCTTTTCGGCGCTGCTCACGGGCGATCTCGAGAAACGGGGCGAGCGGGAACTCCTGGCGCGCGGCTTCCCACTCGAAAGCGGGCTGCTCAAGGTCGCGCACCACGGGAGCCGGTCGGCCACCTCCGACGCGTTCCTCGCCGCCGCCGCGCCGCGCTGGGCCGTCATCTCCGCGGGGAGCCGCAACCCGTTCGGCCACCCCTCCCCGGAGGTGCTGAAGCGCCTCGAACGGCACCGCGCCCGGACCTTCGTCACCGCGAAACTGGGAGCCGTCACCTTCGAAACCGACGGCACCCGCTACGCGATCTCGAGCCACGTCCGGGGGGTCCTGGAACGGGGCACGCTGTGAGGCGCCACGCTCATTCCCGCCGGTAGGACATCAGCGTCTTCATGTACTGGGCGCGCTCGAAGGCGGCCGGGTCGGAACAGTACTTCTGGCTCATCGACCCCTGCAGCTGCCGCACCGACTGGTAGTCGTGCTCCGCCATCCAGTTGCTCATGTCGGTCTCGATCTGCCGGAGGGCTTCCACCCCCCGGGTCAGCAGCACCGAACAGAGCATGGTGACATCGGCCCCCGCCATCAGCATCTTGATGACGTCCTGGGCCGAGTGGATGCCGCTGGTGGCCGCCAGGTCGGCCTTCACCCGGCTGTAGAGAATCGCCACCCACCTGAGCGGCAACCGCATGTCCTGCGGTGTGCTGAGGTTGACCCGCGGCCGCACCTCCAGGCTTTCCAGGTCGATGTCGGGCTGGTAAAAACGGTTGAAGAGAACCAGGGCGTCGGCCCCCTCCCGGTCCAACCGCTTGGCCATGTGGGCCATGTTGCTGAAAAACGGGTGCAGCTTGATGGCCACCGGCAGATGGACCACCGATTTCACCCCTCTCAGGATGTCGATGCACGTCTGCTCCACCTCGGCGCCGGTCCGGTCCATTTCGGTGGGGACCGAGTAGACGTTCAGCTCGAGGGCGTCGGCCCCCGCCTGCTCGATCTGGCGCGCGTACTCGACCCACCCGCCCAGGGCGGCGCCGTTCAGGCTGCCGATGATGGGGATCTTCACCGACTCCTTGGCCTTGCGGATCTTGTTCAGGTATTCCTCGGGACCGGTAACGAATTCCCCGGCCTCGGGGAAGAAGGAAAGGGCTTCGGGAAAGCTGTCGGTGCCGTACATCATGTGGTACTCGACCGTGTCCTGCTCCCCCCTCACCTGCTCTTCGAAAACCGAATGCAGCACCACGGCCGCGGCGCCGGCGTCCTCCAGTCGTTTGATGCCATCCACGTCCGCCGAAAGGGGGGAGGCGGAGGGGACCAGGGGCGTTCTCAGATTCAATCCCAGGTATCGGGCACTTAGATCCATGTCACATTCTCCGGCGCAAAAATTAAGGGTCAGTTCACAGCACAAAACCGCGCATCCGCACCTCGGTCCGGATGCCTCCTCACAGATCCCGCTCGGCCCGGACCACCCCTTCCTCCGCAGAGTAGTGGCGCCGGAAACCGAGCTTGTCGCACACCCGCAGCATGTCCCGGTTCTCCGGGAGGATTTCACCGTAGACGCGCGCGAGCTTCTCCTCGCGCCCGACCTCCAGGAGCCGCTTGAGCAGCTCGTGGCCCAGCCCGCGGTGATGCCACTGGTCGCTGACGAGGATGGCGAACTCCCCGTCCCGGGTCCCGGGGACCTTGATCAACCGGCCGATGGCGAGGATCTCCTCTCCCGCGGGCTCCTTCTTCAGGATGACCAGGGCGATCTCGCGCTCGTAGTCGATGAAACAGATGCGGGTGAGCTGTTCGTGCGCGATGCGCTGCGCCAGGCGCAGGTTGTGGAAATACCGGAGGTAGACGCTCCGTTCCGAAAGGGTCTCATGAAAGCGGGCCATCAGCGGTTCGTCCTCGGGCCGGATCGGCCTGATGAGGACGGCGGTGCCGTCCGGCATCGTCCAGGGGGAGACGTAGCGGGCGGGATAGGGGCGGATCGCCAGCCGGGGAAGCGATTCCGGAAGCGTCGCCGCCTCGTGCACGATGATGCGCGCGTCCAGGGCGAGCGTCCGGTCGGCGCCGACCAGCAGCGGGTTGATGTCGATTTCCCGGATCCAGCGCTGTTCCACGACCAGCAGGCTGAACAGCACCAGCAGCTGCTCGAGCGCCTGCAGGTCGAGATCGGGCCGGCTCTTCATCGCCTCGTACACCCTCGTCTGCTCCATGAGCCGCCGCGCCAGGGTCATGTTGAGCGGCGGGAGCGCCAGGGCCCGGTCCTTGTAGATCTCCAGCTGCCTCCCCCCGGAGCCGAACATCACCACCGGTCCGAACTGCGGGTCGAGAACGCTCCCGACGATGAGGTCGAACCCGTCGGAGCGGATCATCGGCTGGACGGTGACCCCCTGGAAGTGATCGGCCCCGTAACCGGCCAGGATCGTCTCCCGGATCTCCCGGAAGGCCCGGCGCACCGCCGCCGCATCCGCGAGGTTGAGCCGCACCCCCCCGGCCTGCTGCTTGTGGGCGATCCGGTCGGAGGAGAGCTTGAGGACCACCGGGTAGCCGATCTCCCCGGCCAGCCGCACGGCCTCCTCCTCCGTGGCGGTCAGGTGCGTCTCCACGGAGGGGATGGCGTAAGCCTCCAGGATCTGCTTGGACTCGAATTCGTTCAACAGCGTCCGCCCCGCCTCCCGCGCCGCGCGGATCATCCCCTCCGCCAGTCCCCGGTCCCGCACCTCGTCCAGGGAGGGGGTGAGCATCGGCGTTTCGTAAAGGCCGCGCAGGTTGTAGGTGTAGCGCCACATGTAATTGAACGCCCGCACGGCGGTATCCGGGTAGGGGAAGGTGGGGATGTTGTTCCGGTTCAGGATCGCTTCGCCCGCCGCCACGGCCGCCCCCCCCATCCAGCTGGCGAGAATCGGCTTGTCGCCGAGCCGGGCCAGCGGCCGCAACTGTTCCGCGGTCCGGGTGGAGTCGGTGGCGGCCTGGGGCGCCAGGATGACCAGGACGCCGTCGGTGCCGGGATCCTTGGCGGCGATTTCCACAGCGCTCTGGTAGCGCTCAGGGGAGGCGTCCCCGAGGATGTCGATGGGGTTGATGTGGCTCCAGTGTTCGGGCAGCAGCCGGTCGAGCTCCTCCTTCGACTCCTCCCCCAGGGAGGCGAGTTCCCCTCCCCCGGTGATCAGGGCGTCGGTGGCCATGACCCCGAGCCCCCCCGCGTTGGTGACGATGGCCAGGCGCGGCCCCCTCGGCTTGGGCTGCTTGGCCAGGACCTCCGCCATGTAAAAAAGGTCGGAAATGTTGTTGACGCGCAGGATGCCGCCCCGGCGGAAGACCGCGTCCAGGACATCGTCGGACCCGGCCAGGGAGCCGGTGTGCGACGCGGCGGCGCGCACGCTGGCTTCCGTCCGCCCCCCCTTGATGAGGATGATGGGCTTGGTCAGCGCCACCTCCCGGGCGGCGGAGAGGAAGGCGCGCGCGTCCCCGATCGATTCCATGTAGATCAGGATGCTGCGGGTCCGCTGGTCCTCGCCCAGGTAATCGATCAGGTCGCCCCACCCGACGTCGAGCATCGACCCGACCGAGATGAAGCAGCTGAAGCCCACCATTTCCCTCAGGCTCCAGTCGAGCACGGCGGTGCACAGGGCGCTGCTCTGGCTGAGAAAGGCTACGTTCCCCGCCCTGGCCATGCCGCCGGCGCAGGTGGCGTTCAAACCGGTCAGCGGGCTCATGACCCCCAGGCAGTTGGGGCCGATGATGCGCAGGGTGCCGCGCCGGGCGATTTTCAGGATTTCCTCTTCGATTTTCAGCCCGGAAGGACCGGTCTCCTTGAAACCGGCGGAGAGGATGACGGCGGCCTTGACCCCCGCCTCCACGCATTCCGCGATCTGGTCGGGGACCGATTCGGCCGGGGTCGCCACCACGGCCAGGTCCACCTTCTCGGGGACGGCGGCAAGCCCGGGGTACGCCTTGATCCCCAGAACGCTCGCATGCCCGGGGTTGACGGGGAAAACGGTGCCGCCGAACGGGTTCGTCACCAGGTTCCACAGCACCGCCCTGCCGATGCTGTCGGCGCTTTCCGTCGCGCCCAGGACCGCGACCGTCAGCGGGGAGAAGAAGGCCCCCAGCGGCTGGCCGTGGCGGTGGAGCATGCCTGCGGAAGGATCGCTGCGCGGGGGGACGGGACGGGGGAGGTCCGGTCCCGCAGGGCTGTCTGCAATCATGCGCATCCTCGGAAGATGGAAACGGTTCCCGGATCCCCGGCCACACCGGCGTGTCAGCGGGGATTTTATCAGGCCTCGGGCCCTTCTATCCACCACTGTATCCCAACGTCCCCCGCAGGCACAAGCCCCGCCGGCTCCCTGCCGGGACCGAGGCGAAAAAAAGTGAACCCCGCGCCCCGCGGGCCCCGTCTATAATTATATATTCTGACGGGCGTACCCCGGCGGATGGGGCGCCCGGGGGAGGAAAATCATGCCCAAATCGGGTTGGCGCGCTTTGGTTCCGTTGCTGCTCCTGTCCGGGTTCACGGCCGGGGAGGCGGCGCCGGGGGAGGACGCCGCAACCCGCCCCCCGGAGGAAATGGTCGTTCCCGCCGGAACGGTCGTTCCCATCGCCCTGTCCGACTACCTGAATACGCGCAGCAGCAAGGAAGGCGACGTCTTCTACGCCGACACCACCTACCCCGTCTGGATCGATCAGCGCCTCGTCATCCCCCGGGGATCCACCCTCAGGGGGACGGTGACGATGATCGAGCGCCCGGGGCGGATCCGGGGCAAAGGTAGGTTGGCGGTGCGCTTCGACGACATCCTGCTTCCCAACGGGATCCGCCGCGACCTGGCGGCCACCTTCCGCGGCCTGCACGGACCGGGGGACGAGAGCATGGATCGCAGTTCCGAAACGGTCACGGCCGCGGGCTCGGAGGGGGAGGACGCCGGGACGATCGTGGGCACCACCGCGCAGGGGGCCATCATCGGGGCCGTCATCGGCCGCGGATCGGGAGCCGCCGTCGGCGCCGGGGCCGGGGCCGCCGCCGGTGTCGCCTCGGTCCTCTTCTCGCGGGGGCGGGACCTCGTAATCGCGCCGGGCACCCGCTTCGATCTCGAGTTGCTCAAACCGTTGCGGTTCTCCTACCTCGAACTGGAATTCAGCGCCGATGAAATCCGCGAGGCGGGCCGCAACGCCGAGCGGCGCCCCCAGGTCAGCCAACCGCAGCCGCCCGCCTCGAACCGGAGGACCATCGGAATCTCCCCCGGAATCGGCATACCCTGGTAGACGGGGCCTCCCGTGCGCCCTCGAATCGGCAGGGGCTCGCATTTACCGGTTGATTCTGCCCCCCACCTCGGTAAGAATATCGCCCATGGATGCTGCGATCATAGGTAGAATTGCCTTGGAAACCGCGATACCCGAAGCTTCCGTTTCGGCCGTCGTCACCCTTCTGAAAAACGGATCCACCGGTCCCTTCATCGTCCGCTACCGCAAGGAAGCGACCGGGGGAATGGACGAGGGGAAGGTCCGGGCCATCCAGGACCGTATGGCCCATTACCGCGGGGTGCTCGATCAGCGGGCGACCCTGGTGAAGAGCCTCTCCGAACAGGGACGGCTGACCGACGAACTCCGGGCGCAAATCGAGGGCTCCTTCTCCAGGGCCGAACTGGCCGACCTGGAGCACCGGTTCCGCCCGCGGAAGAAGACGCGGGCCGTGGAAGCGATCGAAAAGGGGCTCCAGCCCCTGGCCGAATACTTCTGGAACCAGGAAACCGATGCCTGGAGCGCGGAAGAGCACATCGACGTCTTTGTCGATCCATCCAAGGGCGTCCTCAACCGCGAGCAGGCGCTCGAGGGGGTGGTGGACATCCTCGCGGAATCCGTGGCGGATAACTTCGAGCACCGCAAAAAGCTGCGGGAGATGCTCTGGAGCGAGGGCCTGCTGGTCTCTTCCGTGGTCCCCGCCAAGGTCGGGCAGAAGACCAAATACGCGATGTATTACGACCGGAAGGAAGCGGTCACCACGATCCCGTCCCACCGGGTGCTGGCCATCCGCAGGGGGTGCAAGGAGGGGGTACTCATCTCCTCCATCGAGGGGGACAACGCCAAGGCCATCGAGTTCCTGGCATCGGCCGTCATCCGGGACCGGGAGTCGCTGTTCGCCCCGGTGATCGAAGCGGCCGTCCGTGAAAGCTACAACCGCATCCTGCGGCCGATGATCGAGTCCGAGGTCCGAACCGAGCTCAAGGAACGCGCCGACCGGGAGGCCATCCGGATCTTCCAGGAAAATCTGGCCAACCTGCTGCTCTCCCCGCCGGCCGGCCCCATCGTCGCCATGGGGGTGGATTGGGGCAAGGGGAACGAATGCAGCGTGGCCGTCATCGATGAAACCGGCAGGTTTCTCGAAGGGGCCAGGGTGCGCTTCAGCCCCGTAGCGGCGGCCGCCGCCGAAGCCCCCGAAGCCGAAGCTCCCGAAGCCGAAGCCCCCGAAGCCGAAGCTCCCGTAGCCGAAGCCCCCGAAGTTGAAGCTCCCGTAGTCGCAGCCTCCGAGGCCGAAGCCCCTGAAGCCGCAACCCCCGAAGTTGAAGCTCCCGTAGTCGCGGCCTCCGAGGCCGAAGCCCCTGAAGCCGCAGCCCCCGAAGTTGAGGCGCTTGCAGTCGAAGCCACGATCACCGAGACCCCGGAAACGGCCGCCCTCGAAGTGGCGGCAGGGGACGACCCGGCCCAGGAGTCTCCTGCGCCCGAGGCGTCCGCGCCCGAGGCGTCCGCGCCCGAGGCGTCCGCGCCCGAGGCGTCCGCGCCCGGGGCGTCCGCGCCTGAAACAAAGGCTCCGGAAGCGGCTGCGCCGGCGCGGGATGCCGGCGCGGTCCTCGGGGATCTGATCACCCGGCACAAGGTGCGCGCGGTCGCGTTCGGGACCGGGACCGGAGCGCGGGATCTGGAAATCATCCTGAGACGGATCGTTTCCGAGGCGGGCTCGGACGACATCATGATCGCCAGCG
>CAZWXG010000002.1:44913-46560 GCA_964637825.1 uncultured Acidobacteriota bacterium
GCCGGCATGGCCATCTACGCCTCCTCCCGCATCGCCCGGGAGGAACTGCCCGATTCCGGGGCGTCGCTGCGCTGTGCCTGCAGCCTTGCGCGGAGACTGCAGGACCCGCTCGCCGAACTGGTGAAGATCGATCCGAAGCTCATCGGCGTCGGCCAGTACCAGCATGACGTGGACCAGAAGGAGCTGCACCGCGGGCTGATCCAGACGGTCCAGTACTGCGTCAACAGTGTGGGGGTCAATCCGAATGCGGCCGGGGAGTCGCTCCTGCGCTACGTGTCGGGCCTCAACGACAAGCTCGCCCGCAAGATCGTGGGGCACCGGAACTCCCAGGATTCCTTCAGGTCGCGCGCGGGCCTCAAGGCCGCGATCGGGCTCGAGGACTCCACTTACCGGCAGGCGGCCGGTTTCCTGCGCATCCCGGGCGGCGACCAGCCCCTGGACCGCACCGCCGTTCACCCCGAGGCCTATCCGGTGGTGGAAAGGATGGCCGCGGCCCTGGGCGTGGAAGTCCGGGAACTCCTGGAGAACCAGGAAAAAGTGGCCGCGCTGAAGATCGAGGATTTCGCGACCGAGGAGGTCGGGCTCCCCACCCTCGACGACATCAGGGAAGAACTTCTGCATCCCGGCCGGGATCCCAGAAAGTCGTTCCGGGTTCCCAAATTCCGGTCCGACGTCAGGCAGATGTCCGATCTCCAGCCGGGCATGACGCTGGAAGGGACGGTGACCAACGTCACCAATTTCGGGGCCTTCGTCGACATCGGGGTCCGTCAGGACGGGCTGGTGCACCTCAGCCAGATGTCCAACCGGTTCATCCGCGATCCGCGCGAGGCGGTGAAGGTGGGCGACATCGTGCAGGTCAAGGTCCTGTCGGTCGAAATGGAGACCCAGAGAATCGGGCTGTCGATGAAGGCGCTGCTCGAGGGAGGCCGCCGCAGGCAGAAGCCGCAGCGCCGCCCCCGGAAGGCGACCCCGGCGCCGCGCGAGGCTGGAAGCGGCGTGGAGTCCGACCCGGGCACCCGGAACGCCCCCCGCCCGGACCGGCCCAGGCCCGGCCGTCCGCGCGAAGCCTCCGGTCGCAGACGGGGCCTCCAAAAACCGGAGGGCTCCCGCAGATCGGAGGGCTCCCGCAGATCAGAGGGCTCCCGCAGACCCGAGAACGCCCGGAAGCCGGAGCGTGCCCCTCTGACGGAACGGAAGGACGATCCCGTTCCCGAAGGGCCGCAGCCCACGCTTCAGGAGAAGATCGCCATTCTTCAGTCCAAATTCCGCGGAATCCACTGAACCGGTCGGGGGCGCTTCGGCGCCCGGGACCGGGAACGACCCAAGAGCAGCCGGGGAGCATCGTGGCATGCGCCAGAGCGACTATCTGGATCTTTTCTGCAATACGGCCGACGGCGTCTTCGTCACCGATGCCCATCAACGCATCGTCCGCTGGAACCAGGGGGCCGAGAGGATTCTGGGCTATCCCGGACCGGAGGCCCTGGACCGGAGCTGTTTCCAGGTGATCTGCGGGAAACCGCCCGGCGCGACGTTCCCCTGCGGCCGGGATTGCGCCATCCACCGGAGCGGCCTGGAGGGGGCGCCGCGGGAGAATTTCGACCTCGAAGCCATCGACCGCGCCGGCCGGCCGGTCTGGCTCAATGTCAC
>CAZWXG010000002.1:46660-51744 GCA_964637825.1 uncultured Acidobacteriota bacterium
GGCGCTGGCCCGGAAGCTCGGCATCAGCCATTTCACGGCCAGAAACCACATCCAGAACATCCTGGTGAAACTCGGCCTCCACAGCAAGGCCCAGGCCGTCTCTTTCGCCTTCAGGCAGGGAATCCTGTAAGCCCCGGACCCGACATGCGGCGCACGACCTACCAAGACTTCTTTTCGGAATTGCCCCGGGCGGTGTCCTGGCCCCCGGACGGGTCGCGGACCCCGGTCGAGCATCTGGTGGAATTCCTCCTGACCGGGCAGGGGGCCGATGGGCGCTCCGGGGACCTGGAAAAACGGGCGGAGGAGGTGCTCCGGTTCGACCCGCGGCAGGTGCGCGTCGTGGTCCTGGGAGGGGGAACGGGGTTGTCCACGATCGTGGGGGGGAACTCCCAGACGGCGGACTGGCCCGGACAGCCCCACGTGGGCCTGAAGCAGCTCTTCGCGCACCTCACCGCCATCGTCTGCACCACCGATGACGGCGGATCGACGGGACGGCTGCTGCAGGCGCTCCCCGTGATCGGCGTGGGAGACATCCGGAAGCTGCTGATTTCCTATATCCTGCCCCGGAATCTCCAGCGCGCCTACGCGCTCTCCGCCGAGGAGGCGCACGAGCTCGTCCGACTGCTGCACCGCCTGCTCAACCACCGCTTCGACGAGCGCAGCCGCAACCGGCGGCAGGCGGCCGCCCCCCTGCTCCTCCTCCCCCGCGCCATGCGCCCCGCGTGCCCGCGAAGGCTCGCGGATGCACTGGCCGCCCTGGGCGCCTACGCCTCTGCGCCCCCCCCGGGGCTGGACATTCCCCCGGCCGGTCACGCCATGGGGAACCTGCTGCTCGCGGCGGCCATCTTCCGCGCGGCGGGGGGGAGGACCGACCGGCCGCCGGGCCTGGGGGAGATCCAGCGGGGGATCGACCACATCGCCTCCCTGATCGGGGCCCCGCCCGGAAGCATCCTTCCGGCCACCGCGACGCCGGGACAGCTGGAATTCCGCTATGCCAACGGGGTGGCGGTCTACGGGCAGAGCAAGTCGGCTTACGCCCGCCGGGACACCCCGGTGGACCGGGTGACCGCCCTGTTCACGCGCCGGCCCGTAGTCGGCGCCGGCGTGACGAGGGCGATCCGGGAGGCGGACCTGATCGTGTTCGCGCCGGGAAGCCTGTACACCAGCATCCTCCCCATCCTGCAGCTGGAGCCGATCACCGCCGCCATCCGCGCCAACCGCCGCGCCCTGAAGATCCTGGCCGCCAACTCCTGGGTCCAGGAGGGGGAGACGGACATCTCCCTGAAAAACCAGGGGCGGGGGTTCCTCGTCTCGGAACTGATCGAGGCCTATGGCCGGAACGTGCCGCGGGGGATCGGAGGGCTGTTCGACGTCGTCCTGAGCGCCAACCTGGAGCATATCCCGGGGAACATCCTGCGCAATTACGCGCTCGAAGGGAAGAGCCCCATCCACCTCGACCGCGCCGCGGTGGAGGCATTGGGGGTCCACCCGGTCGAGGCCACCCTGTTTTCCCAGGACCGGCCCGTCACCACGCGGGCCATTCATCACGACCCGGGCAGGTTCGCCCTGGCCATCCGCACCCTGCTCTACGCCGACACCCGCCTGCGGGGGGAACCGGGGTGGAGCCTCCGCAATGGGGACGCTCCCCGCCAGCGGGATAAGGGTCGGACGGGCCCGCCCCCCGGCAGCCCGCCCCCCGGCAGCCGGGCCCCGCTGCTGTGCCGCCACCTCGACTCCATCAGAGACGCCCTCGACGGCAAGGTCTTCCGGCCGGCATGGCTCCGGGATCTGCTCCTGGAGGTCGCGTGGGACAACCGCGACATCCGGGACCGCCACCTGGAGTTCTTCCGGGGGGTGCGGTTCCTGCCCGCCGGGGAGTGGGGCCGGAGCACCGACTGGGACAACGTGCTGGGATATTTCAGCCCGGAGGACCGCTTTCTCAACCTGCACGAGGACCTGCGCTCCCGCCCCTCCAGGCTCAGGGAAGACCTCCTGGTGGCGCTGGGCGAGTCGCTGCTGGGCAGCTATATCGGGCAGCGCCGCTGGATCCGCCAGAACGGCGCCCGCCGCTATGAGATCGTTCTCAGACCGGCCCGCGAACGCGCAAGCTACCTCTCCGACGACGGGCTGCGGACCTACCTCCGCCTGGCCCGGATGGTGCCCGACCCGTCCGACCCCAGGGTTTTCGGCATCACGATCAACGAGGACGGCGGATTCCTCCCCCCGGGGCTCCTGTTCGGCCTGCTCTTCTGCTGGTACCTCACCGGGAGGGGGCTGACGATGGAATATGAAATGACGCTGCTGCGGTGGCCGATGAAGAGCCTGATCCCCCTGCACGCCGGGGACCGCCGGCGCAAGGAGGCCCTCGTCCGCTTTTTCCGCACGGAGATCTTCGGGCACGAAGCCTGACCCGCCGCGGGCGGGGAATTTCTTTCCGGCGTTTGACTCCCGGCCGCCCCGGTATTATCTTTGAAACGGCAATCATGGCGACATAGGGAGGTTGGGTCGTGCCTATCTACGAGTACCAGTGCACCAAATGCGGCGAGATTTTCGAGGCTTTCCAGAAGGTTTCGGACGATCCGCTCAGCGAATGCAGGTTCTGCGGATCGAAGGTCGAGAAACTGATCAGCCATTCGAGCTTCCAGCTGAAGGGGAGCGGGTGGTATCTCACCGACTACGCCCATCGTTCCTCCTCCGGCCCGGCAACGGAAGCCTCCAAGGCCGGCGGGGATTCGGCCAAGGACGGCGGGAGCCCGGCCAAGCCCGCGGCGTCCGCCCCCGCAACCGGGACCGGGAGCACGGCGTCCGACAGCAAGGTCTGACCTCCGGGGGGGGATCATGCCGTTTTCGCATCCGCAGAGAAGCCTCCTCGTCGAGGCCCTGAACGACGCGGAAGAACGCACGATGGGGTACTACTGCATCCCCCCCTTCCGCCGGGAACAGCTGCGCTACGACCTGCTGACCCAGAAGGACAGCGAATGGGAACCCCTGCCCGACCCGGTGCTGGCGCGGGTCCGCCCGGTGCAGCAGGCCCACCGCGACCGCCTGTTCGATTTTTACCGCATCGAGCTCAACGATCCCGGCATCCTGGCCGCCGCCAGGCGGGAACGGCTCACGGATCGTCTCTACCCCTTCTTCGTCTATATCCTGACCCACGAAATCGTGCACCTGGTCCGGCTGAGCAGCATCCTGAAGGATGAGGCCGGGGACCTCCCCCCGAGCGACGAGGCCGAGGAGCGCCGGGTCGAGGAGATCTCCCGCAGGATCCTGGCCGGTTCCGATTTCGAGCCCGTGCTCCGCAGGTTCTGCCCGTTCCCGCTTTGAAAAACGGGCCGGGCGTGGCATCATGCCCCCTTTACGGGAGGTCCTCGGGAGCCATGACGAAACCAAAGCTGGCGGACTCTGCGGCGGAACACAAAAAACACGCGCACATCCGCGCCGGGGTCGGGATCGTGACCCTTTCCTCCTCCCGGTCCCTGGCCACCGACAAATCGGGCGACGTGATCCAGGAACTGATCGAGACTCACGGCCACGAGGTGGCGGCGAGACAGGTCCTCCCCGACGACCGCCGGCGGCTGCGGGCGGCGGTGCGCGCGCTGGTCAAAAACGAAAAGGTCCGGGCCATCATCACCACGGGCGGGACCGGGCTCGCGCCGAGCGACGTCACGATCGAGGCCGTCAGGGACCTCCTCGACAAGGAACTCCCGGGGTTCAACGCCCTCTTCATGTCCCTCAGCTACCCGCAGGTGGGGAGCGCGGCCATGCTGTCGCGCGCCCTGGCCGGCACGATCGGGGGGAAGCTTCTTTTCTGCCTGCCCGGCAGCCCCCGGGCCTGCCAGCTGGCGATGGAAGCGCTCATCCTGCCCGAACTCGCGCACGCGCTGTCGATGCTCGAGAGCCGATAGATGCCGACGCGCGAAGCCTTCCCCTGCCGCCTCTTCCTCCTCGATCTCGACGGGACCCTGATCGATTCGCAGGAGGACATCGTGCGGTCGCTGAACCTCGCCCTCGCCCGCATGCGGCTGCCCGCGCTCTCCCCCGCCCGGATCGGGGCCTTCGTCGGGGACGGGGTCCAGCCGCTCATCGAGCGGGCGCTGGCCGCATCGGCCGGACGGAGCCCCGACCCGGAAGAGACCGGGCGCGGGCTGGAACTGTTCCGGGAGGAATACGGCCGCCACCTCCTGGATCACACCCGCCTCGTTCCCGGCGCCGGCGCGGCCCTCGAGCGCCTCCACTGGGCCCGCTGCGCCGTGGTGTCGAACAAGCCCGCGGATTTCTGCCGGCGCATTCTCGCGGGGCTCGGGGTTGCCGGGCGCTTCGAGATCATCCTGGGGGGGGACAGCACCCGGAACCGGAAGCCCGATCCCGAGCCGCTGCTGGAGGCGATGCGTTTCTGCCGGATCCCCGCCGCCGAAGCGGTCATGGTGGGCGACAGCCGGGTGGACATCGAGGCCGGCCGCGCGGCCGGCGTCTTCACCTGCGGCGTCCTGGGGGGCTTCCGGCCGGAAGCGGAGCTCGCATCCTCCGGGTGCGACCTGCTGATCCGAAGCCTGGCCGAGCTGCCGGACCATTTCCGCCCGCCCGAGTGACCCCCGGCGGGCCGGGGGAATTGGGAATGACCGGGGGAGAGGACTTTGATACAATGCGGCTATGGACCGGCGCGGGACGGTCGCCCGCCGCCCCCCTCCCGGCCTGAAGAAGGGTTGAGCCATGGCCCGAAACGACCCCCCGGGCGCCAGGCCGGAATGCAGCGGCGCCCCGGAACCCTCCCCGTGGGAGCCCGGCCCCCCCGGGGAATTCCCCCTCAGCCGCACCATCCGGGTAGTGGTGGTCGACGACCACCCGGTCATGCGGCGCGGGCTCGCTGCCTCGCTGAACCAGCAGCCGGACATCGCGATCGTGGGGGAGGCGGGGGACGGTGAAGCCGCCCTGGAAGCCGCGCGCCGGCTGCGGCCCGACGTCATCCTCATGGATCTCGGCTTGCCGGGGATCGACGGCATCGAGGCCACCCGCCGGATCCGTGCCGAGCTGCCCGGGATCCGCATCGTCGGCCTGTCGGTGTTCGAGGAGAAGGAGCAGGGTTC
>CAZWXG010000002.1:51844-60689 GCA_964637825.1 uncultured Acidobacteriota bacterium
GAGGGTCACCGGAGTTCCGCCAGGACCTGGTCCGGCGTCCAGTCGTTTCCGGCGTAGAGGCGCTCCAGCTTCCCGTCCGGCCCGACGAGGGCGGTGACGAGCGAGTGGGCGAACTGGTCCGATTCCTTCCAGTAGCTGAGCCCGAACCAGGCCGCGATCGCGCGGACCTCCTCCGGGGAGCCGGTCGCGAACATCCATTCGCCGAACGCCTCCGGCCGGACGTAACGCCGCCCGTAGCGCCGCATCACCTCCGGCGTGTCGTACTCCGGGTCGAAGCTGACGGTCAGCAGGCGCGGTCTCTGCGCATCGGGGAGCGCCGCGGCCTGGAGGTGGACCCGGTGGAAGAGGGCGCTGGTCCGGGGGCAGAAGTCCGGCAGGGGGCAGCGGGTGTAGATGAAGGTCACGAGCAGCGGCCGGCCGCGCAGCGCGGCGAGTCCGATCCGCCGGCCGTCCTGGTCCAGGAGCCCGAAGTCGGGGACCTCCGCCCCGATCCGGGGCCCGGTGCCGGGGACGAACGTATCCCCCGTGCCCTTCGACTCCGAGATCCGGATTTCCTCGATCCAGGATCTCTCCCCCGCCACGACCAGGGTCGCCTCGATCTCCTGTCCCGGGGAAAGCACCTCGAGCGCCCACGCTTCCCCGACACTGAAGGGCATGGTCATCGCGTCCATGTACCCCGGGATCGCCTCGTGGGCGATCATCACCCGCCCGGCGGAGCGGTCGGAGGAAACCACGCGCCCCTTCAGGGGATAGCGCTCCCCGGGCTCGTTCTGGCACCCGGCCAGGAGGGGAAGGAGAAACAGAAGCGCCCGGAGGCGACCCAGAGACCGTTGTTTCATGGTAGACAGCTCCGCATGATGGCCGCGGGCCCGGGGCGGCGGCGCCGCGGCGTCAGATCAGCCGATCGCCCGCGCTCCGGGTGTCGTAGCCTCCCAGGCCCTCGAGTTCCCTGCGGAAGGCCGTGCGCCCCAGGGTGTCGAGCAGGACCTGCACCGCCGGGTGGCCGAGGTTCCGGTTCCCGATCACCAGGTCGTAGCGCTCGCTCTCCAGGGAGATGAAATCGAGACCGAACACGCAGGCGGCCGTTTTGGTGGCCAGGCAGCAGTCGGCCCGCCCGCTCTTGACCTGCCAGGCGGCCGGCAGGTGCCCCGGGGCGATCTCCCCGTAGCCGTGGACGCTTTCCGGCGGGACGCCCCCCCGCCGCAGTTGATTGTCGAGCATGAGGCGGCTGCCCGAACCGGGCTCGCGATTGACGATGGTCACGTCCGCGCGCGCCATGTCCTCGACGCCCCGGATCTTCTTGGGGTTTCCGCGGGCCACCACGATCCCCTCCTCCCAGATGGCGTAGGAGATGACCGCGACCGAACCCTTGGGGAACTGCTTGCGGACGGCGGGAAGGTTGGATTCCCCCGTCGCCGCGTCCCGGAGATGGGATCCGGCGACATGGATCAGGGACTGCTTCAGCAGCTCCAGGGACTGCGAACTGTTCCGGTAGGCGACGACGGCCTCCACCCCCTCCCGCTGCAGGTGGCGCAGGAGGACGGAGATGCCCGGATCGCACCCGGCGATCAGCAGACGCTTGCGATACTGCCGGTCCTCGTGAAAAAGCTGGACCCGGGCCCGGCTTCGCCGCTTCCCGGGATCGAGGAGCACGGCATCGGCCGGGGGCAGGCTCCAGGCGGCGGGCGCCGGCAGAACGGCGACCAGGCGGTCGTCGACGTCGCACAACTGCACCGGCAACCCCGGCTGCGCCTCCTGTTCGGAGGGGAGCAGCTCGGCCGTCTCCGTGTGCACCGGGGCTTCGGCGCTCTCCAGCCGGAAGAGGTCCTCCACCCGCACCTCGAGCACCCGCGCCAGTTTCAGCGCCACCAGCGTGTTCGGCACGTAGGTGCCGGTCTCCATCGCGTAGATGGTCTGGCGGCTCACGTCGACCTCCCGGGCGAGTTCGATCGCCGACAGGCCGCGCTTTTGCCGGTACCGGGCAAGATTGTTCTCGATGGCCATGTCCACCTCTTTCGCTCGGGGCCCCGGAGGGTCCCCCGGCATCCCCCACACTCTATCACGGCCGCCCTCGCGGTGTCAGCCCTCTCCTCCCTCCCCCGTCCGGGGAAGCCGGCCCCCTCTCCCGGCGCGTGAATCCCGCTTCCCCCGGGACCCCTTTTGTTTTACACTGTCCTTTTCGCAAGACAGTCCACTGACAGAACGGGGGCGTGGCATGAAACCAGGACGCTGGATTCCAATTGTGGTGCTGTTGGCCGCCCTCCCGCTTTTTGCCGCGGGCGGGCGCGCCCCCGGGCACCCGAAGGAGATCATCGTTTCCGCCGCCGTCAGCCTGAAGAACGCCTTCGGGGAGATCGGCCCGGTCTTCGAGCGCCGGACGGGCGTGCGGGTCCGGTTCAACCTGGGCGCCTCCGGGCTGCTGCAGAGGCAGATCGAGGCGGGTGCCCCCGCGGACGTATTCGCCAGCGCCTCGGCCCGGCAGATGGACGCGCTCGAATCCCGGGGCCTGGTCCTCGGGGGGAGCCGGAGAGAGTTGGCCCGCAACAAGCTCGTCCTGATCGCCCCGCCCGGCGGTCCGCCGTCCCCGCTCCGGGTGTTCACCGACATCGGCCGGCCCGGGATCACGAGAATCGCCCTGGGCAACCCCAAGACGGTCCCCGCGGGCCAATACGCCCGGGAGGCGCTCGAGCGCCTCGAACTGTGGGGCCCGCTCCAGCCCCGGCTCATCCTGGCGGAGAACGTACGCCAGGTGCTCGATTACGTGGCCCGGGGGGAGGTGGACGCGGGCCTGGTCTACGCCTCCGATGTCGCCGTCGCCCGGGGGAAGGTCCGGGTCGTGGCCCCGGCGCCCCCCGGTGTACACACGCCCATCGTCTACCCGATCGCCGCCCTCAGGGGGACCGGTGCCCCCGAATCCGCCCGCCGCTTCATCGACCTGGCGACGGGCCCGGAGGGGCAGGCCATCCTCCGCAAATACGGATTCGCGCAAACGCCCCGGCCATGATCCCGCAATCGCTCCGGCTCTCCCTCCTGGTCGTCTCGATCGCGACGGTCGTCATCGCCGTCGCCGGCACCGCCTTCGCCTACCTGCTGGCCAAGCGCCGGTTCCGCGGCAGGGAGATGCTCGACGCCCTCCTCACCCTGCCGATGGTCCTGCCTCCGACCGTGACCGGGTATTACCTCATCCTGCTGCTGGGCCGGCGCGGGGTGCTGGGGGAACCGCTGTACGCCCTCTCCGGGTGGACGGTAACCTTCACCTGGGTCGCCGCGGTCGTCGCCTCGACGGTAGTGGCCCTCCCCCTGATGATCAAGTCCGCGCGGGCGGCGATCGAGAGCGTCGACCCCGAGTACGAGACCGCCTCCCTGCTGATGGGGAAGAGCGAAATCGAAACCTTCTTCCGCATCACGCTCCCGCTGGCGGGCAAGGGGATCCTGGCCGGCGTCATCCTCAGCTTCGCGCGGGCCTTCGGGGAGTTCGGCGCGACCCTGATGCTGGCGGGCAACATCCCGGGGAAGACGCAGACGATGCCGCTGGCGATTTACGAGGCCGTGGCGGGGGGGGAGGACGCCACCGCGAAATGGCTGGCGCTGATCCTGACGGGGATATCGGTCACCGTCGTCTACCTCACCAACCGGCTGTCGCGCCCGACGCCGAGGAGCTGACCCATGCTGGACGCGCGCATATGGAAACGGTTCGGCTCCCGCGACGGCCAGGGTCCGGTCATCGACGTTCATTTCCGGGCCACGGAAGGGATCACGGTGCTCTTCGGCGCCTCGGGCGCGGGAAAAACCAGCATCCTGCGCGCCGTCGCGGGGATCATCGACCCCGACCAGGGAAGGATCTCCCTGGGGGGCACCCTCTTTTTCGACTCCGCCTCGGGCTGCCGCCTGCCGATGCGGAAGCGACGGGTGGGGTACGTGTTTCAGAACCACCGGCTGTTTCCCCACCTTTCCGCCCTGCACAACGTCCTCTACGGCGCACGGCCGGACGCTGGGCGTGCGCCCCGGGAGCGCGCGCGGGAGCTCCTCGCCCTGCTGGGGATCGAGAAGACGGCCGACCGGCACCCCGACCAGCTGTCGGGGGGGGAGCAGCAGCGGGTGGCGCTCGCGCGCGCCCTGGCGGCCGACCCCGCGATCATGCTCCTGGACGAGCCCCTCTCGGCCGTGGACGTCGCCACCCGCTCGCTCCTCGTCGAGGAGATCGCGGCAATCCAGGAAAAGTCGGGCATCCCGTTCGTATACGTCACCCACAACCACACCGAGGCGATCCGGCTGGGAAGGCAGATGCTGGTGATCGACGAGGGGAGGATCGTCCAGGAGGGCCCGCCGCTGGAGATCTTCAACGCCCCCCGGACGGCGCCGGTGGCGCGGGTCGTGGGCGCGGAAAACATCTTTGTCGGCCGGGTGCTCGAACACCAGCCCGAGGACGGCATCACCGCCATCGAACTGGGCTCGTGCCGGATCGAGGCGGCCTACAACGGCCTTCCGCCGGGCAGCCGGGTGACCCTCGGCATCCGTTCGGAAGACATCCTGGTCGCGCGCGAGCGCATCACCCGGACCAGCGCCCGCAACGTGCTCCGGGGGACGGTCCGGAGAGTCCTGCGGGAGATGGACCGGGCGGAACTCGTCGTCTCCGTCGGGGTGGATTTCAAGGTCAGCGTCACCCCGGCCACGGTGCGCATCCTCGAACTCGAGCCGGGCCGGGAGGTGTACCTCCTCTTCAAGGCCAGGGCCCTCCACCTGCTGGCGTGACCGCCCCCGGAACCTCCCCCTACTCGCCGGAAGCGGCCGGGGGCGCCGGAGTCCCGGCGGGGGGCGCCGGAGTCCCGGCGGGGGGGTCGCCCGTATACACCGTGGCGATCACCGAAAGCCCGGGCCTGAGCGGGTAGTCGGCGTCGGGAGCCCCCTCGATCAGGATCTTCACCGGGACCCGCTGCACGACCTTCACGAAGTTGCCGGTGGCGTTCTCGGGCGGCAGGAGGCTGAACCTCGCCCCCGTGGCCGCGGCGATGCTGTCGACCCGCCCCTCGAAGCGCCGGCCGCCGTAGGCATCGACCGAGACGACCGCCCGCTGCCCGGGGTGCATGTTTTCCAGCTGGTTTTCCTTGTAGTTCGCCGTCACCCAGGTCGAACCGAGCGGCACCAGGGCCATCAGGGGCTGTCCCACCTGCACGTACTGCCCCAGTTCCGTCTTCCGCTGGCTCACGTACCCGTCGATCGGCGCCCGGACCCGCGTGTATTCGAGATCCAGCTGCGCCCGGGCCACGACGGCCTCCGCCTGTTTCACCCGGGCGGCGGCGGTCTCCATGTTGGAGCGGCTGATGGCCATCTGCTCCGGCCGCGTCCGGCTGGCCTGCTGGTTCGCCCGGGCCTCCCTGATCCCGGCCCCGGCCTGCTCCACCCGCGCCTCGGCCGCCGCCAATGACTGCAGCGACTCCTCCACCCCGGCCCGCAGCGCGTCGACGTCGGCCCGGGCGGCGTCCTCCGCGGCGACGGCGGCGTCGTACTGCTGCCGGGAGACCTCGTCCTTGACGATCAGCAGCTTCATCCTTTCCAGGTCACGCAGCGCCCGGGTGTGCGACGCTTCCGCCGCGCGCACCTGGGCCCGCACCGCTTCCAGTTTGGCCCGGGAAGCCTCGACGTCCCTGGAGACCATCGTCCGGGCGGCCTCGGCCTGTTCCACCCCCGCGGCGGCCGAATCGAGCCGGCTCGAGGTCGTCGTCAGGGTCAACGGCACCTGCGTCCGCGCGGCATTGAGCGCCGACCGGGCGGCGGCGAGATCGGCCTCCGCCTTGCTCAACGCGACCTGGTAGTCCCGGGGATCGATCTCGACGAGCACCGTCCCCGCCCGGACGAACTGGTTGTCCACGACGAGCATCGCCCGCACCTGGCCCGAAACCTTCGCGGCGACCGGGTGGATGTGCCCGTCGATCTGCGCGTCGTCGGTGGTCTCCCGGTGGGCGAAATAACCCCGGAAGACGAAATAACCGGCTGCCGCAATGACCAGGAGGAGCAGCAGCACCCATCCCGCGCGCCGTCTCCCGCGCTTCCCCCCCCCCGCCGTTTCCCGATCCGCCTGTGCCCCGGCCGTGTCGTTCATTCCCCGCCTCTCAAGAACCGTTCATACGCGCCGTCATGCACGCCCGTCGCCCGGGCGAGCGCCAGTTTCGCCAGGGTATGGGCGAAAAGTCCCGCAATCCGATTTTCGCTGGCGGTCGCATAGGCCTCCTGGGCCTGCACCACCTCCACGTTATTCGTCACCCCGGCCGCGAACCGGTCCCGTGACTGCCGCACCTGCTCCTCGGCCAGGCCGACGGCGCTCCCGGCGACCTCGACCCTTTCCGCGGCCGCTTCGAGGTCCAGGAACGCCTTCCGGATTTCATAGTAAAGGGAACCCTCGAGATCCTCCAGTTCCGCCCGGCGCGCGGCCAGGGCGGCCTCCGCCGCCGCCACCCGCCCCCGGATGCTCCCGCCCAGGAAGATCGGCAGCCGGACATTGGCGGCGACCGTGAAGGTGCCGTGCGACCGGTCGGGGGCCGGACCGATCACGCCGTAATCGGCCGTGACCCCCACCGTCGGGAGGCGCGCGGCGAGGGCGGCCTTCCGCTCCGATTCCGCCGCGCGCACCCGCGCGGCGGCTCCCGCGTAATCCTCCCTTTCCCGGCGGGCGCGCCCGATCGTTTCCTCCAGCGGGGGGGTCGCGATCGGCCGGTAATCCATCCCGTCCACCAGGTCGAACTCCTGCCCCAGGGGGAGCCCGATGGCGCGGGCGAGCGAGAGCTTGTCCTTGGCGAACTGGTCTCCGGCCACGATGAGCCGCTGCCGTTCGGCCTCGAGCTGCACCTGGGCCCGCAGCACCTCGATGCCGGAAACCACCCCCGCCGCCTTCTGGCTCACGGCGAGGTCGTACAGCGCCCGGGCCGTATCCACCTGGGCCCGCACGGAGTCGATCCGGCTCCGGGAGGCGACTGCCCGGTAGTAAAGGGCGGCGCAGACATAGGCCACCGTGTCCCGGGTGTTTTCCTCCTCGAGGCGCGCCGCTTCGTGGAGTTCCCTGGCGGCCCGGTATTGATTCAAGGCGGGGAGATCGAGCAGGACCTGGCTCGCCTCGGCCCTGGCGTCGAAGACATCGAAGGGGCCGACCACCCTTTTCGCGCCCGGGGCCCCCTCCAGCCCGAACGCCGCCAGGTTCACCTGCTGCCGCCGCTCCGTCACCCCCGCGGTCAGTTGAGGGAGGAGCCGGCCGAGCGCCTGGATGCGCGCGCCGCGGCTCGCCTCGACCCCCCGGCCGCTGAGGAGGACCCCCAGGTTGTACCGCCGCCCCCGGCCGAGCGCTTCCCCGAGCGACAGCGGCAACACCCCGGGGACACGGTCCCCGGACGCGATCCCCCCAAGGAGCGGGTCCCCGAAGGCCCCCGGCACGCCGGGGGGCGCCGCTCCCCCGGGAGCCAAAGCGGCGCCTTCCTGCCCCAGGGCCGCGCCCAGCAACAACACTCCCACCACCGGCCACAACAGAAGCGGTCTCATAGCCCGGATTTCCTTTCCCTGTCGACTCGTCCGCGCGGAGCGATCGGGCGCCAAGACCGGAATTATGGCACGCGACCGGGAACCGGGCAACCAGGGGGGAGGAAGCCGCGGGCGGGCCGCGCGGGGGCGGAAAGCGGCCCGGGGCCAAAATGGGCTGGCTCCGGCCCCGGTTATGATGTAAAGAATAGGGACTCCTCCGGCACGGGGGGCGGCGAGACTCAAGGGGAGCGGCCATTATGTATGATCAGATCAAGCAGCGGCTGGAAGCGGGGGAAACGCTCGCGGTCACCACGATCGTATCCACCTTCGGCTCCACGCCGAGGGAGATCGGGGCCAAGATGGTGGTCACCGCCTCCGGCGACATCATGGGGACCATCGGGGGTGGGTGCGGGGAGGCGGAGGTCCGCCGCGAGGCGATCCAGGCGATCCGCACCCGGAAGCCCGCGCTCGTGAAGGTGGAACTCATGGACGACATCGAATCGAACAGTCCCGCCGTGTGCGGCGGGGTGCTCGACGCCTTCATCGACCCCTGGAACCTGGCGGATGGGAAATGCGGGGAGCTGGCAGGCCCGCTGGCGGAAATCTCGGCCCGGGGGGAGAGTGCGGTGCTGGCGACCCTGCTCGGGGCCGAAGGGATCGAGGGCGCGGCCCCGGGCGACAAATGCCTGATCCGCGACGGGTCCGTGCTGGCCGGAAACCTCGCCCACCCGCAACTGCTCCAGGGCGTTTTGAAGGAAGCGGCGGTCCGGCTCGAACTGGAACAGAGCCGGAGGGTGGCCGTCGAACCCGCGGGGACGGGGGGGCGCGCCGACCTCTTCTTCGACGTCATCACCGCCACGCGCCGCGCCGTCATCGTCGGCGCCGGGCACCTGGCGATCCCGCTGGTGCGGTTCGCCAGGATCCTGGGCTTCCACGTCACCGTTCTCGACGACCGGGTCATCTACGCCAACCGCGAACGATTTCCCGAAGCGGACGCCGTCCTGGCCGGGGACATGGCCGAAACGCTCGGGAGCATGGAAATCACGCCCCAGACCTACATCGTGCTGATCACCCGGGGGCACCAGTACGACGAGCCCTGCCTCCGCAAGGTGCTCGGCAGCCCGGCCAGGTATATCGGGATGATCGGGAGCCGGCGGCGGATCAAGGCCTGTTTCCTCCGGTTCCGCGACGAGGAGGGGATCCCGGAGGAACTGCTCAAGAGGGTGCACGCCCCCATCGGCCTGGATATCGGTTCGGAATCGCCCGAGGAGATCGCGCTGGCCATCGCCGCGGAGATGGTCAAGGTGCGCCGCGGGGGCGGCGCCCGCTCGTTGAGCGA
>CAZWXG010000003.1:0-13983 GCA_964637825.1 uncultured Acidobacteriota bacterium
CTAGGCCTGCCCGCCGGAGACCGTGCGGGCCCGGTCCGGGATGCAGGCCCGGGCCGCTTCGCGTGCCCAACCGTCCGCCTTCAGGATCTCTTCCAGTTCCGTCGCCTTCCCGGGCGTGTGGCCGTCGAGCACCGTTTCGATGATCCGGGGGATCTCCTGGAAGGAGACGGCCCGGTCGAGGAATGCCTCCACCGCGACCTCGTTGGCCGCGTTGAGGACCGCCGGGGCGGTCCCCCCGGTCCCGAGCGCCCGGTAGGCGAGTGCGAGGCACGGAAACTTTTCCGGATCCGGTTCCAGGAATTCCAGACTCCCCAGCTTGTGGAGGTCGAGCGACGGGAGGGGGGTCTGCCACCGCTCCGGGTAGGTCAGGGCGTACTGGATGGCGATGCGCATGTCCGTCGGGCCGAGCTGCGCCAGCACCGAGCCGTCGATATATTCCACCATGGAATGGACGACGCTCTGCGGGTGCACCACCACGCTGATCCTGTCGGCGGGGACCCCGAACAGCCGGGAGGCCTCGATGACCTCGAGCCCCTTGTTCATCAGCGTGGCGGAGTCGATGGTGATCTTCCGCCCCATGCGCCAGGTCGGGTGGTTGAGCGCGTCCTCGAGCGTCACCCCGGCCAGCTGCTCCCGGGGCGTTTCCCGGAAGGGGCCGCCGGACGCGGTCAGGATCAGGCGCCGGACCTCGTCTTCCGTCCCCCCCCGCAGGCACTGGTGGATCGCGTTGTGTTCGCTGTCGACGGGGAGGATCGGGACGCGCATCCGGCGCGCCTTCTCCATGATCAGCTCCCCCGCCATGACCAGGGTCTCCTTGTTGGCCAGGGCGATCCCCTTGCCGTTCTCCAGGGCGTAGTAGGTGGGGAGCAGCCCCGCGGCCCCGGAAATGGCCGAAAGCACCATGGCGGATTCCGGGTGGCAGGCGACCTCGATATGCCCCTCGAGCCCGTGCACGAACCGGGTGCGCCCCATGGGGTAGCCGCGTTGGCGCAAAAGGCTCTGGACCTCGGCGGACGCTTCCCCGTCGGCGCTCGAGGCGATCTCCGGGCGGATCTCCTCGATCTGGCCGGCGAGGAGGGCGGTGTTACGGCCGGCGCTGAGGCCCGCCACCCGGAACTGTTTGGGGAAGGCGGAGGTTACCCGGAGGGCGTTGGTGCCGATCGATCCGGTGGAACCGAGAATGGAGATGACTTTCATGGGTCTCATTCCGCAAATGGGTTATTCCCGCACCCCCGGCCGGGATTGACGGCCGGGGACTGCCGCCGGGGCGGGCGACGCCCGCGTTCAGCAGCAGAGCGTGAGATAGAAATAGAGGACCGGAAAGGCGAACAGCAGGCTGTCCATGCGGTCGAGCGCGCCCCCGTGCCCCGGTATCAGTTGAGAGCTGTCCTTCGTCGCCGCCGCTCTCTTCAGCATCGATTCCGCCAGGTCCCCCAGCTGCCCGAACGCCCCCACCAGGGCGGAGGCGGCGATGACGTGGCCGAGGGGGAGGGCGGGGAAGAGCAGCCGCTCGATCAGAACGGCGATCCCCACTCCCGCCAGGAGCCCTCCCAGCGCCCCCTCGTTCGTCTTCTTGGGGCTCAGCGCCGGCGCGAACCGGGTCCTCCCCAGCGTCTTCCCCGCCAGGAGCGCGGCCGAATCGCCGGTCCAGATCACGGCCAGCAGGATGAAGGTCCACGGCATCCCGTCGGCCCCGAAATCGTACCGGATCGGCAGGGCGGGGTAAAGAAAGAGGGTGAAATAAAAAACCCCCAGGGATTCCGCCATGAGGGCCAGCGCCCGGTCGCGCATCGGCCAGTCGCGCCGCCACATGGCCGAGAGAAAGGCCCCGAGCAGCACCAGCGCGAACAGGGCCGCGGACGGGAACCTCCCCTGCCGCAGCGCGACGAGCAGGATCCAGAACGCCGCGTGCCCGAAGACCGGCTGCACCCGGATTCCCATCGACCGCACCAGGCCGAAGTATTCGTGCAGGCAGAGGGTGCCGATGACGCCGATGCCGGCCAGGTAAAGGGCGGGGGGGGCGTAGAGGACCCCGAGGATGGCGATGGGGAGGAGAACGGCCGCCGAGAGCAGTCTTTTCATCGTGCGCCTTCGCAGGGGGCCTGGATCCCCCCGTAGCGCCGGTCGCGCTTCTGGTACTCCAGGATGGCCTCGAGCAGGTGCAGGCGCCGGAAATCGGGCCAGTACGTGGGGGTGATGTAGATTTCGGAATAGGCGATCTGCCAGAGGAGGAAGTTGCTGATGCGCATTTCCCCGCTGGTCCGGATCAGCAGGTCGGGGTCGGGGACGGCCGAGGTATAGAGGTGGCGCGCGATCCCCTCCTCGTCGACCGGCGCCGTATCCCCGTTTTTCCTCCGCTCCCGCAGCAGGAGGTTGAAGGCGTCGACGATTTCGGCGCGCCCGCTGTAGTTCAGGGCCACATACAGGCGCATGCCGGTGTTTTTGGCGGTGGCGCGCATGGCGTGCCGCAGTTCCGCACGCACCGATTCCTCGAGTTCCCGGATCCTGCCGATGGCGAGAAAGCGGATGTTGTGCCGGTGGATCCGGTCCAGTTCCCGCCGGAGATACCCCTTGAGCAGCGCCATGAGGGTGCGGACTTCGGAGCGCGGCCGCTTCCAGTTTTCCACCGAAAAGGCGTACAGGGTGAGGGCGTCCATCCCGAGCAGGACGGAGCTCTCCACGATTTCCCGGACCGACTCGATCCCCGCCCGGTGCCCGGCCACCCTCGGGAGCCGGCGCGATCCGGCCCACCGGCCGTTCCCGTCCATGATCACCGCCAGGTGGCGGGGGAGGCGGGACTCATCGATCTTCTGCAGCAGTTCGGCTTCCCTGCTTCCGGACGGGGCGAAGCCCTCCATCTCCATACCGGTTTTCTCCAGGCGATCATGATAGCAGAATTCCCTCCGGGCTCAGTACCGAACTTTCAGGAGCACGAGGCCGTGGGCCGGGGCCGTGAAGCCGGCCGAGGAGCGGTCCCGCTTTTCGAACAGGAGGGCGAAGTCCTCCATCGTCATGGCCCCCCTCCCCACCTCCAGGAGGGTCCCGGCCATATTGCGGACCATATGGTGCAGGAACCCGTTCCCCTCCACCGTCAGGTGCAGCCGCCGCCCCCTCAGGGTCAGGTCGCAGCGGCGGATAGTCCGGACGGTGGAGGCGACGGCCGAGCCCGTCTTGGCGAAGCTGGCGAAGTCGTGCTCCCCCGCAAAGAGCGCCGCGGCCCGCTTCATCCTGGGGACGTCGACCGGGTACGGGTAGTGGAAGTACTCCCGCAGCAGGTGGGGGGCCAGGATCGCGCCGAGATAGACCTGGTAGCGGTAGACCTTCCCCCGGGCGCCGTGGCGGGCGTGAAACCCGGGGGGCGCCGTCCGCGCCCGGAGCACCCGGATGTCCCTCGGCAGCAGGCAGTTGACGGCGCGAACCAGCCGGGAGGGGGGGATGCGGGACAGGGTGTGGAAATGCGCCACCAGCCCGCGCGCGTGCGTCCCCGCATCGGTCCTCCCGCTCCCCGTCAGGGTGACCGCGGTCCCGGTGATCCGTTCCAGGGCCGCGGTCACCAGTCCCTGGATCGTCGGGGCGTCCTTCTGGATCTGCCAGCCCCGGTAGGCGGTCCCGTCGAAGGCGATGGTCAGGCGGATGTTCCGGCCGCCTACGATCGGCTGCCCGGTTTGATCGCCCGGCTTCCGGTTTTGCATAAGGGACACTCTTCCGCGGGAAAGGCGGGGACGTCGAGGACCGCCAGCGCCGCCCGGGGCACTCCGAGGTCCGTTTTTCCCCCGCTCCGGTCGATCAGGGAGCCGGCCGCGACGACGACGCCCCCCGCCCGGGTGACGACGTCCATGGTCTCCCGGGTGGACCCCCCCGTGGTGACGACGTCCTCCACCACGAAGGCCTTCTCCCCGGGCCGGATTTCGAAACCGCGCCGGAGCGTGAGCTCGCCGTTCTGGCGTTCGGCGAAGATCGCCCGCACCCCGGCGGCGCGCGCCACCTCGTGCGCCACGAGAATCCCCCCCAGCGCGGGGGCGATGACGAAATCGGGGGGCTCCCCGATCTCCCGGAGCCGCGCCGCCAGGGCCTTCCCCAGGGCGGCCGCCTGCCCGGGCTGCTCCAGTACCAGGGCGCACTGCAGGTAACGGGCGCTGTGCAGGCCGGAGGTGAGCAGGAAATGCCCCTCCAGCAGCGCTCCGGACTGTTTGAACATACTCAGCACTTCTTCCTGTGTCATGTCGTTCCTCGCCTGAAATCTTCCGGTGACGGGCGCCGGCTTTCCCGCGGACTCCCCGGCGGGCAAAAAATCGAATTTTGCGCGCACAAGAGCCTAGGGGCCGGCGCGAATTATGATAAAATATCGGACTCTGAACGAAAAGGAGTCATTATATGTCAGGTCACTCAAAATGGCATTCGATTAAGCACAAGAAGGCGGCGACCGATTCCAAACGGGGCCGGATTTTCACCCGTCTGATCAAGGAAATGACCGCTGCGGCCCGGAACGGCGGCGGCGATCCGGATGCCAATCCGCGCCTGCGGCTGGCGGTGGCCACGGCCAAGGCGAGCAACATGCCGGCCGAGAACATCAAGCGGTCGATCATGCGGGGCACGGGCGAACTCCCCGGGGTGTCCTACGAGGACGTGAACTACGAAGGGTACGGGCCCGGCGGGGTCGCCATCTTCATGGTGGGGCTGACCGACAACAAGAACCGCACCGTGGCCGAATTGCGCCACCTCCTGGGCAAAAACGGCGGGAACCTGGGGGAATCGGGCTGCGTCGGCTGGATGTTCGACCGCAAGGGCTACATCGTCGTGGAAAAGGCGGCGGCCGAAGAGGACAAGCTGATGGAAATCGCCCTCGGGGCCGGCGCCGAAGATTTGAGGGAAGACGGCGACGAGTTCGAGATCATCACCTCCCCCGAGGAGATGGAAACGGTGCGGCAGGCCCTGGAAGCGGCCGGGATCCCCATGACGACGGCCGAGCTCTCCATGATCCCCCAGAACTACGTCAAGCTGGAGGGGAAGAACGCCCAGACGATGCTGAAGCTGATGGAGGCGCTGGAAGATCACGAGGATATCCAGAACGTCTATTCCAACTTCGACATCGACGAGTCGGAGTTCGACGCCGAAGGCTCCTAGGGCGCCGGCCGATGCGGATACTGGGCGTCGACCCCGGGAGCGGGGCCACCGGCTACGGCATGATCGAAACCGACGGCTCGCGGCACCGGACCCTGCTCTTCGGCGCGGTCACGACCTCGGCCCGCCGCCCTTTCCACCAGCGCCTGCTCGAGATCTTCGAGGGTCTCGACGCGGTCCTCGTGCGGGAGCCGGCCGACGTCATGGCGATCGAGGGGGTCTTTCATTCGGTCAACATCCAGGCGGCCCTGAAGCTGGGCCACGCCCGCGGGGTGGCCCTCGTCGTGGCCGCACGCCGGGGGCTCGACGTCCGGGAGTACTCGCCGCTGGAAATCAAGAGCGCCGTGGTCGGCTACGGCCGCGCGGAAAAAACCCAGGTCCAGACCATGGTCCAGCTGATCCTGGGCCTCCCGGAAATCCCCACCCCGGACCACGCCGCCGACGCCCTGGCGGTGGCCATCTGCCATGCCCACAGGATGAAGGGGGCCGTCGTCAGGCGATGACGATCCCGGCGTAGGCGACCACCCGGTCGCCATCGCCCGTCACCTCGCCCGAATGGGTGTAGCGGAGCAGGCGCCCCCCTGTAGCGCCCAGGTCCCGGCAGGCGACGAGGACGGCCACGGTCGGCCCGATGCCGCACATGCTGATCCCCTCCTCCATCACGGTTTCATAGAGCCCGGCGGGGTCCAGGGCCAGGATCCGTTCGATGGCCAGCCGGTCGCGGCGTGCGGCGGACGCGGCCGTTTCATAGTGCGTCATGTCGGAACTCGAGACCAGCAGGACCGGTTCCGTCATCCCCCCGATCACCCGCCCGAGCGCGTGCCCCAGCTCTTCGAGCAGGGCGTAGTCGAGGGTCCGGACGCAGACGGCCGAAAAACGGAAACCGGGGGCGAGCACCTGGAGGAAGGGGATCTGGACCTCGAGCGCGTGCTCGTCGCGGTGGGCCGCGGCATCCTCCCTGAGGGCGGGGCACTCCGCGAGGAGGGCGCGGTTCATCCCCCCGTCCACGGGCGCCTTTCCCAGGGGAGTGTCCCACTCCTCCTCGGGCGCCAGGGCCAGAGCGGCCCCTCTCCCCGTGTGGTTCGGTCCCAGCAGGATGAAACGGCCCGGCAGGCCGACGGAGGAGAAGACCTCTCCGGCCACCTGCCCGGAGTACACATACCCGGCGTGCGGTACCAGCACCGCCCGGGCGGCCGGCGGCGGCTCCCCGGGGGCGGTGAGGCCGGAGACGACGGCCCGGCGGAGCTCACCGGGATCATCGGGGTAGAACCTGCCGGCGACGACGGCCTTTCTGGCCATGGCTCACCTATGTCGCGACGGGGGTCGCGTCCCGGACGACGCACCGCTGTTCCCGGATGTGCGCGTCGAATTCATCGTGGAACTTCTGAACGTAGCTCTCGATCGGCATCGCCGCGGCGTCGGAAAGGGGACAGATCGTCCGCCCCTTCATGTTGGCGCAGAGGTCGAGCAGGAGATCGAGGTCCCCCTGCCTGCCGCGCCCCCCTTCGATCCGGTGGAGGATGCGGTGGAGCCATTCGGTCCCTTCGCGGCACTGGGTGCACTGCCCGCACGATTCCTCGGCGTAGAAGCGGGAAATCCTGAGGGCGGCCTTGACCATGCAGGTGCTGTCGTCCATGACGATCACCCCGGCCGACCCCAGCATGCTTCCGGCCCTGGCGATGGAGTCGAAGTCGAGCCGGACGTCCACCTGGTCCGCGGTCAGCACCGGGGTGGAGGACCCCCCGGGGACGACGGCCTTGAGCCTGCGCCCCGGGCGGACGCCGCCGCAGTGATCGTCCAGGAGTTCGCGCAAAGGGGTTCCCATCGGCAGCTCGTAGACCCCCCGCCGGACGACATGGCCGCTGACGCCGAACAGGCGCGTGCCGGCGTTGCCGGGCACGCCGATGGAGGCGTACCAGTCGGCCCCGTTGTTGACGATGTGGGGGACGTTGGCCAGCGTCTCGACGTTGTTGATGACCGTGGGGGCGCCGTAGAGGCCGACGGAGGCGGGGAAGGGGGGCTTCAGCCGGGGGTGCCCCCTCCGCCCTTCCAGCGACTCGAGCAGGGCCGTTTCCTCGCCGCAGATGTAGGCCCCGGCGCCCCGGTGCACGACGATGTCCAGGTCGAACCCGGAGCCCAGGATGTTTTTGCCGAGATACCCCCGGTCGCGGGCCTGGGCGATCGCCCGCTCCACGATTTCGGCCGGCCGGACGTACTCCCCCCGGATGTAGAGGAAGGCGAGGTGGCATCCGAGGGCGTAGGCGGACAGGATGGTCCCCTCGATCAGCTGGTGGGGGTCCTGTTCGACGATGACCCTGTCTTTGAAGGTGCCGGGCTCGCTTTCGTCCGAGTTCACGCAGAGGTAGACGGGCTGGCCGGAATTTTTGGGGACGAACCCCCACTTCATCCCGGTGGGGAAGCCCGCCCCCCCCCGCCCCCGGAGCCCCGACTTCTTCACCGTTTCGATGATCTCGTCCGGGGACAGTTGCCCCAGCGCCCTGCCGAGCGCCCGGTACCCTCCGAGCGATTCGTAGACCCCGATTTCCTGGAGGTTGGGGACGTGCAGGTTCCGGGTCAGGATTTTGGTGTCCATGTGAATGGAATCGCCCTTCCGATAGCGAAGCCTAGTCTACCATGGCGCGGGGCCTTCCGTCCCGGTTACTTTTCGAGGCGCCCCACCCTGACCTGGGCCGGGCGCACCAGCTGTTCCCCCATCGCGTACCCGGTCTGCAGCTCTTCGAGGACCACCCCGTCGCGGTCCGGGTCCTCGACCGGGACGATGCCGACCGCCAGCGCCGAGTTCGGGTCGAAGGGGAGCCCGAGGGAGGGTACGGGGGTGACGCCGATCGCCTGGAGCTTCGCCCGGAAGAGGTCGGCCGTCAGCCGGATCCCCTCCAGGAGATGGTCCGCCGAATCGGCGCGGGCGGCCGCCTCCACCGCCCGCTCGAGGTTGTCGAGGACCTCGAGGAAGGGGAGGACGAGCTTCCCTTTTTCCAGCTCCAGCTTCCGGTCGAGGTCTTCCTCGAGGCGGGCCCGGGTGCGGGCGATCTCCCCGTTGACCTGTTCTGTTTTCTCCTTGAAGCGTTTTTCCATTTCCTCCATCCGCCCCTGGAGTTCCTCGACGTAGGAGGGATAGCGGGGTTTGGTCTCGACCGGTGCGGCCTCGTCGATAGCTTCCAGATTCACGAATTTCCTCCTGTCGACCACCTGAAACTCCCCGCGGTCCGCATCCGGCTGTTCCCGATCGCTCATGTCCGGTTCTGTCCCTCCTGGTTTTGCGGCCCCGGCCGCCGTCCTCCAATGTAGGGGTTCGGCGGCCGGAGGTCAACCTCGCGCCCTCATTTCCCGAGCACCAGCTCTCCCGAGGCCGCGTCGACATCGAGCCGCACGGCGTCCCCCGGGACGATGGCGCCCTCGAGCAGCATCAGGGCCAGGCGGTCCTGGATCTTTTTCTGGATCAGCCGCTTGAGCGGCCTGGCCCCGTATGCCGGGTCGTACCCCTCGCGCGCCAGCTCGTCGACCGCCTCCGGGCTCACCGTCAGGGTGAGGTCCTTCCCGGCGAGCAGCCGGCCCAGCTGGGCGATCTGCAGCCCGACGATGCCGCGGATCAGCTCCCGGCCGAGGCGCCGGAACACGATGATATCGTCGATCCGGTTGAGGAATTCGGGCCGGAAGGTGCTCCTGAGGGCCTCGAGCAGCTGCGGCGTCGAGGCGTCCAGGTCCTCCCCGGCCTCGCTGATCGCGTGGCTCCCGATGTTGGAGGTCATGATGATGACGGTGTTCTTGAAATCCACCGTCCTCCCCTTCCCGTCCGTGAGCCTGCCGTCGTCCAGGATCTGCAGCAGGATGTTGAACACGTCCGGGTGGGCCTTCTCGATCTCGTCGAACAGGATCACGGCGTAGGGCCGGCGGCGCACCGATTCGGTCAGGTATCCCCCCTCGTCGTACCCCACGTACCCGGGGGGCGCGCCGATCAGCCGGGCGACCGAGTGTTTCTCCATGTACTCCGACATGTCGATGCGGACCATGGCCCGTTCGTCGTCGAAGAGGAACTCGGCGAGCGCGCGCCCGAGCTCGGTTTTCCCCACCCCCGTGGGGCCGAGAAAGATGAAGGAACCCATCGGGCGCCGGGCGTCCTGCAGCCCGGCGCGGGCGCGGCGGATGGCGTTCGCCACCGCCTCGAGCGCCGCGTCCTGCCCGAGGACCCGTTCCCGCAGCCGGTCCTCCATGCGGACCAGCTTCTGGACCTCCCCTTCCAGCATCCGGGTGACCGGGATCCCGGTCCATTTGGCGACCACCTCGGCGATGTCCTCCTCGTCGACCTCCTCCTTCAGGAACTTCCTGGCGGACTGGAGCTCGGCCAGCTTCGCGTTTTCCGCCGACAACCGGGACTGGAGTTCGACCAGGGTGCCGTAGCGCAGCTCGGCCGCCCGGCCGAGGTCCCCGGACCGCTCGGCGTTCTGCTCCTCCGCCCCCACGCTCTCGATCCTCTCCTTGATCGACCGGATGGAGCCGATGATCTCGCGCTCCCGCTGCCAGTGCAGCTTCATCCCGGCGCTCTTCTCCCGCAGTTCGGCGAGTTCCCCGGTCAGGGCGTCGAGCCTCTCGCGCGACGGCTTGTCCGTTTCCTTGGCCAGGGCCTGGCGCTCGATTTCGAGCTGGGTGATGCGGCGCTCCACCTCGTCGATCTCGACCGGCATGCTGTCGATTTCGATCCGCAGCCGGGAGGCGGCTTCGTCGACCAGGTCCACGGCCTTGTCGGGGAGAAAACGGTCCGCGATGTAGCGGTGCGACAGCGATGCGGCGGCCACCAGCGCGGAGTCGGTGATCCGCACCCCGTGGTGCACCTCGTACTTTTCCTTCAGCCCCCGGAGGATGGCGACGGTGTCCTCGACCGAGGGCTCCCCCACGTAGACGGGCTGGAAGCGGCGCTCGAGCGCGGCGTCCTTTTCGATGTACTTCTTGTATTCGTTGAGGGTGGTGGCGCCGATGCAGCGCAGCTCCCCGCGGGCCAGGGCGGGCTTGAGCATGTTGGAGGCGTCGATCGCCCCCTCGGCCGATCCCGCGCCCACCAGGGTGTGGAGCTCGTCGATGAACAGGACCACGCTCCCGGCCGATTCCTCGATTTCGCGCAGGACCGCCTTCAGCCGGTCCTCGAATTCGCCCCGGTACTTCGCCCCCGCCAGCATCCCCCCCAGGTCGAGGGACACCATCTGCTTCCGCTTGAGGGTCTCCGGGACGTCCCCCGCGACGATCCTCCGCGCGAGCCCCTCCACGATGGCCGTCTTGCCCACCCCGGGCTCCCCGATCAGCACGGGATTGTTTTTCGTGCGGCGCGACAGGACCTGGATCACCCTGCGGATCTCGTCGTCCCGCCCGATCACGGGATCGAGCTTCCCCCGGCGCGCGAGTTCGGTCAGGTCGCGTGCGTAGCGCTTGAGCGCCTGGTATTTGTCCTCCGCGTTGGGGTCGGTCACCCTCTGGCTGCCGCGGATGGAGGCCAGCGCCTTGAGCAGGCCCGCCTTTTCCGCCCCCTGGGAACGCAGCAGCCTGCCCGCGAACCCCTCGCCGGCCGCCAGGGCCAGCAGGAGGTGTTCGGTCGAGACGTATTCGTCCTTGAACCGGTCGGCCTCCCGGGCCGCCTCCTGCATCAGTGCGTCCATCCCGGGGGAGAGGGCGGGACGGGCCCCCTGCACCCGGGGCAGGGTGGCGAAATGCCCCTCGAGCTCCTTCCGGATGGCGCCGGCCGATACGCCCAGCTTCTGCAAGAGCGGCGCCACCAGCCCGTCATCCTGCCCGATCAGCGCATCGAGCAGATGCTCGGGCGCGAGCTCGGCGCTTCCGAGCGACTCCGCCTTCTGCCCCGCCGATTGCAGGGCTTCCTGTGCCTTGAAGGTGAATTTGTCCAGCCGCATGTCTTCTTTGACCTCGATAGGGGGTTATGGGATTTGCCGGATCGCCGGGATCCCGTTGTTCCAACCGCGTTCCTTAGTCCGCACATTACATAAGATGTGAGTGCGTTTCTGTCAAATATTCCCGGTGCCGGGCGGGGGGGAGAGGGGGCGGCAGGGCTGTGCGGCGAGGCCCGATCGCGGGCGGCGGCCGGGGGAAGGAAATTCCATTCCGCCGGCCGCAGGCCCCCGCTTTATGATATAATCCTGCCTTTTTGCAGGAGAGGCCCGGCCGTGACACTAGAGATCAAGAACACCCTGAACCTTCCGAAGACGTCCTTCGGGATGAAAGCGAACCTTCCCGTGCGCGAACCGGAAATGGTCCGGCACTGGGACGAGATGGACGTCTACGGGAAGATCCGCCGGGCGCGCGCCGGCTCCCCCGGGTTCGTGCTGCACGACGGGCCGCCGTACGCCAACGGCGCCATCCACATGGGGCACGCGTTCAACAAGATCCTCAAGGACATCATCGTGAAGTCGCGGACCATGATGGGGTTCGACGCGCCCTACGTCCCCGGCTGGGACTGCCACGGTCTCCCGATCGAAATCAAGGTGGAGGAGCAACTGGGCCGGCGCAAGGCGGAACTGGACCGGCTGGCGATTCGCAGGGAGTGCCGCAAGTACGCCGGAAAATTCATCGATCTCCAGAGACAGGGCTTCAAGCGGCTGGAGGTGTTCGGCGAGTGGGACGACCCCTACCTGACCATGAGCCACCGCTACGAGGCGGAGATCGCGCGCGCGTTCGGCCGCTGCGTCGACAAGGGGCTGGTGTACAAGGGGCTGAAGCCGGTCCACTGGTGCTGCTCCTGCCTGACGGCGCTGGCCGAAGCCGAGGTGGAGTACGAGGACCACACCAGCCCCTCGGTCTATGTCGCCTTCCCGGTGGAGTCGGACCTTGCCGACCTGGATCCCGCCCTCGGCGGCCGGGACTGGTCCGTCGTCATCTGGACCACCACTCCGTGGACCCTCCCCGCCAACCTGGCCATCGCCTTCCACCCCGACTACGACTACTCCGCGGTGCGGGTGGGGGACCGGGGCTACATCGTCGCGACCGAACTGCTCGCGGCGGTCTCCGCGAAGTGCGGCTGGGGGGAGCCGGAAGAGGTCGCGCGCTTCAAGGGGAGGGCCCTGGACCGGCGCCGGGCGCGCCACCCGTTCATCGACCGCACCTCGCTGCTGGTGCTGGCCGATTACGTGACGCTGGACGCCGGCACCGGCTGCGTGCACACCGCCCCGGGGCACGGGTCGGACGACTACGTCACCGGCATGAATTACCGGCTGGACACCCTCTGCCCGGTGGACGATCACGGCCGTTTTCTCCAGACCGTGGAGCATTTCGGCGGGCAGCCGGTGTTCGCCGCCAACCCCGCGATCGTCGAGTTCCTGCGCGGGACGGGGGCGCTGCTGCACGGCGAAGATTTTCAGCACTCCTACCCGCACTGCTGGCGCTGCCACCAGCCCATCATCTTCCGCGCCACGCCGCAGTGGTTCATCGCGATGGACCAGGGCGGCCTCAGGGACGCGGCGCTCGAAGCGATCAAGGACGTCCGCTGGATCCCCGCCTGGGGCGAGGAACGGATCAGCAACATGGTGGGGGAACGGCCCGACTGGTGCATTTCACGCCAGCGCGCCTGGGGGGTGCCCATCATCGCCTTCTACTGCCGGGGGTGCGGCGAGACCCTCCTCGACGGGAAGATCGTCGACCATGTCGCCGCCGTCTTCGACCGCGAGGGGGCCGACGCCTGGTACGCGCACGCACCCGGCGAGCTGCTCCCCGAGGGGACGGAGTGCCCCCGCTGCGGCGGCCGCGATTTCCGCCAGGAGTTCGATATCCTGGACGTCTGGTTCGACTCGGGCAGCAGCCACCTGGCCACTCTCGGCGCCCGTGCCGACATGCCCTGGCCCTCGGACCTCTACATCGAGGGGGGGGACCAGTACCGCGGGTGGTTCCAGAGCTCGCTTTTGATCGCCGTGGCGCTCCGGGGCCGGGCGCCCTACCGCGCCGCCATCACCCACGGCTGGACGCTGGACGAGAAGGGGCGGACGATGTCCAAATCGAAGGGGATCGGGGTCGATCCCAACGATCTGGTCAAGGCGCGCGGGGCGGAGATCGCGCGCCTGCTCGTCAGTTCGGTCAGCTACGTGGAGGACGTCCGCATCTTCGACGAGCTGCTCGACCGGCTGGGGGAGGCCTACCGGAAGATCCGCAACACCTGCCGCTTCATGCTGGGCAACCTCGGCAACCAGCAGGACCCCGGCCACCCGCGCTTCGATCCCGCCTCCGACAGCGTCCCCTATGACCAGATGCTCGAAGTCGACCGCTGGGCCCTGGTGCGCACCGGGCGCCTGGTCCGGAAATGCCTCAAGGGGTACGAGGAGTACCAGTTTCACCAGGTTTACGGCGCCCTGTACCATTTCTGCACCGTGGACCTGTCCGCCTTCTACCTCGACATCCTGAAAGACCGGCTCTACACCGCGCCCACCCACTCGGTCGCGCGCCGGTCGGCGCAGACCGCGCTGTGGCGGATCCTGGACGCCTTCACCCGGCTCGTCGCCCCGATCCTTTCCTTCACGAGCGAGGAGGTCTACGCGGCGATGCACGAGGGGCTCCCCGCCTCGGGCCGCGAGGAATCGGTGCACCTCCTCCTCTTCCCGGAAGTCGAGGAGCGGCCGGGGGAGGACGCGCTCGTCGAGGAGTGGGACCGGCTCCGCCAGGTGCGGGAATCGGTCCTGAAAGCGCTCGAGGAGGCCCGCCAGGGGGGGCTCATCGGCAACGCGCTGGAGGCCGCGGTCCTGATCCGCGCCGCCGGTGAAACCGCCGCGCTGCTCGAGCGCCACCGCGGGGAACTCCCCGCCCTCTTCATCGTCTCCCAGGTGGAATTCGCCGCGGACGCGGACGCCTCGGGCGCGG
>CAZWXG010000003.1:14083-19801 GCA_964637825.1 uncultured Acidobacteriota bacterium
CGCGGACGCCTCGGGCGCGGCCGCCCCGGGCGCGGCCGCCGGGGACGGGGTGCGGATCGAAATCCGGAAGGCGGAGGGGAGCAAGTGCGAACGCTGCTGGAACTACGCGCGGACCGTGGGGGCCGACGCGGCCTTCCCCACCCTCTGCGACCGCTGCATCCCGGTGGTCGGGGGGATGGCGCGATGACGGCAAGGGGAAGGGACATGTGGGCCCGCCGTCCGGGGCCGCGGCGATGAAGACGGGACACTTCCTGGCCGCCCTGGCGATCCTGGCCCTCGACCAGGGAACCAAATGGCTGGCCGTGAGGGAGCTGGCGGGGGGGCGGGACATGGAGATCGTCCCCGGCTTCCTCGGCCTGTCCTACGTCGAGAACACCGGCGTGGCCTTCGGGCTGTTCGACGGGGCGGCGTCCCCCTGGAAGCCCTGGATCCTGGGGGGGCTGGCGCTCGCGGCCATCGCCGTGATCGTCCTTTACGGCCTGCGTGCCCCGAAGGAGCGGAAGCTGCTGCACCTGGCCCTGGCGGTGACCCTGGGGGGGGTCGCCGGCAACCTGATCGACCGCGCGGCGCGGGGGTTCGTGGTCGATTTCGTCGAGTTCCACCTCCGCAACTCTTTCTACTGGCCGAATTTCAATGTCGCCGACTCCGCCATCACGGTCGGGGTCGCCCTGCTCCTGGTCGATTCCCTGAGACACCCGGAGCCCCCTTCGGCCTCCCGCCCCGGGGGCGCGCGATGAGGGGCGGAGGGGCGGGCGCATGGTTCCGGCTCCGGCGCGCCGCCGGCACCCTCCTCCTGGCCCTTGCCGCCCTGGGTCCGGGCGCGGCCCCGGCCCGCGCCCAGGATCCCGGTGCCTGGCTCGCCGCGCTGGAGAAGCGCTACGCCGCGGTGGAAACGGCCACCGGGGAATTTCAACAGACCTACCGGGCGCCCGGCGTGGACCAGGCGGAATCGGGCGTCTTCTGGCTGAAGCGGCCGGGGCTGATGCGCTGGGAATACCGGACGCCGGAGGAGAAACTGTTCGTGGCCGACGGCCGGGAGAGTTTCCTCTACGTCCCTTCCGAGCGCCAGGTCACGGTTCAACCGCTCACTCCCGAGGATTTCGGGGGGACGCCGCTGGGGCTGCTGCTGGGGGCGAAGAACCTCTCGCGGGGGTACGAGCCCTCCTCCGACGGGGGGAAACCGCTGCTCGAGGGGACGGTGCTGCTGCGCCTCGAGCCGAAGCGCCCGGAGTCGGGCTACGATTACCTGGTGCTGGAACTGGACCGGGACACCTGCGATATCCGGCGGATCGTCATCCGGGAGCATGTCGGGAACACCTCCGAGTTCCTGCTTTCGAACGTGACCACGAACGTCAGGGTGCCCGCGGGCCGGTTCCGGTTCACCCCCCCGCGCGGCGTCGAGGTGCTGCGCCTCGGCGACAACGATCGGATTCAGTGAGATGACGATGAAGGATATGGAGAGGTTCGTGAAGGCGGGGACCGCGTGCGCCCTGGAAGCGGGGCAGCTGCTGCGCGAACGGTACCGCACCGGGTTTGCCGTCGCCCACAAGGGGGCCATCAACCTGGTGACGGAGGTCGACCTGGAGGTCGAAGAGCGGATGGTCGCGCGCCTGCTCGGGGAGTTTCCCGATCACTCGATCCTGGCCGAGGAGCGTCACAGCCGCGCGACGCCGGGCGCGGTCTGCTGGGTGATCGACCCGCTGGACGGCACCACCAATTACGCCCACGGCTACCCCGATTTTTCCGTTTCCATCGCGCTGCAGCTCGACGGGGAAGTCGAGTGGGGGGCGGTATACAATCCGCTGCGGGAGGAGCTGTTCCTCGCGCGCCGGGGGGGCGGGGCCTTCTCGAACGGCGCGCGGCTGGCGGTCTCCGGCGTGGAGAGCCTGGACCAGAGCCTGCTGGCGACCGGGTTCCCCTACGACGTCCGGACCAGCCCCCGGAACAACCTCGCCGACTTCTGCGCCTTCGCCGTGCGCTGCCACGGGATCCGGCGGAGCGGTTCGGCCGCGCTCGACCTCTGCCACGTGGCCGCGGGCCGGCTGGACGGATTCTGGGAACTCAAGCTCAACCCCTGGGACTGCGCCGCCGGGTACCTGGCGGTCCGGGAAGCGGGGGGGCGCGTGACCGATTACCGCGGGGTCGAGGGGGGGATCCACGACGGGGAGGTGATTGCCTCCAACGGCCGGATCCACGAGGGGATGATCGAGACGCTGGCCGCGGGCCGGCGCGAACAGGGGGAACCATGAAGCTGAGGGACCGGATCAACGCGGACCTCACCGCCGCGATGAAAGCGAGGGAGCCGGAGCGGCTCGGCGTGCTCCGGATGATGAAGGCGGCGGTGAAGAACAGGGAAATCGAACTCATCCGGGAACTGGAGGACTCCGAAGTCCTGGAGGTCCTGCTCTCCCTGGTGAAACAGCGCCGGGATTCGATCGAGCAGTTCACCCGGGGCGGCCGGCCGGAACTGGCGGCGAAGGAGGCGGCGGAGATCCCGGTGATCGAGGCCTACCTCCCCGCGGCCGTCGGAGCCGGGGAGATGGACGAGGCCGTCGAAGCCGTCATCGCCGCGACGGGCGCCGCCTCCCCGAGGGACATGGGGAAGGTCATGAAGGGGTGCATGGCGCGTTTCGCCGGCCGCCCCGTCGACGGGGCGGCGCTCAGCGAGCGGGTGAAGGCCAGGCTCGGCGCCTGACCGGACGTGGCCCCGGGCGGGCCGGCCGGAAGTGTGCTATCTTGGTCTCGTGCTGCAGCGTAAACTCGATCACCTGCCGGCCGAGCCCGGCGTCTATATCTACCGGGACGCCCGGGGGAAGATCCTCTATGTCGGCAAGGCCCGCTCCCTGCGCCAGAGGGTGCGTTCCTATTTCCAGGAGAGCCGCCCGCACGATCCGAAAACGCGCCACCTGGTGGCCGAGATCGCCGACCTGGAAACCATCATCACCGACACCGAAGTCGAGGCCCTGATCCTCGAGTCCACCCTGGTCCGGAAGCACCAGCCCAAGTACAACATCCACCTGAAGGACGACAAGAGCTTCCCGTACCTCAAGCTGACGGTCCAGGAGCCCTACCCGCGCATCTTCATCACCCGCCGGGTGCAGCGGGACGGGGCGCTCTATTTCGGCCCCTTCCTCCCCGCGGGGCACGCCCGGCGGACGGTGAAGCTGGTGAACCGGTATTTCCTGCTGCGCACCTGCAACCTGGAGATCGACGGCACGCTCGCCCGCCCCTGCCTGGATTACCAGATGAAACGCTGCCTGGGCCCCTGCGTCGCGGCGCTCTGTTCGAAGGAGGAGTACGCGCGCGCGGTCGACGACGTCCGGCTGCTCCTTTCGGGCCGGTCGGAGGAGCTCGTGCGCCTGCTCGAGCGCCGCATGGAAGCGGCCGCGGAGGATCTGCGTTACGAAGCGGCGGCCGTGTACCGGGACTGGATCGCCATGGTGCGGGAGATGTCGGAGCGCCAGAAGATGGCGCTCGAGGGGGAGGACGACCGCGACTTTTTCGGCTACCACCAGGAGGGGGCGCAGCTGGCGCTGGAGGTCTTCGTGCAACGCGGGGGGAGGGTGGTCGGGCGGCGCGAGTTCTTCTGGGAGGACCTGATCTCCTTCGATCCGGGGGAATTCCTGTCGGAGGCCCTGCACCAGTATTACCTGCAGGACGGCTTCATTCCCGGGGAAATCCTCCTCCCGGCGGACGTGGAGGACGCCGAGGTCCTCGAGGCGTGGCTGTCGGAGCGCAGGCGGGGGCGGGTCCATATCCGGTCGCCGCGGCGGGGGCTGAAATCGGAAATGCTCGATCTCGTGATGCGCAACGCGCGGATGGCTTTCGACACCCGCTTCCGCATCCTGAAGCCCCGGGGGGAAGAATTGCTCGAGCCGCTGCGGGAGGCGCTGGGCCTTTCCTCCCTCCCCCGGAGGATCGAGACCTTCGATATCTCCCACGTCCAGGGGGCCGACACCGTGGCCAGCATGGTCCTCTGCTGCAACGGGGAGATGAAGCGCACGGGCTATCGGAAATTCAAGATCGAGAGCGTGAAGGGGCCGGACGATTTCGCCTCCATGCGCGAGGTCATCCACCGGCATTACGAGAACGTGCTCGAACAGGAGGACGGGGTGCTCCCCGATCTCGTGCTCATCGACGGCGGGAAGGGGCAGCTGGCGGCGGCGGCGTCCGCCCTGGCCGACCTGGGGCTGGAGCACCAGGCGGTGGCCGCCATCGCCAAGAGGGAAGAGGTGATCTTCGTCAAGGGGCGGGAGGACGCGCCGGTCGCGCTCCCCCGGGAGTCCCCGGCCCTGCACCTGATCCAGATGATGCGGGACGAGGCCCACCGCTTCGCCGTCACCTATCACCGCAAGCGGCGGGAATTGCGCGATTTCGATTCGGAACTCATGGACGTCCCCGGGATCGGGGAGGTGCGGCGCAAGGTGCTGCTGCGGGCCTTCGGGAGCCTGGAGCGGGTCAAGGGGGCGGCTTTCGACGAACTGGCCCCCTACGTGGGCCCCAAAGCCGCTGCCCGGATCCTGGAGCACTTCGCCAAAAAATAAGCCCCGTCCGCTACACGATGCTGAAGTCGGAGACGGTCGATTTGTCCCCCAGGACGGTCCCGGGCCGCAACCGGGCCCCTTCGCCGATATGGCACAGCCTCCCGATGATGGCCCTCTCGATGCGGGCGTTGGCCATGATGCGCGTTCCGCTCCAGATGACGGAATCCTTGATCAGGGCCCCCTCCTCGATGCGGCACCCCTCGCCGAGCACCGAATTTTCGATGGCCACCCCCGACTTGATCACGCATTTCCCGTCCAGGATGGAGAAGGCGTCGATGGAGACCTCCTGCTTCGTCCAGTTGTTCGGGGGGCAGGCCTTCTGCGGGTAGCCGGGCATTTTCGTCCTGCCGGAGATGATGCCGAAGCTGGCCTCCAGGTACTTCTGGGGGCTGCCGATGTCCTGCCAGTAGCCGTGGGTGAGGCAGGCGTAGACCCGCGCCCCCTCCTGCACCATGGCCGGAAAGATGTCCCGCTCGAAACTCTGGGTCCCCTCGGCCGGGATCCGGTCGAGGACCGAGCGCTCCAGGATGTAGATGCCGGCGTTGATGGTGTCCCCGGTCACCTCGTCCTCCGGCGGCTTCTCGGTGAAACGGATCACCCTGCCGTCCGGCGCCGCCTCCACCAGCCCGTAACCCACCGGGTTCATCACGCGGGCGGTCACGATGGTGGCTTCCGCCTTTCGTTCCTTGTGGCAGGCGAGGACGTCCCTCAGGTCGATGTCGGTCAGGATGTCGCCGTTGAGGACGACGGTGGTGTCGTCGATGAGGTTCTCGGCCGCCTTGAGGGCGCCCGCGGTCCCGCGCGGGAGGTCTTCATGGGTATAGCGCATGGTGACCCCGTACTTCATGCCGTCGCCGAAGATGTCGGTGATCTTCCGGGGCTGGTAGGAGAGGCTGAGAATGATCTCCGTGATGTCCGCGCGCTTGATGTGGTCGATCTGGAAAAAGAGAAAGGGGATGTTGGCGAGCGGAACGATCGGCTTGGGCACGTGCAGCACCAGGGGCCGCAGCCGCGCCCCTTTCCCCCCGGCCAGGATGAATGCTTTGATCACGGCGTCGAGTCCCTCCCGCGGGAATGATAGCACAAAGTTCCGCCCCTGAATCCTGCATCCTTGTGGGCGCTTTTGTGCTAATCTACCCCTGATCATGAATTTGCCGAACGCTTTGACCATCGC
>CAZWXG010000003.1:19901-24107 GCA_964637825.1 uncultured Acidobacteriota bacterium
GCTTTTGTGCTAATCTACCCCTGATCATGAATTTGCCGAACGCTTTGACCATCGCCCGAATCTTCCTGGTGCCCGTCGTCGTCGCCCTGCTTCTGACCGTCGAAATCCGCACCTGGGCCTTCTGGGGGGCGAGCCTGTTTTTGGCCGCCGCCCTGACCGACCTGCTCGACGGCTACCTGGCCCGGCGCCGCAAACAGGTGACGACCCTGGGGCGGCTCCTGGATCCCATCGCCGACAAGCTCCTCATCTCCTCCGCGCTGGTCGCCCTGGTACAGCTCGGGATCGCGCCCGCCTGGATGGTCGTCATCATCATCGGGAGGGAATTCGCCGTCAGCGGCCTCCGGGGCATCGCCGCCCACGAGGGGTTTTCCATCGATGTCTCGAGGCTGGGGAAGGGGAAGATGGTGGCGCAGGTGGCGGCCGTGGTGGGACTGATCCTGGGGCACAAGTACGGCGGTTGGGTGCAGGGGACCGCGACCGTCCTTCTCTGGGGCGTGGTGATCCTGGCGCTCGTCTCCATGGCGCAGTATTTCCGGGATTTCTGGTCCAAGCTGGACAACAGCATCAAGTACCGGGAGAAGCGCCGGCGCAGGGTGCTCGAGCGCCGGCGCCTCCGGGCCGAACAGCGCCGGGAGCTGGGGCGGCTGCGCAAACTCGAACAGCTGCACCGGCTGGAGGGGGCCGAACCGCCCGCCCCCAACCTGAAGAATTCCCACTGAGGGACTATGCTCGACCGTGCCGACAGGGCCGCCCTCCTGGGACTGGCCCGCGAGACCCTCCGGGCCCACCTGGCCGGGGAGGGGGCGCCGCGGCCTGACCTCCCCGGCCCGGCCCTGCTCGAAAAAAAGGGGGCTTTCGTTACCCTCCACCGGGAGGGGGAGTTGCGCGGCTGCATCGGCCAGATCGTCGCTGACCGGCCGCTCCACGAAATCGTCGCCTGCTCGGCGATCAGCGCGGCCTGCCGCGATCCCCGGTTCCCCCCGGTGACCGCGGAGGAACTGCGGCGGCTCGAGCTGGAGATCTCGGTCCTCGGCCCCTTGCGCCGCATCGGCGATGTCGGGGAGATCCGGGTGGGGGTGCACGGCCTGGTCGTCACCCGGGGGGCGCACCGGGGCCTGCTCCTCCCCCAGGTGGCGACCGACAATGGCTGGGACCGGCAGACCTTCCTGGCGCACGCCTGCCTCAAGGCCGGGATCGATCCCTCGGCCTGGCGCGACCCGGGGACCGAAATCCAGGTCTTCGAGGCCGAGGTGTTCTCCGAATCCGGGCTCGCAGCCGCTCCGGCGCGCCCCTGACGCCGTATGGCCTCCCCCCGCGCTTCGTGGTATACCTAGTTCTATGAGACCCGGGGGATTCCAGCTGTTGCGCATCGGCGGCATCGATGTCACCATCGACTACTCCTGGTTCGTCATTTTCTTTCTGGTTCTCTACACCATGGCGGAAAGCTACTTCCCGCGGGTGCACGCCGACTACACCACCGCGCAATACTGGCTCATGGGGGGCGTCGCGTCCCTCCTCCTGTTCGTCTCCATCCTCCTGCACGAACTGGCCCATTCCTTCGTCGCCCTGCGGCAGGGGATCCGGGTCGAGGGGATCCGGCTGTTCATCTTCGGCGGGCTGGCCGAAGTGGCCTCCGACGCCCGCAACGGGAGGCAGGAGTTTCTGGTCGCCCTGGCGGGCCCCGCGACCAGCCTGGGGCTGGGGGCCCTCTTCCTGGCCGTCTACTTCGTCGCCGGGGGTGTTGCGGCGGCCGCGGCGGGCGTCGCCTGGTGGCTGGGCTGGGCCAACATCCTCCTGGCCCTGCTCAACCTGATCCCCGGCTTCCCCCTGGACGGCGGCCGGATCCTGCGGGCGTTTCTCTGGGATCACTGGGACGACATGGCGCGCGCCACCCGGGTGGTCAGCCGGATCGGCAACGCCTTCGCCCTCTTTCTCATCATCCTGGGGGTCCTGCAGTTCCTGCTGACCCGGAGCCTCCTGTCCGGTCTCTGGCTCGTCTTCATCGGCATGTTCATGAAGCAGTCGGCGGCGGGGAGCTACCAGTCGATCATGCTGAAACGGGCGCTCGACGGGGTGGAGGTGCGCCAGATCATGTCGGCCGAGGTCGTGAAGGTGGACTGGCTGACCCCGCTCGACCGGCTGATCCAGGACTACATCTACCGGCACCCGGTCACGCAGTTCCCCGTGTTCAACCGGGAGGAGTTCGTGGGGATGGTGTCGCTCGGGGAGGTCAAGAAAGTGTCCCGGGAGCTGTGGGGGTTCAAGCAGGTCCGGGACGTGATGATCCCGGTCGAACAGGTGGCCTGTCTCGGGCCGGCGGACCCCGCCGGCGAGGCGCTCTCCCGGATGGCCGCCGCCGATGACGGATGCATGCCGGTGGTGGAGGACGGGTCGCTGCTGGGAATCGTGACGCGGAGGGACATCCTGAATCTTTTCAAAATCAAATCCGATCTTGGGGCCGCCTGAACGGGCCGATCGAAACCCCGGGGCTCCCGGCGGCTCCACCGGGCGCCCCGACCCATCCCGCGGAGGGGGCCATGATCCGCTCGATATTGTTTGCCCTGGCTGAACCTCCTTACGGGGCCGGCGCCTGCAACCACGCGTGCTGGCTTGCCCGCAAGGAAAACAGTTTCGTCCAAGCGCTGGCCGTGATCGACATCGCCGCCTTCGAGATCCCGGTGATGGGGACGGCCGACGGCTTCATGCCCTCGGTGGCGACCCCGCCGGTGGGTTCGGGCCAGGCCCTGATGAAGGAGCTGACGGCGGGGGCGGGGGCCCGGCTGGATGCCTTCGCCGCCCGCTGCTCGGCCCTGGGGATCGCCTGCGGCACCGAAATCAAGAGCGGGATCCCGGCCGATGTCATCAGCCAGGCGGCGGTCGCCCACGACATCGTGGTCGTCGCGCGCGCCGGGTACAGCCGCATCCCCTCCCCCCAGGCCGTGGATTCCCTGGTCGCCCCGGTGATCCGGGGCTCGGTGCGGCCGGTGCTCGTCGCCGGCTCGGCGTTCCCCGAAGACGGGGAGATCCGCAACGTGCTGGTGGCCTACGACGGGAGCCCGCACGCCGCCCGGGCGCTGCCGACGGCGGCGGAACTGGCGGCGCGCCCCGGGGTCCGGTGCACCCTCCTGACGGTGGCGCAGCAGGAGGGCCCCGGGCGGGAGATCGCCGCTCCGGCCGCCTCCTTCCTCCGTCGCCACGGCATCGATCCCCGGACCCGGGTGGTCGTCGGCGCCAAGCCGTCGGAGGTGATCTGCGACCTCGCCGAGGGCGGGGGGATGGACCTGGTGGTGATGGGGGCTTACGGGCGCAGCCCCATCAGGGAGGTGCTCTTCGGCAGCACCACGGAGCACGTCCTGACCCACTGCACCGCCGGCGTGGTGCTGCAGGCCTGAGGCCGCGCCCCCGGGGGAGAAGCGCGGGGCTCAGCGCCGGACGAGGCGGAGCAGGAAATCGAGGAGGGGGCGCAACGAGGGTTCCACCGCCCCTTCGGCCGCCTCCACGGTGTGCGCCCCGGTTTCCGTCTCCACCGTGATGCGGAAGAGGAAGCCGTCGGGCGGCATCCGGCCGGGCCGGACGGAGGGGGGGAGGCTGAAGAAGGCCGATTCCCGCAGGAGTCGCTCCAGGAGGCGCGCCTCTGCCGGGGGGAGGTCGGCGGCGTCCAGGGCCCGGCCGATCTTCCCGCCGGCGAACCCCCCCGTACGTTCGAGCATGATCTTCATCCCCGCATTTTACTACGGATGGGGCGGCGGGGGAAACATCGCTCCCCGTCCGGCAACGCCCCGCCGATGGCGACATCCCTTCAGCAGCGCCTTTTCCCGAGGCTGCGCTTCATCTTCCGCAGCCCGGTCCTGCCGTCCGGGCCCAGGCCGTACCTGGCCAGCTCCGCGGCCAGGCGCCGCCGCCCCCGGTGCAACCGGTTGATCACGTTCTGGTAGCGTTCCGGGTCCAGCCGGTCCACGATCTCCCCCGGGTCGAGCCCCGAAATCAGCATCTCCATCGCCTGGCGCTGGGAGGCGGGGAGCCGGGCGAGGGTCTCGTCGACGATGCTCTGCACCTCGTCGTGAAGCAGGCTGGTTTCGGGGGAGGTGCCCGCGGCGCGGGGGGGGCGCCCCCGCCCCGATTCCCACTCCTCCAGCGAGGTGGTGCGGCGGGCCCTGCGATAGTAATTTCCCACCTTGCGCCGGAACACCCCCATGCTCCACACCA
>CAZWXG010000003.1:24207-43797 GCA_964637825.1 uncultured Acidobacteriota bacterium
ACCCCCATGCTCCACACCAGGGGGCTTTTGCGCAGTTCGTCCCGGGGGCACTTGGCGATCAGGGTCAGGAGCGTCTCCTGGACCAGGTCTTCGGCGTCGCTGGGGTCGAGGATGCGCCCGGCCGAGATTTTTTTCAGGGCCGCGCGGATCGCGGCGATCTCGTCATCGGCCCATTCCGACGGCGCCCGCGCGCCGGCGCGCTCCCGGCAGACGGAGCCGTCGGAAACGTAAAGGGGGAGGTCATCAAAGGGAAGATACGCGTGTTCGGACACCGTTCGCCCTCCAATTCAGCGGGTTCGGAAAAACCCTGAATTCGAGGGTGTGAGGGGTGATGAAAAAGTAATGCCGCGCTGCGCGGAAAGTCAAGCGCTTTCTTCAGGCGGGGCCGGGGAAGGCCCCGGTCATTCCCGGGGGGCGTAGTAGCCGGGCCGGGCGGTGATGCTGACCCCCTGCCGGGCCACCCCCACCTCGATCTGCCGGTAGGACCCGTCCTTGTTCGTGTTGCCGGAGACATAGCCGAGGGTGTACTGGTTGCGCAGCTCCTCGTCCACGTCGGCGTAGATGTCGTCCAGCTGGCCGAAATTGTTGGGGTAGAGGACCCGGCCGCCGGTCACGTAGGCCAGCTTGCGCAGCGCCTGGTCCGCGGCCACGAACTGTTTCTGGGGGACCTCGCGGTAGAGGGTTTGCGCCAGCTGGCGCAGGGCCTCCGTCTTGCTGACGACGTAGACGGCCACCTCCGCCTGGACCGCCGCCTCGAGGGCCTCTTCATAGGCGACGGCGCTTTCGTTGTCCATCCCGTCGCTCATGATGATCATGGCCTTCTTCCCCTCGACCCCGCGGAAGACGTCCCTGGAGACGACCCAGACGGCGTCCCACACCTTCGTGTTCCCCTTGCAGTAGATCGAGGTCAGGACCGGGTCGAGGCGGGCGGTGTCGGTGCCCCAGTCCATCTTGAGCCGGATCTCGGTGTTGAAGGAGGTGAGGGAAAACCGGTCCCCGGGCTTGAGCTGTTCGATGAAGCGCCGGGTCGCGTACCGGATCGCCCCCCATTCGGAGCGGACACTCCCGCTGTTGTCGAGCACGATGGCGATGTGGACGGGGAGCCCTTCCTGGGCGAAGAAGAGGATCTCCTGCGGTTGCCCGTCCTCGAGCAGCCGGAAGGATTCGCGGGGCAGGCCCCGGACGAAGTCCCCGTCCGCCCCCCGGACCGTGACGGGGACGTTGACCATGTTGACCTCGACGCCGATCTTGAACCCCGCCTGCGGCAGGTCCGTTTCCCCCTGCGGGGTCTGGCCGGGGGCCAGGGCGGTCGCCAGGGCCGCGAGAGCGGCCGCGAACAGGCAGGTGCACAGGATCTTCCGCGTCGTCATGCGCCGTCAGCCTCCGGGTATCGTTTCGTTCCGCCCCGCGAGCGCGGCGGGGAGCTTGTCGTAGATGCCGCCGAAGCCGCCGTTGGACAGCAGGACCACCAGGTCCCCCGGGCGGGCTTCGGCCACGACCTTTTCAATGATAGCGTCCACGGTCTCGAGGTTCCAGGCGGCCACGCCGCGGGCCCGGAGGTCCGCGACCAGCCGGTCGAGGTCCAGCCTTTCGCCCTCCGGCACCTTTTCCGGCCGGAACAGGGCCGGGACCGCCACGCAGTCGGCTTTGGCGAGCGCATCGGCGATCTCCCGCTGGAAGACGTTGCGGCGGCTGGTGGCCGAGCGCGGTTCGTACACCGCCCACACCCGTGCGGGCCGGAAGGCGGACCGCACCGTTTCCAGGGTTTCGGCGACGGCCGTGGGGTGGTGGGCGAAGTCTTCGTAGATGCGGATCCCCCCCACCTCGGCCCGCAACTCCAGTCGGCGGCGGACTCCCGCGAACGACTCCAGCCCCCGGCCGATCTCCCGGGCGGAGACCCCCAGCCGATGCAGCACCGCCGTGGCCGCCAGGGCGTTGCGGATGTTGTAACGCCCCACCACCTGCATCCGGAAACGGCCGAACGGCTTCCCCCGGTAGGTCACGTCGAAGCCCATGCGCCCTGCCGTCATCTCGATGCCGCCGGCGCTCCAGTCGCAGCCGGGGTCGAGGCCGAAGGTCTCCCGGGCGCACAGGCTGCCGGATGACGCCTCCAGCGCGGCGGGGCTCTCCCCCCCGACGGCGAGAAAGCCCTCCGCCGGGATGAGGTGGACCAGGCGCCGGAACTGCAGCCGGATGCTCTCCAGGTCCGGGTAGATGTCGGCGTGGTCGTACTCGATGTTGCCGATCACGGCGAGGTAGGGGAGATAGTGCAGGAACTTGGGCCCCTTGTCGAAAAAGGCCGAATCGTATTCGTCCCCTTCGACCACGAAATGCTCCCCTCCCCCCGTGCCGTAGCTGGACCGGAAATTTTCGGCGATGCCGCCGATCAGGAAATCGGGGCGCAGGCCGGCGGACTCCATCCCCCAGGCGAGCATGGAGGTGGTGGTGGTCTTGCCGTGCGTGCCGGCGACCACCACGGGGATCTTTTCCAGGAGAAAAAAGCGCTTGAGCGCTTCCGGGAAGGAGGTGTAGGGGATCCTGCGGTTGAGCACCTGCTCGATTTCGGGGTTTCCGCGGGAAAGCGCGTTGCCGATGACGACCAGGTCGGGGACCGGGTCGAGGTTGTGCGCGTGGTACCCCTGGTGCACCGGGATGCCGCGGTCGGCTAGAAAGTGGCTCATCGGGGGGTAGACCCCCTCGTCGGAACCGGAAACCTCGTGCCCCGCTTCCTTGAGCAGCGCCGCCAGCGAAGCCATGCCGGTTCCGCAGATCCCGGCCAGGTGTATCCGAAGCCGTTCGTTCTTGGGCATGATCAGGAGTATTTCAGGCCGGTGATTTCGATGGCGATCTTCTTGGGGTCCCAGTAGTATTCGACCGCGTCGACGCCGATGGTGAAGGTGCGCCGCTGGAGCGGCTTCAGGCTCTTGCCCGCATAGCCCGCGCCGGGGCGCAGGGCGAAGGCCGTCCGCTCCTTGGAGACCTTTCCCCAGGCGTCGTACAGGGTGAGGTGCAGTTCGACCGCTTCCAGCGTCCGGTCCCCGTCGTTGACGAGGACGCCCGAGACCATGGCGATCCGGGCGCTGCTGAAGCTGACCCCCAGGCTGGCCTTGACGTCCTCGATCCGGATCTTCGTCTTGTAATATTCGAAATTGGTGTTCCCCGGGCGCAGCAGGCCGGGGACGGCGATCCCGGCGGGTCCCGCCTCGGCCTGGAGGCCGCGCTGATAGTGAACGTAGAGCGCCACGGCCCCCACGAGGACCGCCAGCACCCCGACGGTGGCGAGGATCATCGTGGGGCGCCTGCTCTGCTGCGGTTCGGAATGGAATTCCACCATGCTGTTCGCTCCCGGCCAAATCGCCCGTGTCACTTCCAAAAACTATTATAGCAGATTCCACCCCCGGCGGCGGCGCGCCGGCGGCCTTTTGTTCGTTGAGTCGGGTGGCGTTGGGGGTTACTATAGTGTTTTTTCCATTCAGGGATAGGCCATGATGCTCAAGAGATGCTGTTTCTGGTTTTCGGCGGCCGCGTGCCTCCTGCTGTCCTCCTCACCCGCGCCGGCCCAGCCCGGGACACCGCTGCCGAAGCTCGCGTCGAAACGGCTGATGAACGACCTGCAGATCACGGTCGCCACGACCGCGGAGCCTTCCGAGCAGGCCGCCGTGGCCCTGGTCGTGCGTTACGGGGCGGCCTTCGACCCGGAAGGGAAGGGGGGGACGGCCCACCTGCTCTCCCGGATGTTCATGAAAAAGACGGCCGACCGGTCGGCCGCGGATATCCAGGCCGAGCTCGAGGTCCTGGGCGCCCGGGTGGAGGTGCTCTGCGACTGGGACGGGTTCCGGTTCCTCTTGACGGCCCGTCGTTCCAGCCTGGAGCGCGCGCTCCTGCTGCTGTACCAGGTGGTGGGGGAGGCCGAGTTCGAGGAGGGCGATTTCGCGGAGGTGCGGCGGTCCGTCCTCGAGGAGCTGCAAAAACCCCCGGACCCCCGGCAGCGGATATACGGGCAGATGGAAGCGACCCTGTTCGCGGGCACGACCTACGGAAGGCCGCTCGCCGGGACGGTGGCAAGCGTTTCGGCCCTGACGGTCGGGGACGTGCGGTTCTTCTACCGCAAGTTCTTCTCCCCGGGGCAGGCGGCCCTGGAGATCGTGGGGCCGGTCGACGCCGAGCCCCTGCTCCAGCGTGCCACCCGCATCTGGGGTGTCTGGGTCCGCAAGGACGACGTCCCCTTCACCTTCTCCCAGCCCGCCCGCCCGGCGGGACGGCGGATCCTGGTGGAGGACGATCCCGGTTCCCCGGCCGCCCAGTTCGTCGCGGGGTGTCTCTTCCCGCGCCGCGAGGACGCGGCCTACGTCAACGCGCTCGTGGCCGCCCGCATCCTCGAGGGGCGCCTGAACCGGATCCTCCCCACCTCGCTCCTCACCGTCGGCGGCGAGGGGCGCCGCCTGGCCAGCCCGTTCACCATCCAGGGCCAGGCCGCGGCGGAGCAGGCCGTGGGGGAGATCGTCCAGCTCCTCGACGCGGTGGAGGAGCTGAAGACCGGGGGGGTGACGCCCGAGGAGCTCGAGGCCGCGCGCCGCGAGCTGGCCGATGATTTCCGCGGCCGGCTGGGGTCGCTCGAAGGGCTGGCCCACATCCTCATGGATGCGGAACTCTACCGCCTGGGGAGCAATTACCCGGCCTATTTCCTCGACCGCATCGCGCGGTGCGACGTCGCCGCCGTCAGGAAAGCCGCGGGCGACTGGGTTTTTTCCGGGGGGGAACTGCTCCTGGTCCGCGGCCCCCTGGACGCCCTGAAAACCAGGCTGAGCGTCCTGGGCCCTTTCGAACCGCTCGTCCCCTAGGCTCGATTTCCCGGAGGTGGTCATGAACGTTCCATTGCTAGATCTGCAGGCCCAGTACGCGACCCTCAAGGACGAGGTCCAGGCGGCGGTGGCCGCCGTATTCGAGAGCCAGCGCTTCGTCCTGGGCGCCCAGGGGGCGGCGCTCGAGGAGGAGATCGCGCGCTACTGCGGGGTGGGGCACGCCGTGGGGGTGGCTTCCGGCACCGACGCCCTCCTCCTTTCCCTCCGGGCCCTCGGCGTCGGGGCGGGGGACGGGGTGATCACGGTCCCGTTCACCTTCTTCGCCACCGCCGGCGCCGTGGTCAACCTCGGCGCCCGCCCGTTTTTCGTGGATATCGAGGCGGCGGGGTACGGGATGGATCCCGACCGGCTCGCCGCCTTCCTCGCAGGGGAGTGCCGCTACACCCCCGCGACGCGCCAGGTGGTCCACACGGCTTCCGGCTCGACGATCCGCGCCGTCCTTCCCGTTCACCTCTACGGCCAGTGCGCCGACATGGGCCCCATCGTCGAGGTGGCCCGGCGCTACGGGTTGCCGGTCGTGGAGGACGCGTGCCAGGCGATCGGGGCCGTCTACCGGGGGAGGAAGGCCGGAGCGCTGGGCGAGATGGGGTGCTTCAGTTTCTTCCCCTCGAAAAACCTCGGGGGGGCGGGCGACGGCGGCATGGTCGTCACCGACGACCCGGGCCTGGCCGAGCGCGTCCGGCTGCTGCGCGGGCATGGGGCCCACGCGCGGTACTACCACGACATCGTCGGGTTCAACAGCCGCCTGGACGAGCTCCAGGCCGCGGTGTTGCGCGTCAAGCTCCCGCACCTCGACCGGTGGTCCGAGGGGCGCCGCCGGAACGCCGAGGCCTACGGGGAGGAGTTCCGGGCCGCCGGGCTGCTGGACCTGATCACCCCCCCCGAGGTGCTCCCGGACCGCTCCCACATCTTCCACCAGTACGTCATCCGCGCCGCGCGGCGGGACGCGCTGCAGGCCTTCCTCAGGGAAGGGGGGATCGGGACCGAGGTCTACTACCCCGTCCCGCTGCACGAACAGGAATGCTTCCGCCCGCTCGGGTACGGGGCGGAGGATTTTCCCCGCTCCCGCGCGGCATCCAGGGAAACCCTGGCCCTGCCGGTCTACCCCGAACTCTCCGGGGAGCAGCGGCGTTTCGTCGTGGAGCGCATCGCCCGGTTTTACCGCGGCGCGGCCTGAGGGCGGGGAGTGGCGTAAATGCTGACGGGGGCGCCGCCGCCGTCGGCCTGCTCGTAGTTGTTGCCGGGGCAGGGGAGCGTCGGCTCCGTCCCCCGGATGTAGTACTCCTCCAGCCGCTGCTGGCAGCGTTCGGTGGCCAGCAGGCCCGTGGTCGGGTCGATCTCCACCCGGACGACCCCCTCGGGCGGTTCGAAACCGGCCCCGCTCAGGGGGCGGAGGCCCGCCGCCTTGTTCATGAACGCGGTCCAGATCGGGAGCGCGGCCTGCGACCCCGACAGGCCGAGTTCCCGGTTGTCGTCCAGTCCCACCCAGACGATGCAGAGCAGGTCCGGGGTATAGCCCGCAAACCAGCCGTCGTGGGAGGTCCCGGTCTTGCCGGCGGCCGGGAGCGCGAACCCCCGGGCACGGGCGCCCGCCCCGGTCCCATGGTCGATGACCGACTGGAGCAGGGACGTGACCATGAAGGCGACCTCCGGGGTCAGGGCCTCCACCCTCTCCCCCTTCTCCCCGCCGACGGCGGCGCCGTTTTCATCGACGACGGCCATGATGGGGGTCAACGGCGACAGGGTGCCGCCGGCGGCGAAGGCGGTGTACGCCCGGACCATTTCCAGCGGCGTGATCTCGAAGCTCCCCAGGGCTATGGAGGGGAAGGGCCGGATCTCCTCGTTGAGCCCCAGCCTGCGCGCCATGTCCCTGACCTTGCCGAAGCCGATGGTCTCCGCGAGTTTCATCGTGGGGATGTTGAGCGACCGGGTGAGCGCCCGGCGCATCGTCACCTGCCCGAGGTACTCCTGGTTGTAGTTGCGCGGCTCGTAGGAGACGTCCTCGAACTGGAACTGGGTCGGCCGGTCGAGCAGGAGGGTGGCCGCGGTGAGCGGGGCCGCGTTCGAGTAGGCCGTTTCCAGCGCGGCGGCGTAGACGAGGGGCTTGAAAATGCTCCCCGGCTGCCGCTTCGACTCGGTGATCCGGTTGAACTGGCTGGTCCCGTAGTTCCTCCCCCCGATCATCGCGAGGATGTGGCCGTTTTCCGGGTCCACGGCGATCAGGCTGGCCTGGACCGTTCCCGGGGGCACGCCGCGTCCGGCCAGGGCCGTGTCGAGCGCGCCCATCCCCCCCTCGACCGCCTCGAAGGCCGCCTGCTGCAGGTCGGTGGAGAGCGTCGTGTAGACCCGGAATTTCGAGCGCGCCAGCGCATCGGGCCCGTGCCGCTCGAGGAGCCGCTGCTGGACGTAGTCGACGAAATAGGGGGCCCCGGAGTAGTTGAGCAGCGTCGTCGATTTGACCGCGAGCGGGCGGGCTTTCGCCCCGTCCCGCTCCGACGGCGCGATCATCCCGTAACCGGCCATGAGGTCCAGCACCAGGTTGCGGCGCGCGCGCGCCCGCTCGGGGTAACGCAGCGGCGCGTAGCGGTTGGGGGCCGGGATGATGCCGGCCAGGGTGGCGGCTTCCTCCAGGGACAGTTCCCGGATATTTTTGTGGAAGAAGGCGTTGGCCGCCTCCCCGAAGCCGACGATGCTGAAGGAGCCGACCTGGCCCAGGTAGACCTCGTTGCTGTACAGCTCGAAGATCTGGCGCTTGGTGAGCCTCCGCTCCAGCAGGACCGACATGTAGGCGTCGGCGAACTTGCGCCGCAACGTCCGCTCCGGGGTCAGGAAGTAATTTTTGACGAACTGCTGCGTCAGGGTGCTGGCGCCCTGCGCCGCTTCCCCCGCCCGCAGGTCGGCCACGAGCGCCTGCACGATCCGGATCGGATCGATGCCGCCGTGGCTGAAGAACCGGCGGTCTTCCGCGGCGAGCACCGCGTCGACGAGGACCCGGGGGATCTCGTCGTACGTCACCGTCCGGCGCTTTTCGCGTCTTTCGTCGATGACGTTGCTGAGCAGTTCCGGCCTGAGCCCGAAGCTTTCCAGGGGGGTCAGGCTGTCGGGGTTGAGCACCGATTCGATCCGGGCGCCGCTGGTGCGGATCTCGGCCGCGCGGCCGGGGTCGGCGGGGGTCGACGCGTCGTTGCGGATCAGGATCCGGTCGGGCCCGGCCGTCCGGAACCAGGCCGTCCCGGGGGCCGTGGCCCCCTCCTCGTACCCCAGCCGGCGGAGGCGGGCCTCGAGCTGGGCCAGGGAGAGCGCTTTCCCCGGGCGGAGGTAGGTCGGGGCCGAGTAGATGCGGGTGGCGGCGATCGACCGGCGGTTCCCGAGCTTGAGCTCGATGGTCCCGTCGAAGATGTAGTAGTAGCGGAGCAGGAAGGCGCCCAGGGCGATCGACAGCACCAGGCCCAACCCGACGAGAACCTTGACGAGGGTCCTCGCGGCCCTCCCCTTCCGGTTCCCGGTCTTCTTCCGTTTCGTGGCGGTCATGCCTCCCCCCCGCGGACGGTTCAGGGCGTCGATGCCTGAATCCGGCCGGTTTCCTCAACCTCGTACCCCCCGAGGCACAGGACCTGCTCCTGAAACCCGGGCGAACGGATGATGTCGAGCACGAGCGCGATGCGCGGGTCTTCCATCAGCGGCGTGGGGATCACCAGGTCGTAGCGCTCCCTGGTGACGGGGATGAAATCGAGGTCGAGCGCCAGGGCCGCGGCCATGATCCCCAGCCCCGCGTCCGCCCTTCCCGAGGTGACCGCCATGGCCACGCTCATGTGCGTGTACTCCTCGTCGGCGTACCCCCGGACCCCGGCCGGGTCGATCCCCTCCCTGCGGAGTTCGTAATCGAGCAGGATCCGGGTGCCGGAGCCCGCCTGGCGGTTGACGATGCGGACGTCGGCCCGCGTCAGGTCGGCCACCCCCCGGATCCCCTTCGGGTTCCCCTTCGGGAGCATCAGCCCCTGCCGGCGGTGGACGAGCGTGACCAGTGTGACCGGGGTGCTCCTGATGAAGCGGCCGAGGTAGGAGCGGTTGTACTCCCCGGTCTCGGTGTCCAGGAGGTGGGAGCCGGCGAAATGGGCGATCCCCTTCTCCACCGCCAGGAGTCCCCCCATGCTCCCGACGTTGCTCGAGGAGATGGTGACCCGTCCCTCGGAGCGCTCCTTGAGGGCGCTGGCGAGCAGGTCGATCGTGAGGTCGTGCGACCCCAGGGTCAGGAGCCGGTGCTCCAGCTCCCCGGGGGAGGTCAGCAACTCGACCCGCGCCTTTTCCCCCTCCGAATAGCCGCTCGTTTCGGGCGGGATGCGCAGGATGCCGTCGGCGCGCACCAGCGACGTCAGCATCCCGGCCCCGCCGGTGAGGGGGATGGCCACGATCCGTGCGCCGATCCGGCCCAGGATGACCCTCACGTGCTCCTCGAGGCCGGGCTTGGAGGGGAGTTTCCGGCCGATGCAGACCTCCACTTCCCTCGTTTCGGGAAGCTCGAGCCCCTGGATCCGGTAGAGGAGCGGGCGGACGAACTCGCGGAAGGAGATCGCGGCCGAAACGGGATACCCGGGGATGCCGACCACCGGCCGGTCCCCGACCGCGGCGAGCAGCGTCGGCTTGCCGGGCATGACGGTCACCCCGTGGACCAGGAGTTCCCCGGCCTCGCGCAGGACCGCGGGGGTGTGGTCCTCCGACCCGGCCGAAGAGCCGGCGATGATGAGGACGACGTCGTAGTCCTCCCCGATCCCCGCCAGGACGGCGGCCCGGATCTCTCCCGGCCGGTCCGGGACCGGGCGGGAGAGGGTGCACTCGGCGCCGCACTCCTCGGCCATCGACTGGAGCACCTGTCCGTTGACCTCCAGGATCAGCCCCGGGCGGATCGGGTCGGTGACCTCCTCGGGGGGGACGACCTCGCTCCCGGTGGGGATGATGAGGACCCGCGGCTTGCGGGAGACGGAGATTTCCATGACGCCGGCCGCCATCAGCGCCCCCTGGTCGAAGGCGCGGATCCGGTGATGCGCCGGGAGGATGATCTCGCCCCTGACGATGTCTTCCCCCATCTTGCGCACGTGCTGCCAGGGATAGACCGCCTCCCGGATCTCGCAGCCGGCGTCGGTCATTTCCACCTTTTCGATCATGACCACCGCGTCGGCCCCTTCGGGGAGGGGGTGGCCGGTGTTGACCGGGATCGCCTCCGTTCCCGCTCCGAGCAGGACGGGGGTTTCGGGGAAGGCGGCAAAGGTCGACGCGGCCCGGACGGCCACGCCGTCCACCGCCGCCGCATGGTAGGCGGGGACGGACCGGGCCGCCTTGACGGCGCTCACGCTCATCCGGCCGAGTGCGCGGCGCACCGGGACGGTTTCCGCCTGCAGCGCCAGGTTCCGGAAGCGCGTCAGGAAGATGTCCCGGGCCTCGTCGAGCGGTTTCAGGTTGCGATAGGACTCTCTTTTGGGTGTCATGTCCGGCTCTTCATGGATTAAAACTCGATGACGTCAACGACCTCGCCCCCGGGGAGCCCTTCGGCGTTCATTGGGATCCTTACGATCCCGTCCGCCCGGACCATCGTGGAGAGCATGCCCGATTTCCCGAACACGGGGCGGGCGACGGCGTTCCCCTCGCCGTCCCGCTCGAGCCGCACGCGGACGTACTCCTCCAGCCCGATGGTGGAGTGCACGCTGGTGGCGAGCGCCGCCTGCACCCGGTGTCCCGCGGGGCCCTTGGCCAGCGGGGCGCCCTGGAGGTAGCGCAGGAAGGGGGCCAGGAAGATCTGGGCGATCACCAGGGCGGAAACGGGGTGCCCGGGGAGCCCGACGACGGCCTTCCCCCCCTGCCGGGCGAGCAGGGTGGGTTTCCCCGGCCGGATGGCGATGCCGTGGGCGAGCAGCTCGACCCCCGGGAGCCGGGACACGGTCTGGAGCATCAGGTCGCGCGCCCCGACCGAACTCCCCCCCGACAGGGTGACGACATCGGCCGCGGCGAGCGCCTCGCCCAGGGTCCGTTCCAGCCGGGCGGCGTCGTCCGGCACGATGTCGAAAAGGGCGGGGATCCCGCCCGAGTCCCGGACCAGCGCGGAGATCGCGTGGCTGTTGGCGTCGCGGACCTGTCCCGGCCGGGGCCGGCGATCCATGGGGACGATTTCGTCCCCCGAGGAGATCACCCCCACCCGGGGGCGCCGGTAGACGGGGACCCCGGTGATGCCCAGGGCGGCGAGAAAGCCCAGTTCCTGGGGACGCAGCACCTTCCCCGTTGCGAGGAGGGGGGCCCCGGAGCGGGCGTCCTCCCCCCGCTCCAGGACGTTGGCCCTCCCGGTCACCGGCCGGGTCACCTCGATGCTCCCGGCTTCGGCGGTGTTGGTGTACTCCACCATCACCACGGCGTCGGCCCCCGGCGGGAGGAACCCCCCGGTCGGGATCGGGGCCGCCTCCCCCGCGCCGAGTTCGAAGCGCGGCAGCTCCCCCATGAGGACGGGGGGGGCGAGCGCGAGCAGCGCCGGAATCGAATCGGTGGCCCCGAAGGTGTCCCGGGCGCGCACGGCGAACCCGTCGACGGTGGAACGCGCCCCCTCCGGCAGGTCCTCGGGGCAGGCCAGGTCCCGGGACAGGGTCCGGCCCAGCGCGTCGTCCAGGGGCACCGTCTCCCCCGCGAGCCGGGGGAAGCGGCCGAGGCGCTCCAGAAACCGGTCCGCGGTGATCACGCGAAAAAATTCGGTCAAGGCAAACCCCCGCGAATAAGGAGGGACGGGCGGCCCGGGAAAAACGGCGGGACGCGCGTCCTCGTTTCAGGCGATTTCCGGCAGGCAGAACGAGGTCTCCAGCCGCCCGCCGCAACGGGCGCAGTCCCATTCCACGTGGAGACTGGTGCACTTGACTCCCTGCTCGGTCCCCCACGCCATGCGCCAGCTTGCGCCGCAGGTGGGGCAGACGGGCGCGGCCGCCAGCCGGATGCGGAGCGCTTCCCCCCCGCGCGGGGAGGGGACCTCCAGCCGCCGGATGCGAAGATCGGCGATCCCCGCATCCTTCAATTCTGCCAGGAGATTGCGGAAGAATCTAAGCGAATCGCCCGCCTTTTTTTCCGCCATTTTGCGCCCGGCGGCCGTGCGCATGTTCGCGGGGAGGGAGGCGGCGTAGGTCAGTTCCTTGCTGAGGTAGCCGAGGACCGAAGATCGCAGCGAGCGGCCGCGCAGCACCGATTTGGTGAAGAACGCGGCGATCCCCAGGGCCCCGAACTTGGAGAGGAAATCGGCGTCGTGGATCAGGGCCGCGACCGCATTCCCCCCCGCCTTCTCGTTGTAGAGCGCCCCGAGCCCCGCCGTCACCCTGCGGATATCGGCCGCCTTCATCCCGGCTTCGCCCAGCAGGCGCGCGGCGATGCGGGCCGATTCCTCCTCTTCGGCCGTCTCCCCCTCGTGGTAACGCCCCCCGGCGAATTTGCCCGCGTCGTGAAACAGGGCGGCGATGGAGGGGATCAGGGGGTCCCGTCCCTCCAGCGCGGCCAGCCGGCAGGCCAGCGAAGCCACCTGGACCGTATGTTCCCAGAGGTGGCTCTCCCCGCGCTGGGCGTCCCCCTCGTACTCCTGTTCCGAATCCTCGATGACGCCCCGGATCCGCGCCACCAGGCCCGGAAACCGGGATTCGACGATGCTTTCGTAGGACCCATTTTCGGCAGCCATGAGGGCGGCATTATCCCGCGCCCGCGACGGGAGCGTCAAGCCATACTTGGCTTGTCACCCCCCTCCGGCCGGTCTGATTCCAGTCCGTGCCCGGCGCTCCCCGTGCCGGGGGGAAACAAAAACGGGAGGGCCCCGGCCGGGGCCGGAACCCTCCCGTCATCCGCCCCTTCAGGGGAAAACGCGGTTACTGGGCCTTTTTCAGCACCATTTCCATCGGCTGGCCCATCATGTCCATGGTGAGCTTGATTTCCTGGGCCGAGACCACGCCCTTGTAGTCCATCTTCATTTCCTGTCCGCCGAAGTCGAGGACCACCACGAACGAGATGTTGCTGCCGTTGATCTTGCCTTCCTTGATCGGGGTTTCCTTGCCGTCCGGACCGGTCGTGGACCCGGTCAGCGTCGCCCCGTCCGCCTTGAAGGTGTAGGCGATCTTCATCGGGGCGCCGTCCATGCCCGGGAGTTCGGTGGTCCATTTTCCATCCACGTCCGCGCCGAACGCCAGTCCGGCCATCAGAAACAAAGCCACAACCAATGCCAGTCTTTTCATGAAATCCTCCTTGTGTGCTGCTTCATATAAACGATCGGGCCCTAAACTTCAATGAGCATTCTCCCGCGGGCGCCCGCCCGGGGGGGGCTGCCCCTATCCGCGGGGCGGGGCGATCCTCCCCTTTTCGAGGCGGAAGACCCGGCTCGAGAGGGCGGACACGATGTCGGGATCGTGGGTTGCCATGATCACGGTAGTATTACGACTCCGGACCGCCCGGTGTAACAGTTCCGCCAAAATCGGCCGGGAATCGTCGTCGAGCGAATTGGTGGGTTCGTCCAGGAGCAGGATCGGGGTCTCGATGACCAGCGCCCGCGCCAGCGCCACCCGCTGCGCCTCCCCCCCGGAGAGGAGGTGGGCGTGCTTGTCCAGGGACTCCCCGAGGCCCAGCGCGCGCGCGATCTCCTCCGTGCGGACGCGGATCTCCCGGTGCGGCAGTCCCAGCACCCTGAGGCCGTAGGAGATGTTTTTCCGGACCGTGGTGGAGAAAAGGACCGGTTTCTGGTGGACCAGGGTGACCCGGCGCCGCAGGGTCCGGTCCCGGTTGCCGACCGATTCCACCCCGCCCAGGCGCACGCTCCCCTCCGAGGGGGTGCGTACCAGGGCGAGGATCGAAAGGAGGGTGGACTTGCCGCAGCCGTTGGGGCCCATGAAGGTGGAGATCCCCTCCGCGGGGATCTCCAGGGCGGGGATGTCCAGGACGGTCCGGCCGGCGTATTCGTGGCGGAGACCGCGGATGACGTAGGCGTCCGGGCCGGTCATGCCGTCTTCCTCCGCAGCAGCCGCGCGCCGATATTGACGGCGAAGGCGACGACGAGCAGGATCATCCCCAGGGCCAGCCCCAGCGCGAATTCGCCCCTGCTGGTCTCGAGCGAGATGGCGGTGGTGATGGTGCGGGTGTACCCGAGGATGTTCCCCCCGAGGATGATGGCGATCCCCACCTCCCCGATCACCCTCCCGAAGGCCGTGATGCAGGCCACGAGCAGCGCGGGGCGCGCCTCCTCGGCCACCGTGACCAGGGTGCGCATCCTTCCGGCCCCCAGGGTGAAGGCGGTTTCCCTGACCACCGGGTTGACCACCGAAATGGCGCTCGCCGACAGGGAGGCGACCAGCGGCAGGATCAGCACCGTCTGGCCCAGGATGATGGCCGCGGGGGTGAACAGGAGCTGCAGCCGTCCCAGCGGGCCCTGGCTGAAAACCAGGGTGTAGACGAAAAGGCCCACCACCACCGTGGGAATGGCCAGCAGGGTGTTGAGCAGATCCTCCACGAACCGTTTGCAGCGGAACGTGGCGGTGGCCAGCGCCACCCCCAGGGGAACGCCGATCACGGAGGCGATGAGGGTGCTCGTGAGCGAAAAACGGAGGGAGGCCCCCACGATGGTGGTGACCTCGGGGTCCGCCGTGAGGAGGAGGCGCAGCGCTTCCCTCGATGCCTGGGCCAGGTCGTTCAAGCGGTCACTCGCCCGGGCCGCAGACCGGCGTGAACAGGGCGTGCCCGCCCGAGCGGAAATCCCCGATCCGCTTCTGCCCCTCGGGGGAACAGAGCCAGTTGACGAGTTCGAGCGCCAGGCGGGCCTTGACGGCGGGGAAGCGCGCGGGATTGACCTGGATGGCGGAATAATGGTTGAGGAGGCCCGGGTCCCCCTCGGACAGGACCTGGAGCTTCAGCCGGTCGCGCCGCCCGAGCCAGGTGGCGCGGTCCGAAAGGGTGTAGGCCCCCTTTTCCGCCGCCATCGTCAGCGTGGCCCCCATCCCCTGCCCGATTTCGAGATACCAGGAGCCCCTGGGGGCGATCCCCGCCCGCTTCCAGATCGCCTGCTCCTTGCGGTGGGTGCCCGAATCGTCCCCCCTGGAGACGAAGGTGGCGCCCCGCCGGGCGATGGCGGCAAGCGCAGCGGAGGCGCTTTTCTCCCCCCGGACGCGGGCCGGGTCGGCCGGGGGGCCGAGGATGACGAAATCGTTGACCATCAGCGTCTTCCGGTTGATGCCATGCCCCTGTTTCACGAATTCGAGTTCCGCTTCCGGGGCGTGGACCAGGACCAGGTCGACGTCGCCATTGGCCGCGAGCTTCAGCGCCTGCCCGGTTCCGACCGCGATGACGTCGACTTTGCAGCGGCAGCGCTCTTCGAACCTGGGGAGGAGGAAGGGGAGCAGGCCCGAATCCTGCACCGAGGTGGTGGTGGCAAAACGGAGGCGCGGCGCGTCCGCGGCGACCGCGGCCACGGCCGGCAGCAGCAGGAGGAGGCATCCCAAGGCTGTTCTGAGGAGGACGGTGTGCATGAGCAAACTCGCATGTCGGCCCGCTCGGGACCGTTCAGTCCCGTTCGTAGACCACTTTCCCGGTATCCCGCACTTCGTAGCCCCCCATCGAGACGATGTTGGATTGGAACTCGTCGGAGCGGAGGACGGCAGAGAGCGCCTGGACGGCGTCGGTCGAAAAACTCGCGGTCGGGATGGCCAGGTCGAAACGCTCCCTGGCCAGGGGCACGAAATCGAGCCCCAGCATCCGGGCGGCGGCCATGATCCCGACCCCGGCGTCGGCGCCGCCGCTGAAGACCTCCAGGGCCACCTCCATGTGGGTGTAGGCCGTGCGGGCGTACCCGCCGATCGACTCGGGATCGATGCCCAGTTCCCGGAGCCGGTAATCGAGCAGGACGCGGGTCCCGCTCCCCTCCTGCCGGTTGATGAAGGTCACCTTTTTGGCGGCCAGGTGCTTGAGGGTCTTGATGCCGAGGGGGTTCCCCTTTTTGACGATCAGCCCCTGTTCCCGGTGCGCCACGTTGAGCAGGACCACCTTCATTTCGGGGAAGTGCTTCCTGATGAAGGAACTGTTGTACTCGCCCGTCTCCTGGTCCAGCAGGTGCGTGGCGGCCACGTGGCAGTTTCCGTGCTCGAGCGCGATCAGCCCGGCGAGGCTCCCCACGTTGGAGATCGAAATGGTGTAGTCGGGGTTCTGGAGGTTGGCGTTCTTGACCAGCAGTTCCAGCGCCAGGTCGTTGCTCCCGGCGATGACCACCTGGTGTTCGGGGCCCGGGTGGGGGGAGGGGGCGACACTTTCGCGCGCGCTCGCGACCACCCATTCCTCGATCAGGTTTTTGGGGAAGAGCCACTTGCCCGTGATCCGCGTGGCGGGGATCTTCTTTTCCTTGATCAGCCGGTACACCTGTTTCTCGTTGATGCTGAGATACTCGGCGACCTCCTTGGTCGTGAACATTTCTCGAGTCATGACGGTTCAGGTCCCCCTCTGGAAACAATGACCTGCAATGACAAAGTGTAACCGAATGCGACCCGGAGTCAACGACATTCAGGCCCGGGCCGGGACGCGGCGCGCCCCGGCCCGCCGACCCTACCCGATGCGCGCGTCGTTGATGAGGTACTTGGCCGCGACATAGTTGAGCGATTCGGCCGTCTCGAGCCCCCGGGCGAGCCGCCGGAGCGTCTCCAGGTCCGAGGTCCAGACGACGTCGCCGGGGGCGAACAGGCAGATCGATCCCGGTTCGGGTGCGGTGAGCAGCCGGCCGCCCGCGTAGCCGTACCAGGTGTCGCAGACCTCGGTCCCGTAGGCGTGCATCATGGGCGGGATGTCCGCGGGGGAGAACCAGAGCTTGATTTCGCGCTCGGCGTCCGCGGGGTTGGCCGAGGCGTGGATCAGGTTGTCCATCCGCTCGCTGACCGTCTTCCCCTCGGCGTCCTTGATCGGGACCAGGGTCCCCAGGGCGCGGATGCACCCCGGCTTGTCCTGCCGGGCGACATGGGGGTTGGTGGGGCCGGCGATGGCGCGGATCTTCAGGATGGCGCCGGGGCCCTGGTAGACGATGGCGACCACGCGCCGCTTCCAGGCCTCGTCGTAGTGGAGGCTCCCGGTGATGTAGTCCAGGAGCGATTCGTAAAACGCCTTGCCGCGATGTTCCGCGTAATGCTCCTCCCCCAGGATGCGGTTGACGGCCACGATCTTGGCCCCCGCGAGATGAAGGCCGGAGTGAAATTCGGACAGCTGCGAGAGCAGGTAGCCCGTCAGGGAGTTTTTGAGAGCGTCCGGCTTGAGCAGCACGAGGGTTTGTTCCAGTTCTTGCTTGTCCATTCGTCTGATCCTTTCCTATTATGAAGGGGGGTATTATAGCATCCGCCCGTGTCCCGCTGAGGGCTAAGTCGCGGTCGGGGGCGGAAATTCTGTTCCATGGAAAGCAGGGTGACAGCGATGAAGAGTGAGGGGATCATGTTCGGGCGGCGCGCCGCCCTGATGATGATGGCCGCGGCGCTTTGTTCCCCCGTATGCCGGGGGGAAGAGGATCGGGCCCGGCGCCTGTTCGAGGACGCCATCGCCGCCATGGGGGGGGACGCCTACCTCGGGGTGAAGGACATGGTCTCCGAGGGGCGGTATTTCACTTTCGACCGCTACGGGGCCTCCTCGGGGCTGATCCGGTTCGCCGACTACACCAAGCTCCCGGACAAGAGCCGGTTCGAGCTGGGGAACCGGAAGAAGGAGCTCGAAATCACCGTCTTCAACCTGGAGAGGGGCGAAGGCTGGGTGCTCGAGGGGGAGAAGGGGACGCGCGACGCCAGCGCCGAGGAGATGAAGGGGTTCCGGGCGGCGGCCAACCACAGCCTGGAGAACCTCTTCCGTTTCCGCTACCGGGACCCCCTCAACAAGCTGTTTTACCTGGGGGCGGGGACCGGGAAGGACGCGAGCCTCGACGTGGTGAAGCTGATCGACCCGGAAAACGACGAGATCCTCGTCTATTTCGACCGGGCTTCCCGGCTGCCGGTGAAGCTCGAGACCGGCCGGTTGAACGACCGGGGGTTGCGGGAGCGCCTCACGAGCGAATTCAGCCGGTGGCACACGATCCAGGGGGTGAACACCCCGCTGCGCATCGACGGGACCGCGGGCGGGCGCCGCTCCTTCCAGCAGTTCATCACGAAGATCACCTACAACAACGGCCTCCGGGACGAGTTCTTTTCCCGCCCCGAGCCTCCCAAATAGGGGAGCGGCCATGCCCGGGTTCTACGACATCTCCCTCACCCTCGCAGAAGGGATGGCCGTCTGGCCCGGCGACCCGGAGTTCGAGCGCACGTGGGTCGCGCGCATCCGGGAAGGGGCGGCGGCGAACGTGTCGGCCATCCGCATGGGGGTGCACACCGGCACCCACCTGGACGCGCCCCTGCACGTCGACGACGCCGGGCGCGACATCGCCCGGCTGCCGGTCGGGGACTTCATCGGGCCCGCGCGCGTTTTCAGGATCGCGGCCGCAGGGGGGATCGGTGCGGCCGAACTTGCGACCCTGGACTGGGGAGGGGTGGAGAGGGCGCTCTTTCAATGGGTCCCCCCCGGCCCGGGCGCGGGAGACTCCCCGGGTCCCTATGGTTTTCTTCACGCGGACGCCGCGCGGTACCTCGCGGGGAAGGGATTGCGCCTGGTCGGGACCGGGGGGCCGGGAGTGGACGCGCCCGACAGCGCGGACCTGTCCGCCCACCGGATCCTGCTGGGGGGGGGCGTCGCCATCCTCGAAAACCTCCGGCTGGAAGGGGTCCCCCCGGGGGACTACGACCTGATCTGCCTCCCCCTGAAGATAGCGGGGGCGGACGGCTCCCCGGTCCGGGCCGTGCTGCGGCGAACCTCCTAGCCCGCGTCGGCCAGGGCGGGCTCTACTTCGTCGGCGCTGAGGATCCGGTAGCGGTCGCGGCTCCGGATGATGAGGGAGGCCAGGTCGGTGTGGATGGCGTGACCGGCCCGTTCGGCCTCCAGACGGCCGATGATCGGGAGCCCGCAGAGGGAAATGTCCCCGAGCAGGTCCATCAGTTTGTGGCGGACGAATTCGTCCGGGTAGCGGAGCCCGGTGTTGAGGACGCCCGAGGGATCGAGCACCACGGCGTTGTCGAGCGAGCCGCCGCGGATCAGGCCGAGACTCTTCAGGTACTCGATGTCGGAGACGAACCCGAAGGTCCGGGCGCGCGAGAGCTCCCGGCGGAAGGCTTCGGGCGTCAGTTCCATCGTGATCCTCTGGTGCCCGATGGCCGGGTGGTCGAAGTCGATGGCGTAGCTCGCCCGCGGGGCGGTGTCGGGGTAGACCCCCGCCACCTTGTCCCCCTGGCGCACCTCGATCGGGCGCTCGATCACGATGTACCGGCGCGGCGCCTCCTGCCGGGCGATGCCGGCGGCGAGGAGGGCTTCGGTGAAGGGGGCGCAGGAACCGTCGAGGATGGGGACCTCCATGGAATCGACATCCAGGCGCGCGTTGTCGATGCCGAGGCCGTAAAGGGTGGAAAGGACATGTTCGACGGTCGCGATCATCACCCCCTTCTTCATGAGGGTCGTGGCGTAACTGACCTTCGCCACGTGCGCGCGCAGGGCTTCGATTTCGAAATTCCGGAGGTCGGTGCGCCGGAAGCGGATCCCGGTGTCGGGCGGCGCGGGGAGGATCGCGAGCCGGACCGGGTACCCGGTGTGAAGTCCCACCCCCTCGAACTCGACCCTCTCCCGCAAGGTCCTCTGG
>CAZWXG010000003.1:43897-50682 GCA_964637825.1 uncultured Acidobacteriota bacterium
CGCGGCGGGAGCGCGATTTCTCCTGTTGCGCCCCCCCGGCCTTTGTGGTAGTAATGGAGAATACAGGGGTTACAGAAGCGATGACAGGAACAGTCTTTATTCCGTTCAGTCTGTGGTGTTGGCGACGCCGGGCCAAATCCGCCTGGGTCGGTTGGTCCCCAGTCCCCTGACCGTTGCCACACCAAGGGATGAGGAAGCCGTGAGCGACTCGGGACGTTCACGGCTTTTTTTTGTGTGCCCGATCGAGAGTCCGACATGATTCAGCCGTCACTGCGGCAGGTGAAAGAAAGCGCGGACCGGGGGAACGTGATCCCGGTGTGCAAGGACATCATGGGGGACCTGCTCACCCCGGCCGCGGCGTTTTTGCGCCTGGCCCACGGACGGAGCCGGGTGTTCCTTCTGGAGAGCGTCGAGGGGGGGGAGCGGCTGGCCCGTTACTCCTTCATCGGTTGGGACCCCTTTCTCACCGTGCGCGGCAGGGACGGGGAAGTCTCGGTCGAGCGCCAGGGGGAGATCGTCCGGGAGCCGAGCCGGGGGCTCGAAAAGCTGCGGGAGATCGGCCGGACCTTCCGCCCCGTCACCTTCGGCGACCTCCCCCCGTTCCTGGGGGGAGGGGTCGGGTACTTCGCCTACGACCTGGTCCGCCGCTTCGAACGCCTGCCCGAACTCGCAGCGGATGACCTGGGGCTGGACGACTACCGGGTGATGTATTTTTCCACCATCCTGGCCTTCGACCACCTGCGGCACCGGATCCACATCATCGCCAACATCCTGAACGACCGGGCCGGGGGGGACCTGGAGGCGAAATACCGGGACGCGGTCCTGCGGATCGAGCAGATCGAAAAGCGCCTCACCGTCCCCATCTCGCTCCCCTCCCCTCTCCCGTACGCGAAGATCCCCGAGCCGGCCTCGAACGTCGCCGCGGAGGACTACTACGCCAACGTCGAACGGGCCCGGGAGCATATCCGGGCGGGCGACATCTTCCAGGCGGTGCTGTCGCAGCGCTTCACCATGCCGGTGGCCTGCGACCCGTTCGACGTCTACCGCGCCCTTCGATTCATCAACCCCTCCCCCTACATGTTCTTCCTCCGGATGGACGACCTCGTCGTCGTCGGGGCCTCCCCCGAGACGCTGGTGAAGGTGAGCGGCCGCAGGGTGGAATACGGCCCCATCGCCGGCACGCGCCCCCGGGGAGCCACCCCCGGGGAGGACGAGCGCCTGGCGCGCGAACTCGCGGCGGACGCCAAGGAGCGGGCCGAGCACATCATGCTGGTGGACCTGGGGCGGAACGACCTGGGGCGGGTGTGCGATTACGGCTCGGTCAGGGTCACCGACCTGATGCGGATCGAGAAGTACAGCCACGTCATGCACCTGGTCAGCAGCGTCGAGGGGAACCTCCGGCCGGAGCTGGACTGCTTCGACGCCCTGGAATCGTGCCTCCCGGCAGGGACCGTCTCGGGCGCCCCCAAGGTGAGGGCCATGGAGATCATCGAATCGATGGAGCCCTGCCGCAGGGGGATCTACGGCGGGGCGGTCGGCTACGTCGATTTTTCCGGAAACCTCGACACCTGCATCGCCCTGCGCACCCTCCTCATCAAGGACGGGACGGCCTACATCCAGGCGGGGGGCGGGATCGTGGCCGACTCCGACCCGGTGCGGGAGCGGGAGGAATCGATCAACAAGGCCATGGCCCTGGTCCGCGCGGTGACCTTCGCCCACGAGGGCTTCGGCGGACCCGTCGTCGACGACGGAGAGGGGAAAGGGCGGCCATGATCCTGGTCATCGACAATTACGACTCCTTCACCTTCAACCTCGTGCAGTACCTCGGCCAACTGGGGCAACAGCTCCGGGTCGTCCGCAACGACGCCGTCACCATCGGGGATATCGAGGCGCTGGCCCCCGCGTTCATCCTCATTTCCCCCGGGCCGGGGCGCCCCGAAAACTCGGGCGTCATCATCGAGACCGTCCGGCACTTCGCCGGCACGGTGCCGATCCTCGGGGTGTGCCTCGGCCACCAGGCGATCGGGGCCGCCTTCGGCGGCCGGGTGGTGGCGGCGCCGGAGATCATGCACGGCAAGACGAGCGAGGTTCTCCACGACGGCCGCACCCTGTTCCGGGGGGTGGACAACCCCTTCCGGGCGACGCGCTACCACTCGCTCGTGGTGTCCCCCGAAGGGCTGCCCGAATGCCTGGAGATTTCCGCCCGCACCGCCGACGGGGTGATCATGGGGCTGCGCCACCGTTCGCTCCGGGTGGAAGGGGTGCAGTTCCACCCCGAATCGATCCTGACCGACTCCGGCATGCGGCTGCTGGCCAATTTCGTGAACCCTTGAAAGGGGGGATGATGCCCGAAGTCCCGACCGAGTACGTGCTGCCGGAAGCCCTCAGGGGAACCGTCCTCGAAAGGATCCTGCACGCCAAGGTGCGCGAACTGAACGGGGCGAAGGCGAAGCTCCCGGCCCGCTCGCTCGAGGCGGTCCTGGACCGGGCCCCCGACCTCCGCCCCTTCCGCAAGGCCCTGACGTCGCGCACCCCCGCCATCATCGCCGAGATCAAGAAGGCCTCCCCGTCGGCGGGAGTGATCCGGGAGGATTTCGATCCCCTGGCGGTGGCCGCGGAGTACGCCGCCGCGGGTGCGGCCGCGCTCTCGGTGCTCACCGAGGTGCATCACTTTCACGGCGGGCTGGAGACCCTGGCCCGGGTGCGGTGGCATTCGAAGCTGCCGCTGCTGCGCAAGGACTTCATCGTCGACCCCTACCAGGTCCTGGAGGCGCGCCACGCGGGGGCGGACGCGGTCCTGCTGATCGCCGCCCTGCTCGACGGCCCCGCCCTCGAGAGTCTCCGCCGGGCGGCGGAAACTCACGGGATGGAGGCGCTGGTGGAGGTCCATGACGAGGCGGAGCTGGACCGGGCGCTCGCGAGCGGCGCCACCCTCCTCGGCGTCAACAACCGGAACCTCGGGACCCTCGAGGTGTCGCTCGACGTGTCGCTCCGCCTGGCCCGGCTCCTGCCGAAGGGGGTCACGGCCGTTGCGGAGAGCGGTATCCGCACCGGGGAGGATATCCGGCGGCTCCGGGACGCCGGGTACCGCGGATTCCTGGTGGGGGAGAGCCTGATGCGCTCCCCGTCCCCCGGCGCGGCGCTCCGGCAACTGCTCCGGTAGAGGCAAAGGACGGTCGATGACGAAAGTGAAGGTGTGCGGGATCACGGGGTTCGAGGACGCGGTCATGGCGCTCGAGCTGGGGGCGGACGCCCTCGGCTTCAATTTCCACCCCCCGAGCCCCCGGTACATCCGCCCCGCGGAGGCGGCGGCCATCATCCGGCGCCTTCCCCCGTTCGCCGTGACCGTGGGGGTCTTCGTCAACCTTCCGGCCGACGCCGTCGCGCGCGCGGCCGAAGCCTCCGGCGTGGGGGTGCTGCAGCTGCACGGCGACGAGACCCCCGGCACGTGCCGCGCCCTGGCGCGGTGGCCGCTGATCAAGGCGCTGCGCATCGGGGGGGAAGGGGTCCCCGGGGGCCTCGAGGCGTACCCGGTCGGGTCCTTCCTGCTCGACGCCCGGGACGGGGAACTCTACGGCGGCACCGGGAAGACGTTCGACTGGACCCTCGCGCGCTCCGTCGCGCGCATCCGGCCCGTCATCCTGGCGGGGGGGCTCCGGGCGGACAACGTGTCCGAGGCGATCCGCGTCGCCCGGCCCTACGCCGTCGATGTCTGCAGCGGGGTGGAATCGGCCCCCGGCGTGAAGGACGCCCGCGCCCTCGCGCAATTCATGAGAGAGGTGAGAGATGCCAGACAGTCCGATCACCGGCCCTGACCGTCGGGGGCGCTACGGCGCCTACGGGGGGCGCTTCGTGCCCGAAACCCTGGTGGGGCCGCTCGAGGAGCTCGAGGACGCCTATCGCCGGGCGTCCGGGGATCCCGGTTTCCGGCGGGAGCTCGAAGGGCTGCTCGAGTCCTACGTCGGCCGCCCCACCCCGCTCACCCGGGCCCGGCGCCTCGAACGCCTCCTGGGGACGGGGCGGATCTACCTGAAGCGCGAGGACCTGACCCACACGGGGGCCCACAAGATCAACAACGCCGTCGGCCAGGCGCTTTTGGCCCGGCGCATGGGGAAAAGGCGCCTGATCGCGGAAACCGGCGCCGGGCAGCACGGCGTGGCGACGGCGACCGTGGCCGCCCTGTTCGGGATGGAGTGCGAGATCTACATGGGGACGGAGGACATGCGCCGGCAGGAGCTGAACGTCTTCCGGATGCGGCTCCTGGGCGCCCGGGTCAACCCGGTCGACAGCGGCACCCGCACCCTCAAGGACGCCATCAACGAGGCGATGCGCGACTGGGTGGCCAATGTCGCCGACACCCACTACCTGCTCGGGTCGGTGCTGGGCGCCCACCCCTACCCCTGGATCGTGCGCGATTTCCAGTCCGTGATCGGGCGCGAGGCCCGCGCCCAGGTCCTCGAGGCCGAGGGGCGGCTGCCCGACCTGCTGATCGCCTGCGTGGGGGGGGGGCGCATGGTCGGGGTGGAGGCCGGGGGGCGCGGCACCGCGCTGGGGGAGCACGCCGCCCGCTTCGGCGGGGGGCGCCTCGGGGTCCTGCAGGGGACCTACAGCTACGTCCTCCAGGACGACAACGGCCAGATCGCCGCGACCCATTCCGTGTCCGCGGGGCTGGATTACGCCAGCGTGGGCCCGGAGCACGCGTGTCTCCACGACAGCGGCCGGGTCACCTATACCTCGGTCACGGACGAGCTGGCCCTGGAGGCCTTCCAGCTCCTGGCCCGGCAGGAGGGGATCATCCCGGCGCTCGAGAGCGCTCACGCCGTGGCGGAACTGGTGCGCATGGCCCCCGGCCTCGGCGCGGACTCGCTGGTGGTGCTGAACCTGTCGGGGCGCGGCGACAAGGACGTCGCCCAGGTGGCCCAAATCCTGGCAAGCGGGCGGGAGGGGAGGGGGATCGATGTCTGAGCAGGCGGAGGCGGCGAACGGTCGCATCGGCAGGGCGTTTGAGCGGCTGCGGGCGCGGGGGGGGAAGGCGTTCATCCCCTTCATCATGGCGGGGGACCCGGACCTGGAAACGACCATCCGGCTCGTCCCGGAACTGGAGCGGGCGGGCTCCCACATCGTGGAACTGGGGATCCCCTTTTCCGACCCGGTGGCGGACGGCCCCGTCATCCAGCGCGCCGGCATGCGCGCCCTGCGCCACGGGTACGCGCTCGGCGACTACCTCCGCGCCGTGGCCGAAATCCGGCGCGCGAGCGAGGTGCCCCTCATGCTCTTCAGCTACCTGAACCCGGTGCTGCAGTACGGGCTGGAGCGGCTGGCGCGCGAGGCCCGGGCGGCGGGGGTCGACGGCGCCCTCGTCACCGACATCACCCCCGAGGAGGGGGACGAATACCGCGAGTGCATGCGGCGCCACCAACTGGACTGCATCTTCCTGGCGGCCCCGACCAGCGGCCCCGGGCGCGTGCGGCGGATCGCCGAATGCTCGAGCGGCTTCGTCTATGTCGTCTCGCGGGCCGGGGTCACGGGGGCGCGGCAGGAGCTTTCGGACACCGTCCGGCCGACGGTCGCACGCGTCCGCGCGCACACGGCGCTGCCGATCGCGGTCGGTTTCGGGATCTCGGCTCCGGCCCAGGTGCGTTCGGTGTGGGAGGTCGCCGACGGCGCCGTCGTGGGGAGCGCCATCGTCGCCGAGATGGAAAAGGGGGGGGACGCCGCGGGACTGCCGTCCCGGACCGGCGCCTTCTGCCGGTGGCTCGCGGGAGGCGGCGCCTGACAAGCAGGCGGCGGCGCCTGACACGCAGGCGGTAACGGAGTCCAGGGAGGTCGGCCCGTGCACACGATCGATTTCGAGCCCGTGGGACGGCGGGGGGAATGCCCCGAAGGGGAGCCGCTGCTCGGGTGCGCCCGGCGGCTGGACGTGGATCTCGTCAGCCTCTGCGGCGGCATGGGCACCTGCCGCCAGTGCCGGGTCCAGGTCGTCGCGGGACCGGTCAGCGGGAGGACGGCGTCCGAGGAGGACGCGTTTTCCGGGCAGGAGCGGGAGCGGAACTGCCGCCTGGCCTGCCAGGCGTACCCGCTGGGGGACGTCAAGGTGCACATCCCCCCCGAATCGCTGACGGCACCGCAGCGTACGCAGGTCGAGGGGCTGGAACTGGACGTCCGGCCGGACCCCCCGGTCCGGGGCTGCGAGGTGACGCTGACCCCGCCCTCGCTGGCTTCCCCCGGGTCGGATGACCTGAACCTCCGGGCCGCCCTCGAGCGCGGGCACGGGGTGAAGGTCGGCGCCATCGATTACGCCGTCCTGCGGGGGATTTCGCCCCGGTTGCGGGAATGGGCCTGGCGGGCTTCGGTGGCGGTGCGCGCCGGGGAGGTGGTGGCCCTGGGCGCCCCCTCGACCCGCTGGCTCGGGCTGGCCGTGGATATCGGGACCACCAAGATCGCCTGCTATCTCGTGGACCTGCAGACCGGCCGGACCCTCTGTTCCAGGGGGCTGATGAACCCGCAGATCGCCAGCGGCGAGGACGTGATCGCGCGCATCTACGCCGCGGGGAAGGAGCCGGGGAACGCCGACAGGCTCCAGGAAATGCTGGTGGAGGCGCTCAACCGGACCGTCGGGGAACTCTGCGCGGAAGCCGGTGCGGGGCGGGCCGCCGTGGCGGAGGCCGTCGTCGTCGGCAACACCGCCATCCACCACCTCTTCCTCCGCCTCCCGGTGGGGCAGCTGGGCAGGTCGCCCTACGTGCCCGCCCTCCGCTGCGCCCTGGACGTCAAGGCCCGCGACC
>CAZWXG010000004.1:0-16365 GCA_964637825.1 uncultured Acidobacteriota bacterium
CTAGGGACCATTGAGCCCGGGGTTTCTTTGGCGCATCCTATGAGGGACTGGGGAGGAACATCGCTTTGCTGCTGACCATTCTAGCCTTTATCGTGGTCCTGGGGATCACCATCACCGTGCACGAGTTCGGCCATTTCGCCATGGCCAAGCTCCTGAAGATCCGCGTCCTGGTCTTTTCCCTGGGCTTCGGCCCCCGGCTGGTCGGGTTCACGCGGGGGGGGACGGAGTACCGCCTCAGCCCCTTCCCCATCGGCGGCTATGTAAAAATGGCCGGGGAAGCCTACGAGGAACAGAAGGGGTCCAGCGACGAGTTCCTGTCCCATCCCAAATGGCACCGTTTCCTGGTTGCGGTCGCCGGCCCCATGATGAACATCCTCCTGGCCGTCCTCATCCTGACGGTCTCCTACATGCAGGGGGTATCCACCCCGAGATACCCCAAGGAACCGGCCATCGTCGGGCCGGTGGCCGCCGGTTCCCTGGCCGCCGGCGCCGGGCTTCGCACCGGCGACCGGGTCGTCTCCGTCAGCGGCAACCGCACCGAGACCTGGGAAGACCTCGAGGTGGCGCTGGGGACCGCGGCGAAGGACTCCCTGGACGTCGAGGTCGCGCGCGACGGCCGGACCCTGCGGCTGCACCTCGAGCCTCCCCCCGGCGAGGGGCCGGTGGATGCCGCGGCGCTGGGGTTCAAGTTCCCCCTCGAGCGGACCATCGTCTACACGGTCGACAGGGAATCCCCGGCCTACCGGGCGGGGCTCCGGGACGGGGACGAAATCCTGTCCGTACGCGGGAACGGCCGGACGGGGGAGGAATACAGCGAGATCCTGAACCTCATTTCGGAAAGCGAGGGGGTGCCCCTGAGGTTCCGGGTCCTCCGCCCCCTCCCGGCGGAGGCCAGGGACAGGGTCTGGGAATCGCCGGCCCCCGCCCGGGGGGAAGCCGTCGATCTCACCATCACCCCGGTCAGGGAAAACGGCCGCGTGATCGTGGGATTCGTGGCCGATTACCCCTCGGACCTCCAGAAGTTCGGCCTGGTCGGGGCCCTGACGCAGTCGGTGCGGCGCAACGTCGAGTTATCGGCGTTGACGTTCCGGATCATCGGCAGGATTTTGAAGGGATCGGCCTCGGTGAAAACGCTCTCCGGACCGATCGAGATCGCCCGGATATCCGGGAGCGCTGCCCGTACGGGCAGCGCCCGGGTTTTCTTCGGATTTCTCGGCCTGATCAGCCTTCAGCTGGGGGTCTTCAACCTGCTCCCGATCCCGATTCTGGACGGGGGCGTGATCGCCCTGCTCCTGGTAGAGGGAATCCTGCGCAGGGATCTCAGCATCAACCTGAAGGAGAAGATCGTGCAGGTCGGCTTCGTGTTCCTCATTCTCCTGATGGGTTTCGTGGTGTTCAACGACCTCACCAAGATCCTCAACCTGAGCCGGATCCTCCCCTGAGCGGGGGAAGACTATTCGAAACTGGCGATCGCCGCCCGCTCGTCCTCGAACACCTGGAAGACGGTCAGCAGCTTGGTGATCTGCAGCAGTTCGTGGATCTTCTTGGTCAGGTTGAGCAGCTTGAGCTGCCCGCCGCTGTTGGTCACCGTCGTGTAGGTGCTCACCAGTTCGCCGATCCCGGAGCTGTCGATATAGTTCACGTCGGCAAGGTTGAGAACGATCTTGTTCCCCTTGTCCTTCAGGATGTCGCGCACCGTATTGCGGACCGTCATGGTGCCTTCACCCAGCGTGATCTTGCCGCTGATGTCCAGGATGTGAACGTCCCTAACCGTACGTAGTTCGATCTTCATTTCCACTCTCCTCAATTGGAAGGAATCCTTTTCACCATGTACACCTCCGTCCCCCCGTGGGGGAGAGACCGGAACTCGACCTCGTCCATGAAGGTACGGATATAAAATATCCCGCGCCCGCTCGGCTTGAGCAGGTTGTCCCGGTCCAGGGGGCTGGGGATGCTGTCCGCCTGAAACCCCTGCCCCTGGTCCCTGACGGAAACGCCCAACCGGTCGGCGGCGACCTCGAAGACGATATCCACCGACTTGCCGGCATCGAGCTTGTTGCCGTGCTGGATGGCGTTGGTCACCGATTCCCGGACCGACATCCCGATCCAGTGGGCGGTGTCGGCATCGAAGCGCATGAAGGCCGTGATGCAGTCCGTGAGGGTCTGGATGAGTTCGAGGTTCTCCAGCGCGCTGTTGATGACGACCTCGATCTCGTTGGCGATTCTCTTCATGGGGGCGGCAGCCACAGGCCTCGCAATCACTTGCAATAAAATCCCTTAAGGGAGCCAGACTCTCCGTTTTCTCGGCCGGCTTCCGCTCTTTCGGGCGCGATCGCGGCCCGGTCCGTCCTGAAAGAAAGCTACCGCGTCCCGGCCGAAGTCTCAAGGGGGATCGAGGAAATTATTGGACCCGCCCTTTCCCCTCCGCCCCCCCCCGCAAGGAATCGGGGGTAGGGAGGGAGGGCGGGCGGGCCCGGAGCGCGATCCTGCCGAGCAGGGTCTCCACCTCCCCGAGGAGCCTGGCCGCCTCCCGTTCCCTGCCGTCGATCGCCCTCTCCCTCCGCTCGTGGTCCCGGTCGAGCGCCTCGTGCCTTTCCATCGCCCGCTGCCGGAGCGCCTGCAGTTCTTCCTCGAATTTCCGCCGCGCCTCGGCCTGCTCGGCCTCCCGGACGCGCCCCTGCTCCGCCCGCAGGCGCTCGAGGTTTTCCCTCTCCAGGCGCTGCTCCTCGCGCAACCGGCCGAGCGTTTCCGCCGAGGCTTCGATTTCATGCAGGGTTTCCAACTCCCGCTTCCGGCGCACGATCTCCCATTCCATATCCCGGAGGCGCTCCGAGGCGTCGGACACCTTGCGGGAGAGATCCCCGAGGATGCGGGTCAATTCGGCGCTGAGGGCGACGAAAGCCTGCTTCTGGAGCTCGATGGAGGAAAGGGCCTGCGCCGGGTCCCCGGCGGGCGGCCCGGAACGGGGGGCTTCCGGATCGTCGCTATCGCTCATGGTCTTGGCGTCCTCCCGCGGCCGCCGACAGGGGGTCGAATTTGGTGGTTCCCGATAACGGCATCAGTATATAACATGGGCGGAAAATGTCGCCTGTTTTGACGCCTCCCGGGCATTTTTCCCCGGGGCGCGCGCGGGCATCCAGCGGGGGGTTTCGGAAGGCCGTCATGACCGACTCCATACAGGACAGGATCGAAGAGCTGCGCCGGCTCATCGAAGTTCACAACCAGCGGTACTATATCGAGGCCGCCCCCGAAATCAGCGACCTGGAATTCGACCGCCTCCTGCTCGAACTCCGGGATCTCGAGAGGCGGCATCCCGAACGGGTCACCCCCTCGAGCCCCACGCAGCGGGTGGGGGGGGGGCCGATCGACGGTTTCCGCTCGGTCCCGCACCTCGTCCCCATGCTTTCGATCGAAAACACCTACAGCGAGGAGGAGGTGCGGGAGTTCGACGGCCGCATCCGGCGCCTGCTCGAGGGGGAGACTCCCCTCTACATCGTCGAGCGGAAGATCGACGGCGTGTCGGCCTCCCTGCGGTACGACCACGGCCTCTTCTCCCTCGGCCTCACCCGCGGGGACGGCGTGCGGGGGGACGACATCACCCACAACCTGCGGACCGTGCGGGACATCCCGCTCCGTCTGATCGGCTCTCCTCCGCCGCTGCTGGAGGTGCGCGGGGAGGTCTACATGACCCACTCCGAGCTCTCGCGCCTGAACCGGCTGCAGGCCGAAGCCGGGGAGCGCGTCTTCGCCAACTGCCGCAACGCGACCGCCGGAAGCCTCAAGCTCCTGGACCCCCGCCAGAGCAGCCGGCGGAACCTCCGCTTCTTCGCCCACAGCGAGGGGTTCCTGGAGGGGGAGGGACCCTCCTCCCATGCCGCGTTCCTCGACATGGTCCGCGGCCGCGGGATCCCGGTCGTGCCCCACAGCGGGGTGGTCGACTCGATCGACGGCGTCCTGGCCTGGTGCGCGGATGCGCTCGAGGAGCGCGAGAGCCTCGATTACGAAACCGACGGCATGGTCATCAAGATCGACGGCTTCGCACAGCGGGAGCGCCTCGGGGCGACCGCCAGATCCCCCCGCTGGGTCATCGCCCTCAAGGTGGAACTCTGGCAGGCGGAGACCCGGGTCCTCGACATCCGGGTGCAGGTGGGGAAAACCGGCACCCTCACCCCGGTGGCCGAACTGCAGACGGTGGAAATCGCGGGAACCCGCGTGTCCCGCGTCAGCCTGCACAACGCCGACGAAATCGCCCGTAAGGACGTCCGCATCGGGGACCACGTCATCGTCGAGAAGGCGGGCAAGATCATCCCGCACGTGGTGCGGGTGGAACTGGAAAAGCGCACGGGGGGGGAGCGCCCCTACCTCTTCCCCTCGGCGTGCCCCGTATGCCAGGGGGAGGTGGGGAGGGACGAAGGGGGGGTGTACATCCGCTGCCTGAACCCCTCCTGCCCGGCGCAGCTCAAGGAGCGGGTGCGCTTCCTGGCCTCGCGCAGGGCGCTCGACATCGAGGGGCTCGGACCGGCCCTGATCGACCAGCTGGTGGACCGGGGGCTGGTGTCCGCCCTGACCGACCTCTACTCCCTCGAGGCCCGGCAGCTCGAAGGCCTGGAGAGGATGGGGGAAAAATCGGCGCAGAACCTCGTCGAGGCGGTCGGCAGGAGCAAAGGGAGGGGATTGGCCCGCGTGCTCGGCGGGCTCGGGATCCGGCACATCGGGGAAGGCAACGCCCGGCTGCTGGCCGACGAGTTCGGGGAGATCCGGGGCCTCATGGAGGCGACCGAGGAGCGACTGGCCGCCATCCCCGGCATCGGCCCGGTCGTGGCCGAAAGCGTCTACCGCTTTTTCCGGAGCCGCGCCGGGGTGGAGATCGTCCGGGAACTGGAGCGCCACGGCGTGGACCTCACGGCCGGGAGCGGCGCCGCGCGCCTCCAGGAGCACGAGGAGTTCCGGGACCGGACCTTCGTCGTCACCGGGACCCTGAGCCGTCACGGCCGCGCCGAAATGGAGGCCCTCATCCGGAAGCTCGGGGGGAAGACGACGTCGGCCGTTTCGCGCAGGACCGATTTCGTCGTGGCCGGGCGCGACCCGGGCGGCAAGCTGGAAAAGGCGCGCGCCCTGGGGGTCCGGGTGCTCGACGAGGAGGAGTTCGAGCGGATGGCGGGGCTCTCCGGCGCTCCCGCTCCCGGGGAGCCGGCCGGCGGCCGGGATTGACGACGGCGCCCCTCCTCAGGGCCGGGCGGGGAGGGGGCGCCGGTAGAGGACGTGCCGCCCTCTTTTCCCCTCGACCTCGACCGCGCCCATGACGCGCAGGGAGTAAGCCATCTTCTGGGCGAGCCAGGCCGGCTGCCCCGTCGCTTCCGCCAGTTCCCGGGTGGTGAACAGTTCGGGCACCTCTTCCGGAACCAGCGCCAGCATGTCCGCGGGGGTCTCGAACAGCATCCGGCCGATGACGCGGACCAGCCGCCGCTCGTGAACCCCCCACCCCTTGCGCGCCCGGCAGCTCCCCGGGCGGTAGCGGCGCACCTCCTCCTCCACGACCAGGGCGACCTCCAGCGTGAAATTGGGGTGGGACATCAGCGCCGCCACGCTCACGAACTCCTCGAACAGCGACGGCATCGCCCCGCGCGCGGGGCTGCGGCGCCGGCCGAGGGTGCGCCGGCCGCCCCCCGACTGGCGCACGATCACCTTCTCCCGGACGAGGGGGTAGAGGAGCCGGACGGGGTGGCGCTCGACGAGGTCCGCGAGCTTCCGGCGGATGCCGGAGAGGTTGCGCGTCTGGATCTCGATCAGCAGTTCGCCGCGCACGATGTCCACGGTGAACCCGTCCACGGGGACTTCGACCCGGTCGCCCGGGAGGCACAGCAGCCGCTTCAGCTCCGCGTGCAGCGGCCTCTCGTTCAGGGTTCCGATCCCGTTGGTCGCCATCGCCCTCCGCCGTCCGCCCGGAGCATACAGGAAGCGGGGGGATTTGTGATCCCCCAACCTCAAAACATATTTGCATTCGGGGACCGATCCCTTCAAAATGACAGGTTTTTCAGAGGCCGCGATGATCATTGCCCTGGACCGGTCGATCCCCTACTGGAAGGAGTTCTTCTCCGGCATGGGCGAGGTCCGGCCTTTCGAGGGGCGGTGCGTGACGCCCGGGGAGATCCGCGACGCGGACGCCCTGATCGTACGCACCGTCACCCCGGTCGACGCCTCGCTGCTGGAGGGGAGCGCCGTGCGCTTCGTGGGGGCGGCCAGCGCCGGGATGGACCACGTCGACACCGGAGTCCTCGAACGGATGGGCATCCGCTTCAGCTACGCCGCCGGCAGCAACGCCGAAGCCGTGTCGGACTACGTCCTGACCGCCCTCCAGGCGGTGGCGGCGCGCCGGGATTGGGACCTCGGCGACCGCTCCCTGGCCGTCATCGGCGTCGGCCACGTCGGATCGCGCGTTGCCCGCAAAGCCCGCGCCCTCGGGATGGAGGTGCTCCTGTGCGACCCGCCGCTCGGCGCCCTGACGGGGGACTCGCGGTACCGGCCGCTCGAGTGCGTGCTCGGGGCCGACATCCTCACCTTTCACGTCCCCCTGACCCGCGGCGGCCCCTGCCCGACCTGGCACCTGGTCGACCGGGAACTCCTCGGACGCCTCTCCGCGCGCCAGGTCGTGATCAACTCCTCCCGCGGCGGGGTGGTCGACGGTCGGGCGCTGGCATCGGCCCTGCGGGCGAACGCCCTCTCCGGCGCCGTCCTCGACGTGTGGGAGGGGGAACCCCGGATCGACTTCGGGCTCCTGGAGACGGCGGAGATCGGCACCCCGCACATCGCCGGGAGCTCGCGGGAGGGGAAAATCCGGGCCACGGGGATGATCGCGGCCGAGCTCGGCCGGTTTTTCGGTTATCGGAATCCGGGGAACAATGGTACTTTGTTCCCGGAGCCCGGGCTGGTCCGGCCCGGCGCGGGGACGCGGGGGCGGGAAGCGGTCGCCGGCGTGCTCGCCCGGATTCTCGACCTCGGGCGCGAGGACGCGGGGCTGCGGGCCCTGGCGGCGGCACCCCCGGAGGAGGCCGCCCGGGGATTCGAGCGGCTGCGCACGGAGCGCGAGCTGAGACCCGAATTCTCCGGCACCATCGTGGAACTGGGCGGCGAGCACGCGGCCCTGGCCGGGGTCTTCGCCGCCATGGGCTTCCGGTGCCGCGTCCGGCCCTGAACCGGGGGGCCGGGATCCCCGGGGAGGCAGTCTGAAGATGGCGACAATCTTATGGCACGGCCTCCAGTGGCTGTTGCTGGTCCCGGCCGTCGGCGGCTCCGTTTACGCCCTGCTCTCGATCCTGGCGGTCCTGCGCTTCCGCGCGCGCGCGAACTCCCGGCCCGCCCCCGCCCCCGCGGCCTGGCCCCCCGTCACGATCCTGAAGCCGGTCCACGGCCTGGAGAAGGACCAGCGGCGGAACCTGCACAGCGCCTGCGTGCAGGATTACCCGGAGTACGAGGTGGTGTTCTCGGTCCAGGACGGCGACGACCCCGCCCTCCCGCTCCTGTACGAGATCCAGCGGGAGTTCGGCCCCGGCCGCGTCACGGTCGCCGTGGAAAACATCCGGCACGGCACCAACGGCAAGATCAACAACATGATCGGGGGGCTCCGGCACGCCCGCCACGACGTGCTGGTGATCAGCGACAGCGACGTCCGCCTCGAACCCGGCTACCTGAAGACCATCGTCGCTCCGCTCGGCGACCCGGACGTGGGATGCGTCTGCACCCTGTACAAGGCCGCGGGCGCCGACTCCTGGTACGAGCGGATGGAACTGCTGACGCTCAACGCCGACTTCATGGCCAACGTGCTCTTCGCCCACGTCACCGGGGCTTCGCGCTTCTGCCTCGGGGCCTCCGCCGCCCTCTCCCGCTCCACCCTGCAGCGGATCGGGGGGCTGGAAGCCCTCTCCGACTACCTGGTGGAAGACTACGAAATGGGGAGGCGCATCTGGGCGCTGGGGAAAAGGGTCGCCATCGTCCCGTATTTCGTCGACACCATCGTCGATCTCCAGAGCCCCTCCCACTGGTGGAGCCACCAGGTCTACTGGGACCAGAACACCCGGGCCGCGCGCCCCTACGCCTTCCTTGCCACGGCGCTCGTGCGCTCGGTCCCCTTCGCCCTCCTGTTCGCCCTGGCGCGCCCGGGCGACCCGCTGGGGTGGTGGGTGTTCGCGGGGGCCGCGGCGCTTCGGCTGGTCTCGGCCGCGGCCGTCCTCGGCTGGGGACTCCGCGACCGCGAGGGGTTGCGGAGCCTCGGCCTGCTCCTGCCGCGGGACCTCTCCTCCCTGGCCACCTGGCTGCTGGCCTTCACCAAGCGCACCACGACCTGGCGCGGCGCCCGCTTCATTCTCACCCGGGACGGGCGCCTGGTGTCCCGGGACCCGGTGGCGAAGGACCGTCTGCGCACCGCCCACTGAGGGCGCACCATCGGGGGACCGGCGCGCGGGGAGGAACACGGTGACACAGATCATCATCACGGGGGACGATTTCGGGCTGGCGCTGCCGGTGAACGAGGCCATCGTGAGGGCCCACGAGCAAGGGGTCCTCACCTCGGCCAGCCTCATGGTGGGCGCCCCCTTCTCCCGCGACGCGGTGGAACGCGCGCGACGCGCCCCCACCCTCCGGGTGGGGCTGCACCTCACGCTGGTCGAGGGGCGCCCGGTGCTCCCCCCCGGCCGGGTGCCCGACCTGGTGGACGCCGACGGCCGGTTTTCCACCCGCCTCGTGAAGAGCGGGTTCCGCTTCTTCTTCCTGCCCCGGGTCCGCAGGCAGCTGGAGATGGAGATCCGGGCCCAGTTCGAGGCGTTTCGCCGGACGGGGCTCGAACTCGATCACGCCGACGCGCACAACCACATGCATCTTCACCCCACGGTCCTGGGGCTGATGCTGAGAACCGGCCGGGAGTACGGGCTGAAGTCGGTGCGCCTCCCGGCGGAGCCGCCGCTTCGCTCCTGGAGGGCCGCGCGGAGGAAACTGGCCCCCCGGGCCGTGTCCTGGGCCTTTCTCTTCCCCTGGACCCGCATGATGCGACACCGGTTGCGCCGGGCGGGAATGCGGCACAACGACGCCCTGATCGGGATGACCGACAGCGGCGCCCTGACCGAGGACTTCGTCCTGCGCCTGCTCCCCCGGCTTCCGCCGGGGGTCACGGAGTTCTGTTTCCACCCGGCCACGGGGCGGGCGCCGGAAATCGACGGCCCCATGCCCGGCTACCGGCACGAGGACGAATTCCGGGCCCTGACCGGCCGGAGGCTGAAGGAGGCGCTCGGCGCGGCAGGGATCCGCCCGATCGCCTTCGGCGACCTCGAAACAGCGGCCGTGCAGCCCCGGCCCACGATCCAGAAAGGAAGGTTATGAATCCAGTACCCGCAGCCAAAATCCAGTTTCTCCCCGAAGACAGGGCGTGGATCGCCGACAGGATCCAGGAAGTGCTGGCCAGCGGCCAGCTGACCCTGGGAAAATACGGCTCCGAATTCGAACGGGCGTTCGCCGCCTTCTGCGGGGTCCGCCACGCCATCGCCGTCAACAGCGGCACGAGCGCGCTCGAGATCCTCTTCCGCTCCCTCGGCGTCGAGGGGAAGAAGGTCATCGTCCCCTCCAACACCTTCTTCGCCACGGCCGCGGCGGTGGTGCACGCGGGGGGGACCCCCCTGTTCGCGGACATGGACCCCGGGACCTTCGCGCTCGGGCCCGAAACGGTAAAACCCCTGCTGGGGCCCGGAGTCGCCGGGATCGTGACCGTCCACATCGGCGGCGTCGTCTCCCCCCGCATGCCCGAGCTGGTCGCCCTGGCCCGGGAGCAGGGGCTCTGGCTGGTGGAGGACGCCGCGCACGCCCACGGCTCCGCCTACGGCTCCACCGGCGCGGGCGGGTTCGGGCTCGGCGCGACCTTCAGCTTCTACCCCACCAAGGTCATGACGTCGGCGGAGGGGGGGATGATCGTGACCGGCGACGACCGGCTGGCGGAGGAATCGCGCATCTACCGGGACCAGGGGAAAAAGAGCTTTGCGGAAAACGCCCACGTGCGCATGGGGTACAACTGGCGCCTGTCGGAACCCCACGCCATCATCGGGCTCAAACACCTCGAGCGCCTTCCCGCCATGATCGCCGACCGGCAGGCGATCGCCGCCCGGTACGACCGGGGGCTCCGCGCCTTCCAGAACCTCCATCCGCTCGCGGTCCCTCCCGACGGGGTCTGCAACTACTACAAGTACATCGCGGTCCTCAGGCGGAAGACCGACCGGCGGGAGCTGAAAAAGGTGCTGCGGGAGCGCCATGGCGTCTCCCTGGCGGGGGAGGTCTACGAGTCCCCCCTGCACCTGCAGCCCGTTTTCGCGGAATTCGCCCGCGGTCCGCTGCCGGTCTCGGAGGACCTCTGCTCCCGTCACATCTGCCTTCCGGTCTTCTCGGGGATGGCGGAGGAGGACGCCGACCGGGTGATCCGCGCCCTCGCGGAAGTGGTAGGGTAACCGGTCCCTCCGCGCGGTCCCGGGACCGGGCCGCGCGGAGGACCGCACCTCAGAGGCGGCGCCACCAGGCGTAGTGCTCCCGGTGCAGTTCGTCCATGCCGGGCATCCGGTAGAACGCCGTTTCCGCGCCCGAGGAGAGCCAGAACCCGTGCTTGATCGATTTGTAGCTGACGAAATCGAGATTGGGGTTCAGGTTGACGGTCTTGGTCTTCTTGCGCGGGTCTTCCTGCAGTTCCTTGACCGCCGTCGGCAGGTTGGTGGGGTTGACATTCGGGAGCGGCCCCATGTTGTAACCGTAGATCTCGTCGCTCGCGACGAACTCCTCCACGTTGAGGTCGTACTGGGTGAAGAAGATCCTGGGAGCCCCCTTCGACCAGGTTTCCTCGGTGATGTAGTGGCCGAACTGGCGCGGGTCCAGGCACGAGGCGACCAGGAGGCGCAGGGGACAGATCTCCTGGTAGAGCCGGATGCGGTTTTTATCCCCCGCGGATTCCGGCTCCGGCGCGCGGTCGAGCCCCAGCACCGCGCCGTCCGTCGTCACCAGGTAGAGCTTGCCCAGCGCCGAAAAATCGACGTGCTCCAGCACCCGGTACGACTTGACGAACTTGGACCGTTTCGGCCTCCCCGGGACCCCCGATTCGGTGATCCTCAGGTAATCGTCGATCCGGAAATAGTCGTTCCGGTAGCCGATGTCCACCTCGGCGAAGATCACCTTGCCGCTGAAATGACGGGGGCTGCCGACGGAGTAGTGCTTGCCGAATTCTTCGGGCGTGAGCTGCGACGCGACCAGGGCCTCGTTGGGATAGAGAATCAGGTACAGGTGCTTGGGAAACTCCGCCATACATGCCTCCTTGTCAACGGCCGGATCGCGGGGGCCGGCTCCCCACCAGTGCATCACCGAAGAAAATTATATCACAGTCCGCGCGCCTTCCGTCGGCGACGGCGCAGTCCGAATTTCCAGGCCTCGATGAACAGGAGGGTCAGCAGCGAGGTCCCCGCCGCGACCGCCAGGTCCGCGGGCGGCATCGGGACGGTGGCGAAGATCCGGTTGCCCGCGGGCGTGTAGATGACGGCCGCCTGCAGCCCCGCCGTCAGCGCGACGGCGAGGGCCAGGGCCCGGTTCCCGAACACCCCCATCCGCAGGAGCGACTCCTCCTCCGACCGCGCTTCCAGCGCCACGACCAGCTGGGTCAGGACCAGGACGGTGAACACCGTCGTCTGCCAGGCCGGGTCCCCCAACCGCCAGAGCTCCCACGCGGTCCCGATGGCGATGACGCTCATCAGGAGGCCGACGACGCCGATGAAGGAGACCATTTCCCGGCTGAAGATGCCCGAATCCCGGGGGTGCGGCGGGCGCCGCATGACGTTCTTCTCCGCGCTCTCCACCCCGAGGGCGAGCGCCGGGGCGCCGTCGGTGACCAGGTTCATCCAGAGGATCTGCAGCGGCAGCAGCGGCAGCGGCATGCCCAGGAGCGGCCCCAGCAGCATCACGGCGATCTCGCTGGCGTTGCACGTCAGCAGGTACCGGATGAAGCGCCGGATGTTGTCGTAGATGATCCTCCCCTCCTCGACCGCGGCCACGATGGTGGCGAAATTGTCGTCGAGCAGGATCATGTCCGAGGCGTTCTTGGCGACGTCGGTCCCCGTGATCCCCATGGCCACCCCGATGTCGGCCTTCTTCAGGGCGGGGGCGTCGTTGACCCCGTCCCCCGTCATCGACACGACTTCCCCCCGGCTCTGGTAGGCGTCGATCAGCTTGAGCTTGTGCTCGGGGGAAACGCGGGCGAAGACCGATACCCGCCGGGTCTCCTCCACCAGCTCTTCCGCCGACAGGCGCTCGATTTCGGCCCCCGTCAGGAACAGGTCGTTGTCCGCGATGCCGATCTGCCGCGCGATGTGCCGCGCGGTCAGGGGGTGGTCGCCCGTGATCATGGCCGTGCGGATCCCGGCCCGGTGGCAGCGGGCGACCGCGTCGCCGACCTCGGGGCGGGGCGGGTCGATCATGCCGAACAGCCCGAGCAGGACGATGCCGTGCTCGACCGCCTTCTCCGTGGTCTCCTCGGGGGGGCGGTCCCACGGGCGCATGCCGACGGCGAGCACCCGCATCCCCTGGGCGGCCATGTCGTCGTGGGAGGCCTGGATCCGCTGTTTCCAGGCGTCGTCCAGCGGCCGGCTCTCCCCCTCCACCCAGACATGGCTGGAAACCGGGATCATCCCGTCCATGGCGCCCTTGGTGAAGGCGATGAAGGGGGGCGTTCCCGCCTTGGTCCGCCGCTCCCAGAAGGAACGGAGGCTCTCCGGGATCTCCGCCTGGGACAGGGGGAAGCGGTGCAGGGTGGTCATGCGCTTGCGGACCGAATCGAAGGGGACCTCGCCGATGCGGGGGAAGGCCCGCTCCAGGTCGTCCTTGAGGATGCCGGAGCAGGCGGCGGCCAGGACCAGCGCGCCTTCCGTGGGGTCCCCGACCGCGTGCCGGAGCCCCCCGGGTGCGCCGTCCCCGGCCAGCGCGGCGTCGTTGCAGAGCGCGCCCGCCGCCAGGAGCAGGTCGAGCGTCGGCCAGACCCCCGGCGGGGGGTTTTCCCCGCTGGGCTTGAGGGTGAACGCCCCCCCGTCGTCGCACTGGTCCAGCCGGATCGTGTGGTCGGCCACGTCGAGGGCGATGACGCTCATCCGGTTCAGGGTCAGGGTCCCCGTCTTGTCCGAGCAGATGCGGGTGACGGAGCCGAGCGTCTCCACCGCCGGGAGCTTGCGGATGAGCGCCTTGCGCCGGAGCATGCGCTGGGCCCCCAGCGAGAGGGCGATCGTGACCACGGCCGTCAGCGCCTCGGGCACCGCCGCGACCGCCAGGCTCACGGCCGTCAGGAGCAGCTCTTCGATGCTGCTCTCTCCCCGGATCCAGCCGAGGAGGAACACGAGGGCCACCAGCCCCAGCGCCCCCTGGGCCAGGGTCTTCCCGAGGCGGTTGAGCCGCCGCTGCAGCGGGGTGTTCTCCTCCCCCACCGACTGCATCAGGCGGGCCACGTGACCCAGTTCGGTCCGCATGCCGGTTTCGGTGACCGCGAAGGTGCCGCGGCCGTAACCGACGACGGTCCCGCTGTAGACCATGTTGCGGCGGTCCCCGAGCGCCTTGGCGGCGTCGAGCCGGAGGTCGGCCGCTTTCTCCACCGGTTCCGACTCCCCCGTCAGCGCCGACTCATCGACGCGGAGGTTGACCCCCTCGAGGATCCGCCCGTCCGCGGGGACGATGTTGCCGGTTTCCAGGAGCACGACGTCCCCCGGCACCAGTTCCCGTGCGGAGGCCTCGAGCACCCGCCCGCCGCGGCGGACCCGGACGACGGGCACCGCCATCCGCTTGAGGGCGGCCATGGACTGTTCCGCCCGCGCCTCCTGCAGGTAGCCGAAAACCGCGTTCAGGAGGACGATGACGAGGATGACGGCCGCCTCCAGCCAGTCGCCCAGCAGGCCGCTGACCAGGGCCGCGATCAGCAGGAGCACGGTCAGGACCCCGCTGAGCTGCTCGGCCAGGATCTGCCAGCGCGTCCGCCCCTCCTTCCCCTCCAGCTCGTTTGAGCCGTGTTCCGACCGGCGCGCGGGGATCTCCTCATCGGGGAGTCCCCGGGAAGCGTCGCTCCCGAGAATCTCCAGCACATCGGATGCCGCCAGGGTATGCCATTCTTTTTTCATAGGTGACCGAATTATAGTGTCCGGAAATCCGGGACACCAATGAATTCCCCGCCACGCCACCGGAGATTTTTCCGGCGAAGACGGCATTGTGGCCCGCCCCCCCGCCGGGGATAATGACGGGATGAAAAAGAGAGACGCAGATATCGAAAAACTGGCGCTCCTCGTCGAAAAGCTCCGCGGCGAGGACGGGTGCCCGTGGGACCGGGAGCAGACCAGGGAAACCCTGAAGCCGATGCTGATCGAGGAGGCTTTCGAGGTCCTGGAGGCGCTCGATTCGGATCGGCCGGAGGAGCTGAAGGACGAGCTGGGGGACCTGCTTTTCCAGGTGGTCTTTCACGCCCAGATCGCCCGGGAGCGGGGGGAGTTCGACCTGGCCGCCGTCATCGACCGTTCCTGGGAAAAGATGACGCGCCGGCATCCGCACATCTTCGGAAAGGCCGACCTGAAAACGGCGGACGAGGTCCTGAAGAACTGGGAGGACATCAAGGCCGAGGAGAGGGGGACGGTCAGCGCGTCGAGCCCCGATTCGGACCGCTCGCTGCTCGACGGCATCCCCCCCAGGCTCCCCGCCCTCCACCGCGCCCACCAGATGACGGCCAAGGCCTCCCGGGTCGGGTTCGACTGGGAGAAGCTGGAGGACGTTCTCGCCAAGCTCGGGGAGGAGGCGGGGGAGCTGCTGGAGGCCCGCTCGCAGGCGGACGACGGCAGGGTGGCCGAAGAGGTGGGGGATCTGCTGTTCGCGGCGGTGAACGTCTCCCGGTTTCTCGGGATCGACCCGGAGACCGCGCTCGAGCGCAGCAACCGCAAGTTCCAGCGGCGCTTCCGCTACATGGAATCGGCGCTCAAGCGCCGGGGGCGGGCGCTCGGGGACGCCTCGCTGGAGGAAATGGACGTGCTCTGGGAGGAGGCCAAGGGCCGGGAGGAATGATCCCCCCGGCCCCCGCACCCGGCCGGATTTACGTCACGATATTGTAGTGCTCGATGTGGAGCGTCGGGTCTGCCTTCACGATGATGTCGCGCCTGAGGAGATGCCCGAGTTCCTCGACGACGCACGACTCCGATTCGCGCAGGGCGCGCGCCACGTCGGGATGCACGCGGATCATGAGATCCCCCCGGTCGTCCAGGTGCTTGCGCATCTTCTCGATTTCGTAATAGATGTTGTGGCAGGTCGTGGCGATCGATTTGACCATCCCGGAGCCCGAGCAGTAGGGGCAGGGCTGGCACAGGGATCGTTCCAGCGACTGCTTGACCCTCTTGCGCGTGATCGCCACCAGGCCGAACTCGTTGAACTCGAGGATCTTGGTGGGGGACTTGTCCCGGGCGATCTCCTCCGAGAGCGCGTCCATCACCCGTTTGCGGTTCTTCCGCTCGTCCATGTCGATGAAATCGATCACGATGATGCCGCCGAGGTCCCGGAGCCGCACCTGCTGGACGATCACCTTGACCGCCTCGAGATTGGTCCGCGTGATGGTTTCCTCGAGGCTGTTGCCCCGGCCGACGAACTTCCCGGTATTGATGTCGATGCTGACCAGGGCCTCGGTCTGGTTGATGACGATGTAGCCCCCCGATTTCAGCCAGATCTTGGGCTGCAGCAGCTTGTCGATCTCCGGGCTGATGCCGTACTCGTCGAATATGGAGTTTTCCTTGGTGTACAGCTTCACCCGGTGCACCAGGTTCGGGAAGATCTTGTCGACGAACTCCACGATCCGCTGGTATTCCAGCTCGTCGTCAACGCGGATCGAGGCGAACTCGAAGGAGAACTGGTCGCGCAGCAGCCGCTGCACGAGGTTCATCTCCGCGTGGACGAGGGCGGGGGCGGAGACCTTTTCGGCCCGCGTACGCATGTCTTCCCACAGCCGGACCAGGAAATGGAGATCGTTCACCAGGTCCTCTTCGCTGTGCTCCGCCGCGGCGGTTCTCACGATCACCCCGCCGGGGAAGCGGTCCCGGTGCTTGAGGAGGATCTCCTTCAGCCGGAGCCGTTCGTCGTCCGAGCCGATCTTGCGGGACACCCCGATATGTTCCACCGTCGGCATGTACACCAGGTAGCGGCCCGGAAGCGCGATATGGCTGGTGACCCGGGCCCCCTTCTTCCCGATCGGTTCCTTGGCCACCTGGACCAGCACTTCCTGCCCCTCGTGAAGCATGTCGTCGATCGACTGGTGTTCGGCCCGGTGGGAATGGCGCGCCGCCGTGTATC
>CAZWXG010000004.1:16465-24389 GCA_964637825.1 uncultured Acidobacteriota bacterium
CCCCCCCCGGACAGGACGTCCGACTCGAAATGAGCCTCCATCTCCCGTTCGGTTTCGGCGCTGATGTTCCAGTGCTCGAGCGGGGCCCCGGAGGGCGTCTCCGCCGCCTCCGGATCCCTGCGCGCCTCGGGTCGCTCCCTCCGGTCGCGCCAGCGCCCCCGTTCCCCTCGCCGTTCCCGCCGCCCCTGGCGCTCCGCGGAATCCGGTTCCGGCGCCGCCTCGACCGGCTCTTCGGGGGCGGGGAAAACCGTTTCACACTCCTCGTTTTCCTCGACGAAATCGGAAACGTAGAGGAAGGCGTCCTTTTCGAGCCCGATGTTGACGAAGGCCGACTGCATCCCGGGGAGAACCTTGGTCACCCTCCCCTTGTAGGTATTGGCGAGGATGCCCCGGTTGCCGTGCCGTTCAATATAGAGTTCGGCCAGCTGGTCGTCTTCCAGGATGGCGACTCTCGTTTCCAGAGCGGTGCTGGAAACGATCATGTCCTTGATCATGGTTGTGCTCCCGTGTCTGGGACACAGGCGCAGTCGATACTTACCGGTAAGAATCCATGCGGGTCAGAACGGGCAGGGCCCTGCGAACCACAGGCACTCCAGACTATGGAAACGATGGAAAAACAAAAGCAAACCCGCCTTTTCGGGAAACCGGGCGACCGGCGCGTTCATCCCCGGCGACAGGGCCGGAGGCGATGGGCGCGGCTATCCGTGTCCGCACTCCCCCGCCTGGCGACGCGTCTGCATGCCGCTTCCAGGTTCCCGAATACACCCGTATCGTTGATTTCCGCCCTCAGTATCGAGCAGCGACTGGTCATTCTTGTAATGGCCCTCGCGGGGCCTGATAACTCTTTTCAACATCCATTTATAATGGCTGCACCGCCGGTGTCCGGCGGACCCCGGTCCCCCGGGGGATGGCATTCAACACTGCATGGTAATGGGCGCCCGGGCCGAATGCAAGCAATCGTTCCGGGAGGAGGGTTCAGTTGACATAGCGCCTCATCCGGATTCCCATGCACAGCCCCATGCCGATGAAGAAGGAAATCAGGGAGGACCCGCCGGCGCTGACGAAAGGGAGCGGGATGCCCACGATCGGCAGCAGCCCCACGACCATCCCGATATTGATGCTCAGGTGGAACAGCAGCAGCGCCAGCACGCCGGACACGATCAGGGCGCCGATCTTGTCCCTGGCCTCCGAGGCAGCGCGGAACAGGCGGAAAGCGACGAGCAGGAAAAGGCCGAGGATGGCGATGCTGCCGGCAAACCCCTTTTCCTCGGCCAGCACGGCGAAAACGAAATCGGTGAAGCGCGCGGGCAGGAAACCGAGGTGCCCCTGGGACCCCCGCCCGAACCCCTTGCCGAGCACCCCCCCCGAGCCGACGGCGATCTGCGACTGGATCGTCTGGTAGCCGAAACGCTGCGGGTCGCTGGACGGGTTGAACACCGTTTCGATGCGGTCCTTCTGGTAGTCCTTGAGCACGAACCAGGTGAGCGGGGCGGCGACGGCGGCCACGAGGACGAGCACCACCAGGTGCTTCCGGCGGATCCCCGCGATCGCGGAAAGCGCCGCGTAGATCGGCACGAAAGTGACGGCGGTCCCCAGGTCCCCCTGGAGCTTGACCAGCGCCGCCGGCACGAAAACGATCAGCCCGCCGGTCAGCAATTCCCTGAATTCCAGGTGATCCCCCTCCCGGCCGGCGTAGTACCGGGCCAGGGCCACGATGACCACGATCTTCACCAGTTCCGACGGCTGGACCGACAGGATCCCCAGGTTGATCCAGCTCTTGTTGCCGTGGATGCTGAACCCGAGCAGGAGGACCAGCCCGAGACCGGCGATGGAGGCCAGGTAGAGGATCACGATGAAATCGGAAAAGAGACGGTAGTCGAAATAGATGAGGACGAAAAAGATCACCAGCGCCGAGACGAGGTAGATCACCTGCCGGCCGAAGTAGCTGTCCAGCCCGACGCTCCCGGTGGTGCTCCAGATGGCGACGATGCCCGCCCCCGACAGCAGCAGCAGCGCCGCGAACAGCAGCCAGTCGAACCCGTGAAACAGCCGTTGCTCCGATTTAGTCATGGCCGTCCGCCCCCGGGGACCGCAGGTTCAGGTAATAGGTCCGGAAGATCTCCCGGGCGATGGGGGCCGCGGCCCCGCCCCCGCTCCCTCCATGCTCGACGAATACCACCACCGCGATCTCGGGGTGGTCCCGGCTGCCGAATCCGGCGAACCAGGCGTGATCTTCCACCCCTTCCTTCATCCGCTGCCGGGCCTCCTTCCCCACGACCTGCACCGTTCCGGTCTTGCCGCAGATGTCCTCGCCCGGGACCGCCGCGTTGTGCCCCGTCCCCCAGTCGTTGACGCTTTCCCACATCCCCTGCCGGATTCTCCGGGCGTGCGCCTCCTCGATCGGCAGGAGTCGCACCGGCCACCGCCCCGGCCGGTCCGCGGCATCCCCCTCGGCCCGGAGGAGCACGTGGGGGGTGACCAGCCGCCCGGCGGTGACCAGGGCGCCGACCGCGCGGAGGAGCTGCACCGGCGTCGTGCTGACGGCCCCCTGGCCGATGGCGACCGAAATGGTCTCCCCCGGATACCATTTCGCCCCGCGCGCCTCGAGCTTCCACTCCGGGCTCGGCATGATCCCCCCCCGTTCCCCCGGCAGGTCGATGCCGCTCGGGGCCCCGAGCCCCAGCGAGCGGGCGAACCCGGAGATCCTTTCGATCCCCAGGTTCCGTCCCAGCTCGTAAAAGAAGATATTGCACGATTTCGCGATGGCCTGCTCCAGGCGCAGGGCCCCGTGGCCGCTGCGGTTCGCGCAGTGAAACACCCGCCCGTAATAAGCCGCCCCCCCGCGGCAGACCACGGCAGGGTCCGCATCGAGCAGCCCCGCCCGGAAACCGGCGCCGGCCATGACCAGCTTGAAGATGGAACCGGGGGAGTGGCTGTTCTGGATCGCGCGGTTCTGCATGGGACGGTCGGGGTGCCGGACCAGTTCGTTCCAGTCGGATCCGGAGATGCGGCGCGAAAAGGAGTTCGGATCGAAGGAGGGGGAGCTCGCCAGCGCGAGGATCTCCCCGTTGCGGGGGTCCATGGCCGCCACCACCCCCACCTTGCCCCGCAGGGCGTCCTCGGCGACGAGCTGGAGCCGCAGGTCCAGCGTCAGCCGCATTTCGCCGCCGATCACCGGTTCCGATTCGTCCAGGATGCCGACCTCGCGCCCGACGCTGTCCACGAGCACCTGGCGCCGGCCGTCCTTCCCCGCGAGCAGCCGGTCGTAAAACCGCTCCACCCCGCTCCGCCCCACCAGCTGCCCCGCTTCGGCCCCCGGGAATCGTTCGCTTTTCAGCTCCTCCTCGGAAATCTCCCCCAGGTAACCGAGGAGATGGGCCGCCAGCGTGCCGTACCGGTACTGGCGCCGGGGCTCGGGCCCGACCTTGATCTCCGGGTGGTCCCTCCGGTGCGCCTCGATGACGGAAATATCCTCCATCCCGGCGTCTTCCTTGACGATGAACGGGCGGTACAGCCCCGTGCCCCGGTGCCTCTCGAACTGCCGCTCGATCTCCTCCGGGTCGATCCCCAGTTTTTGGGTCAGGAAGCGTACGGTCGCCGCGCGGTCCTTCATGTCCTCGCGGTAGAGGAGCACGTCGAAGGAGGGGCGGCTGTCCACCAGCGGGACGCCGTTGCGGTCGAGGATGTTTCCCCGCGGCGCCACCAGCGTGATGTTCCGGATCCGGTTCCGCTCCGCCTTCAGGGCGTATTCGGACCCCTGGATGATCTGCAGCTGCCAGAGCCTCGCCCCGAGAACCAGGAAGATCAGCAGGACCGGTATGCGGAACAGGTTCAGGCGTTGCTGGATCAGTTGTCGGTTGGATTCCTGCTCGAGTGCCAAATCTCGCTCAATGCGCCCGATGGGTCTGAATTCGCCTGTAGGTGTCCATCGCCGCGAACAGGGCCACCCCCACGCCGGCGGTGATGACCGCCTGCAGGAGGCTGGCGCCGAGGAATATCCCGCTCGCGGTGCGCTGCATGAACCAGAACAGCAGGTAGATGCTCACGGAGTTGAGGCAGGAGGCAGCGGCGAAGATGGAGAACCTGACCCACGGCTGGTCCGCCGTGTTGAATCTCTTCCAGGACTGCCCGATGACGAAGGCGGCCAGGGTCCGGCCGAACCCGTTGTAGCCCAGGGGCCAGCCCAGGGCGGCGTCGAGCAGGAGGCCGGTCAGCGCTCCCACGAACAGGGACTGGGTCCGGCTGCGATAGATGGCCCAGTAGGCGGCCAGCAGGAGCGAGAGGTCGAGGAAGTTGAACAGGAAAAAGTTTTCCCCGGCGATCATCTGGGCGATGATGGCGAGGAATGACGATACCGCCAGGAATATGTACTTCATGGCATCCGGCTCGATGTTTCAGGATCCTTCGGGTCGAGAAGAACCGCCACCTCCTCGAGGTGGATCAGGTCCACGAGCGGCTTCACCCTGATCTCCTGGAAAACCCCTTTCCCCCTGGCGACCTCGACCACCCGTCCGATCGACATCCCCTTGGGGAAAATGCCGTCCAGGCCCGAACTCAGGACGACCTCCCCGACGGCGACCGGATCGGTGTTGCCGATGTAGTTCAGTTCGAGCAGCGCGTCGCCCGTGCCGGAGAGGACCCCCGGGGTCCGGCTCTGCTCCAGCATCACGCCGATCGCGGCGTCGGGGTTGCTGATCAGCTGGACCTGGGCCTGGTCCGCCGACACCAGCAGGACCCGCCCGACGATCCCCTCCCCCGAAAGGACCGGGGCGTCGACCCGGACGCCCTGACGGGAGCCCCGGTCGATGGTGACGAGGTTGGAGAGGAAACTGGGGGCGCGGGCCGTCACCCGGGCGCCCAGGACTTCGACCGGCAGGGGATCGCTCAGCGCCAGCAGCCGGCGCAGCCGCACGTTCTCCAGGCGGGACTGTTCGTAGGCGTTGTTGAGCAGGGACAGCCGTTTTACGGCATGACGCAACGCTTCGTTCTCGGCCCGCGCGCCCACCAGCCAGACATACCCGTACCAGAGGTCGCCGATCCCGCGGGCGGCCCGGGAGGAAAGGGAAAGCACCGGGGCCTGGGCCGCCAGGGTCCAGCTCCGGAACAGGATCGTCCCGGAAGGCCTTTCGATCTGCAGCGACAGCAGCGCCAGCTGCAGGACCAGCAGCGGGATCAGCACCGCCACCGCCCGTTCCCCGTTCACCCTCGGTGACAATTCACTGGACACAGATTCTCCGGAACAGTTTCAGGTCCGTCAACATCTTGCTGGTCCCGAGAACGACCGACGAAAGGGGGTCCTCGGCGACGAAAACGGGAAGCCCCGTCTCCGCCCCCAGCCTCTTGTCAAAGCGTTTCAGGAGCGCCCCGCCCCCCGTCAGCACGATCCCCCGGTCCATGATGTCGGCGGACAGTTCGGGCGGCGTCCGCTCCAGGGCGACCTTGATGGCGTTGATCAGGATCGCGATGCTGTCGCTCAGGGCGTCCCGGATCTCCTCGTCGGAGATGGTGACCGTCTTCGGCACCCCCTCGATCAGGTTGCGCCCCTTGATCTCCATGGTCATCGGCCGCTCCAGCGGTGCCGCGGACCCGATCTGGATCTTGATGGCCTCCGCGGTGCGTTCCCCGATCAGCAGGTTGTGCTTCCGCTTGATGTATTGAATGATGGCCTCGTCGAGCTCGTTGCCGGCGACCCGCACCGACCGGCTGTAGACGATACCGGAGAGCGAAATGACCGCGATGTCGGTGGTCCCCCCGCCGATGTCGACGATCATGTTGCCGCACGCCTCCGTGATCGGCATGCCGGCGCCGATGGCGGCCACGATCGCCTGCTCCACCAGGTACACCTCGCTGGCCTTGGCGCGCAGCGCGGACTCCTGCACCGCCCGCTTTTCCACCTGGGTGATCTCCGAGGGGATGCCGATCACGATGCGGGGGCTCAGCAGGTGGTTGCGGCTGTGCGCCGCCTTGATGAAATACTTCAGCATGACCTCGGTGACGTCGAAATCGGCGATCACCCCGTCCTTCATCGGCTTGACGGCGATGATATCGGCGGGGGTGCGCCCGAGCATCTCCTTGGCCGCGTGCCCCACGGCGAGCACCCGCTTGTTGTTCCGGTCGAGGGCGACGATGGACGGCTCGTTGACCACGATCCCCCGCCCCTTCGCGTAGACGAGCGTGTTCGCGGTCCCGAGGTCGATGGCCAGGTCGCTGGAGAAAAAACCAAACAAAGTTCTTAGATTCATAGTTCCTATACGGCGACTTTGATGCTGTTTCTGGAAAGTTCCTTCGCACGATACATCGCGGCGTCCGCCTTCCTGATCAGACCCTCGGCGGTCAGCGTGTGCCGGGGGCAGTTGGCCACCCCGAGGCTGACCGTCAGGCGGAGACTCAGGTTCCGGGCGGCGAACTCGAATCCCTCCACCCTCTTCCTGATCCGTTCGGCGACCGCCAGGGCCCCGCCGAGCGGGGTCTCCGGCAGAACGATGACAAACTCATCCCCCCCATATCTTCCGACCACGTCGGTCTCGCGGACGCATTTCTTGAACACCTGCCCCATCTCCGCCAGGGCCCGGCTCCCGACCAGGTGACCGAAAGTGTCGTTGATGCACTTGAATTCATCAATATCTATAAACAGCAAAGATACTTTTTTCTTGTACCGGAGGCAACGTTTTACCTCGGCTTCGAGGTATTTCTTCAGATACCGGTAGTTGTACAGCAGGGTCAGATCATCGGTGATCGTGAGCCGCTCGGAGCGCTCGAACCGGTCCAGCGTCCGGATGGCCACCGCGAGCGGGACCGCCGCCATCTCGACCAGCGCCCGGTCCTCCGGGGAGAAGGCCCCCCCCGCGAGTTCGAGCACCCCTACGTTTGCGCCGTCCCAGACCAGGGACTGGCGGAGTACGGTCCCGGCCGAGGCCGCGACCTCGCCCGCGCTCCAGACCCGCTCGAGCCCCGCGCCGGGATCCGCCGGAAGGTACAGGGCCACCGCCTCGGCCCCCGCGCGTTCGCGGATCCGCCCGAGCAGCGGCCCCAGGGCCGTCTCCCGCCCGGAGGGGCCGGCACAGGCGTCGAGGGCGCGGGCGAAGGCATCGAGGAGTTCCCGGGTATCCGCCGCCAGCCGCAGGGTCGATGCCACTTCCCTCGGCATCACCTCAGGGACGCCTTCCCCGGACGGTTCGGGGGCCCGGTCGAGGCGGTCCATTCCGATTTTGGGGCGATCGACCATGCTATTTGACCCCGGCACGGGAATGAAAACTGTGTTCGGCTGTAAGGGTGCTCGTCCGGCCCGCCAGGTTGGTCGCCTCGAGGACGATGGCGACGGTCTCGGCCGTACGGGGAAAAGGATTGGTGAAGTGCTTGAACGAGCCATCCCCCTCGACCTCGACCTTTTCGCCGTTCACGCTCAGCCGGCTCCCCGGTTCCACGTGCCCGACCAGTTCGAGACTCTGTCCGAACGGGACGATCCGTTCGAGGCGCAGGGAAGGGCGCAGTCCCCCCGCCCCTGCCCGGTCGAGGGAGGGCCGCCCGCCCGCTCCGGGGCCCTCGCGCTCCTCCTGCTCCCCGGGCCCTGGGGAGGCCGTCATCCAGATCTCCATCTCGTTGCTTCCCGTCCGCTGCACGGCGAAAATCGTTTCGGCGCGGATGGAGGCCACGGTTCCGTTGGGGTAGCGGATGCGGGCGCCCCCCCGGGCATCGGTCCGGATCAGGTCGCCGTTGCCCAGCCGCTCCCCCACCCTCGCCTCCCGCCAGTCGGAGCCCCCGGCGGCCAGAACCCGCACCACTCCGGACGCGGCCACGATCTCGGTGAACTCGCGGGGAGGGGCCTCTCCCCGGGACGCCGCTTTCGTGGGCGTCCACCGGAGATAGAGGACCGCAAGCAGGGCCGCAACGGCCAGGACCAGGGCGCCGGGGACCAGGACGCCCC
>CAZWXG010000004.1:24489-27022 GCA_964637825.1 uncultured Acidobacteriota bacterium
TTCTTCATGTTCCGCCGCTTACAGGGGAGGCGGCGGGCATGCCTCCACCTCTCGAATACACGTGTCCCCTCGCCCGCTCTCAAACCTCATCGGTCGGGGAGAGATGCCTTATTATATATTCGGGACGGAAAAAGAGAACCCCAAAAGGGACCGAAACCCCGAAGGCCGCCCAGCTTTCCCGATCCTGTTTTTTCCCGGTCTGTGCTATACTCCCCGCTTTCGGTCCCAAACTGGAGGGGTTGCTTCCCATGCTGGATCTCATGCGCCGCAAAAAGCGGCTGAAACTGATTCTTTGGCTCGTCATCATCGCCATGTCCCTGACCATGATGATTTTCTTCATCCCGGGGATGGATATGGGGAGCATCGCCACGACCTCGTCGGTCGCGGAAGTCGACGGGCGCCCGATCCCGACCAGCAGTTTCGTCAACCTGTACCGCAGGACGGTCGACCGCATCAATGCGGGGGGGACGAACCGGATGGACCGGAAGACGCTGCAATCGATGGGGCTTCCCCAGCAGGTGCTCGAGGACCTGGTGTCGGCCGAACTGATCGAGATCCTGGCCGATCGCCTCGGCGTCCGCGTCACCCCGGAAGAAGTCCGCCGTGCGGTGGAAACCCACCCCAATCTCCAGAACCAGGGGAAGTTCATCGGGATCGAAAACTACAAGGCGCTGCTGGCCGCCAACAACTATTCGGTCGCCGATTTCGAGAGCGATCTGAGGCGCATGCGGCTGCTGGACAAGGTGCACGGGATCGTCACCAGTTCCCTCGACGTGGGTGAGCGGGAAGTACGGGAGGAGTTCTCCCGATCGACCCTGAAGACCCAGGTGGATTTCGTCATGCTCACCAGGGCGGACTTCCGCAAGCGCGTCTCCCCGACGGCGGCCGATCTCGAGGCGCACTTCAAGGCCCACGGGGACTCCTATCGCGTCGGGGAGAAGCGGCGCACGCGCTACCTGCTGGTCCCGGCGGAGGCGCTCGCGGCGGGCATCACCGTGACCGACCAGGACGTCCTGCAGGAATGGAAACAGGTGCCCCACGAGGAAACGGCCGAGGCCGCCCACATCCTGCTCCTGGTCGAAGACCCGGCGCGGGAGGCCGAGATCCGTCAGCGTGCGGAAGGGGTGCTCAAGCAGATTCGCGCGGGGGCGGATTTCGCCCGGATGGCCCGCGAACACTCCCAGGACACCGGGAGCGCCTCGAGGGGGGGCTACCTGGGACCCTTCCAACGGGGGCAGATGGTTCCCGAATTCGAGGCTGCCGCCTTTTCCCTCGAACCGGGAAAGGTCTCGGACCTCGTGAAAACCCAGTACGGGTTCCACATCATCAAGGTGCTGAAACGCGAAACGCCGACGCTGGACTCCCATCGCCCGCAACTCGCGATGATCGCGCTGCAGAAAAAGGCCATGGCGCTCGCCCGCAAGAAGGCGGAAGAAGGCGCGGCCCTGCTCCGGGGCGGGAAGAAACCGGACGAGGCGGCCCGGGAGCTGGGCGCCGGCGCGGAAGTGCGCGAAACGGGCCCCTTCGCGCAGGAGGACAACCCCTTCGATTTCGGCATCTCGCAGGCGATGAGGGATGAAGTCTTCACCCTCAAGGAAGCGGGCAGCGTCGGCAAGGCGCTCGAGCACCCGCTCGGCTATGCCGTCTGCACCCTGGCGGGGATCGAACCGGCCCGCCCGGGACGTTTCGACGAATTCCGGAACCAGGTCGCGAGCGACTACGTCGATGCCAGGGCGGGGGAACTGATGCAGGCCGAGGCACAGAAGCTCGCGGCGGCGGCGCGCCAACAGGGGAGCCTGAGCGCGGCGGCCCGCGGCGCCGGCTTCGGCGTCAGGAAAAGCCAGGAATTCACGGTCACGGGGACGGCGGATCCCGAATTCGGAGCCAACTCGCCGTTCAACCGGGCCGCCTTCGAACTGGAACCGGGGCAGGTGGGCGATCCCCAGACGGTGCTCGACAACCTGGTGGTCTTCCAGGTCCTCTCCCGGACCCCTTTCGACGAGGCCGCCTTCGCGGAAGCGAAGCCCGAGCTGAAGCAACGGATGCTCGAGTCGCTGCGGGACCCCTACTTCCAGGAATATGTCGGCAGGCTCCGGGCGGAGCTTGAAAAGGCGGGCAAGCTCGAGATCTACAACGAAATCCTCGACCGGGCGGCGATGAACTACTGATCCCCGCCGCGGTTCAGGGCGTAGAGGAGGCGCAGGCCGTCGAGCGTCAGCCAGGGGGCGAGCACGTGGATGGCCGGCGTCTCCCGGGCGATGACGGGGGCCAGCCCCCCGGTGGCGATGACCCTGGTGCCGGGGCCCAGTTCCGCCCGGAAGCGCGCGACCATCCCCTCCACGAGCCCGACGTAGCCGAGCAGCAACCCCGACTGGAGCGACTGCGTCGCATTCCTCCCGATGACCGAGGGGGGGGGGAGCAGTTCCACCCGCGGCAGCTTGGCCGCCCTCATGGCCAGGGCCTCGGCCGCGATCCCGATCCCCGGCGTTATGGCGCCGCCCAGGAAGTCCCCGTCCGCGCTGACGGCGTCGAA
>CAZWXG010000004.1:27122-29005 GCA_964637825.1 uncultured Acidobacteriota bacterium
TCCCTGAGGGAAGCGCCGTACTCGTCCGCCGTCCGCTCGTGGTCGGTGGCGAGGCGCCAGCGGGGACCCGGAACCTCCCCCTCGTACAGGCCGAGGGTGATGTTGGTATTGCCGATATCGATCGCCAGAAACATGCTGTCCGCCACCCGAGACGAATCCCCGCTTCCCGCCGGTCAACCCCGCGCCGTCACTCCGTCTTCGCGGCCGGTTTTCCGCTGGAGTCGAAGCCCCCCAGCCCCCGGCAGTTCTGGCACCGGCCGCTTCCGTGCGGGTAGCAGGAAGCGCAGGTTTTCCCCTTCTGCAGGGCCAGCCGCCCCGTTCCATGGCACACCCGGCACTGGCCGGTGCCCTTGCAGTGCGTACATACCCGATAAGATTCCGCCATTGCCCGACCTCCCTGTGCGCCCGCACCCCCCCGGATCCCTCCCGGGAATCAGCGCTGGCATTGCTGACAAAAAAATGTGCTCCGGTTCCCCTGACTCATTCTCAGGACCGGGTTCCCGCACCCGAGGCACCGCTTCCCCTCCCTCAGGTAGACCGCGAGGAAATCCTGGTTCCCCCCGGCCCTTCCGTCCGCGCCCCTGAAATCGGAGAAGGTGGTTCCCCGGCGCCCGATCGCCTCCCGCATCACCTTCTGAACCCCCGCCGCCAGGCGGTCCCTTTCCCCGTCGCTGAGGGTCGCGCACCTCCGCCCGGGGTGGATGCGGGCCGCGAACAGCGCTTCGCAGGCGTAGATGTTTCCCACGCCGGCCAGCACCCCCTGGTCGAGGAGAACGGATTTGACCTCGCGCCGGCTGCCGCGGAGCCGCCGGCCCAGCCATTCGCCCGTGAACCGCGGATCCAGGGGATCGATCCCCAGGGAGCGGATTTCGGGAATCGACCTCGGCGTCGCTCCCCCGTACACCGCCAGCAACCCGAAGCGGCGGGGGTCCCGGTATTCCAGCCCGTCCCCGTCCGCGAAGAGGATGGAGGCGTGCGTGTGCTTCGCCCCCTCCGCCCGGCCGGGTTCATGGTAGAGCAGCCTTCCGCTCATCCCCAGGTGGATCACCCAGAACGCCTTCGGCTCGAGGGTCAGGACGAGGTATTTGCCGTATCTCCGCACCCGGCGGATCGTGCGCCCGACAAGGTCCTTCTCCAGGCCGGGGGGCACCGGCTTCCTGAGCGGCAGTCCCGAAAGCCGGACCGCGGCGATCCGTTTGCCCTCGACCCTCCTCCGGAGCTGCCGGGCGATCGTTTCCACTTCGGGCATCTCGGGCATAGGACCCGCCAGGGCTCCCGGCGCTAGAGTTCGTCCGGCGGGGATCCGGGGCCCCCGTCCGGCCCGGCGGCCTCCGCCGCCGCCTGTTCGGCGAGTTCGTCGATCTCCCCGCCGCCGAGATCGTCCCCCAGCTCGCCCCCCATCTTTTTCACCCAGCGGGCCACGCTCCCGGGGTCGTTCTCGTCCAGCCCCGCAAGGCTCGCGGGGTCGGCCAGCGATTCCAGCCGCCGCTCCTCCGATTTCGGGGAGGAGAAGCGGGAAAAGAGCCGCTCGAGTTCCCGGCCGCCGCAGAACCGGCACTCCGGCTCGAACGTCGACGGCGTCATCACCAGGAAGCTCATCCGCCGCCGGCAGCCGCGGCAACGATATTCGTAAATGGGCATGGCGAAACCTCCCGCCGGACCTTCCGGCCGGGCTCAGGATTGCTTGCGCCGGTAGAGGCCGCTTTTCCCCCCGCTCTTTTCCAGCAGCCGGACCCTGCCGATCGTCGCCCCCTTCTCCACGGCCTTGACCATGTCGTAGAGGGTCAGGGCGGCCACCGAAGCCGCCGTCAGCGCCTCCATCTCGACCCCGGTGGAGCCGGCGGTGGAGACCGTGGCGACAAACCGCACCCCCTTGTCCCGGG
>CAZWXG010000004.1:29105-37654 GCA_964637825.1 uncultured Acidobacteriota bacterium
AAGATGTAGGCGGCGTTGGCCCCCGTGAACCCGACGATATCGGCCGAGCTCTTCCACGGCAGCGGGTCGACCGCCCACCCGTCCTCCCGCCAGGACACCCAGGCGGGCAGGAACGCCGTCCTCCCGGGCACCTGCTTCACGTCCCGGAGCAGCTCCCCCTTCATCCTCGGCAACTCCGGGCTCATCATGCCGCACAGGCGCCCAAGGACCGGGCGGACGAAACACTCGAAGGTGACGAGGGCCGAAATCGGATTGCCCGGCAGACCGAAGATCAGCCGATCCCCCTTGCGCGCGAACACCGTCGGCTTCCCCGGCTTGATCGCCACCTTGCTGAAGAGGATCTCGAGATCGAGGTCGCGGAAGACGTCGCGGACCAGGTCGTACTCCCCCATGGAAACGCCGCCGGTGATGATCAGGACATCCCGTTCTAGCCCGGCCGTCATCTTCCGCTGCAGGTCTTCCCGGGTGTCCCGGGCAATCCCGAGGTAATCGGAGGGGAACCCCAGAAGCTCCAGCTGCGCGGCGAGGCAGTAGGCGTTGGAATTGCGGATCTGGTCGGGCCGCGGCTGCCGGTCGACCTCCACCAGCTCGTCCCCCGTGGCCAGGATGGCCACCGTGGGCTTGCGGTAGACGCCGACCTGCGCATGGCCGAAAGTGGCCATGACGGCGATTTCCGCGGGCCCCACGCGATGCCCCTTGCGGAGGACCGGCTCCCCGGCCCGGGCCTCGCACCCGCGCGGGGCGATGTTGTCCCCGCGGCTCACCGGCTCGAGGATCGCGACCCGGCTCTTGTCGGCCGCGGTCCGGCACTGCTCCACCACCACCACGGCGTCGGCCCCAGGGGGGACCGGGGCCCCCGTCATGATCGACACCGCCCGCCCCGGTGCCAGGCTCCCCGGCATGCCTCCGCCCGCCCGGCTCTCCCCCGCCACCGCGAGCTCCGCCGGGGCAGGGCGGGTATCGTCCGCCCGCACCGCGTAGCCGTCCATGGCGCATCGGTCGAAGGGGGGGATGTCCGAAGTAGCGGGGAGGTCTTCCGCCAGCACCCGCCCCAGGGACGACCGGAAATCCACGGTCTCCTCCCCGGGAGCCGGCAGATGGGCCAGCAAAATCCGCAAAGCTTCTTCCACGCTGATCATACGCTCTCCCGCCGTCGGCAAAGGGAACAGGGAACCGGGATCACCTCTTGTACCCGATCTTCCGCAGGAACTCCTTGCGGGCCGCCGCGTCCGATTCGGTCTCCACCCCCCGGGGCGGCAGGCCGTCGACGACGCCGACGATCCCGCGGCCCTGGTCGGTTTCCGCCACGATCACCTCGAGCGGGTTGGCCGTGGCGCAGAAAATATGACACACTTCGGGGCAATGTTTCACCGCATTCAGCACGTTGATGGGAAAAGCGTCCTCGAGCATCACGACGAAGGTGTGGCCGGCCCCGATGGCCCCGGCGTTTTGCGCCGCGACCTCCCGGAGCCGGGCGTCGTTGCCATCCACCCGGATGAGGCAGGGGCCGGAAGCCTCGCAGAACGCGATCCCGAACCGGGCGCGCGGGACTCCGGTGGCGATGATTTCCGAGAGGTCCTCCACCGTCTTGATGAAGTGGCTCTGCCCCACGATGATGTTGCCGTCGGCCGGTATCGTCAGACGGACATTGGCGAATTTCACGGTTCCCTCCCGATCCGGGCCGCGCCCCCGGGTCCTCGTGCCGCTAAAGTCCGGGGCGGCGGGCGGCCGATAGTATATTGCAGAAGCGCGGCGGTGGTTGTTCCGGGCGCGGACATCCTCTATAATCACCGCACGGTCGGGCGCGCACGGCGGGGATTGTAGCATATCTCCCCCCGGCCGCCGGCAACTGTTTCAGGGCAGGCGCGGCGCCTGTCTTCCAGGGAGTGGGGCTCGTTCTATGTGCGGAATCGTCGGATATATCGGACCGAAGCCGGTCGTTGGCGTCCTCGTGGGGGGCCTGCGCAAACTGGAATACCGGGGCTACGACTCGGCCGGGCTGGCGGTGGTGAAGGGGGGGAGTGTCTCGGTGCGCCGCTCCCCCGGAAAGCTGTCCAACCTGGTCCGCTCCCTCGAGTCCGATCCGCTCGACGGGGAATACGGCATCGGCCACACCCGCTGGGCCACCCACGGCCGCCCGACGGAGGAAAACGCCCACCCTCACCGCGACTGCACGGGCCGGATCGTGGTCGTTCACAACGGCATCATCGAGAACTACCTGGAACTGAAAACCCGCCTGGAGCGGGAGGGGCACCGGTTCGTCACCGAAACCGACACGGAGGTCATCGCCCATCTCGTCGAATCGCTCCTCCCCGGCACGACGCTGGCCGGGGCGGTGGGGCAGGCGCTCAGGCGCCTGCGCGGGAGCTTCGCCCTCTGCCTGCTCTCCGCCGATTACCCCGACACCCTGGTGGCCGCCCGCAGCGGCCCCCCCCTCATCGTGGGGATGGGGGAGGGGGAACGGCTGGTGGCCTCCGACGTCCCGGCCATCCTCGAGCATACGCGCAACATGTACTTCATGCGCGACGGGGAGATGGCGGTGCTTTCCCCCGGGGGAATCACGCTCGCGAACTTCGAGGGGGAGGAGCTGCCGTTCGAACCGCAGGAGGTTTCCTGGAGCCCCGAAATGGCCGAAAAAGGGGGGTTCCGGCACTTCATGCTCAAGGAGATCCACGAACAGCCCCGGAGCCTCGAGGACACGGTGGCGGGAAGGGTGTCGCTCGAGTCCGGGGAGGTTTTCCTGGAGGAGGCGGGGATCCCCGCCGCGGCGCTCGCGGAAATGGAAAGGATCCATATCATCGCCTGCGGGACCTCCTGGCACGCCGCCCTGGTGGGGAAATTCCTGATCGAAGAGATGGCCCGCGTCCCGGTGGAGATCGACTACGGTTCGGAGTTCCGCTACCGGGACCCGCTGGTGGGGCCGAAATCGCTCGTCATCGCCATCAGCCAGTCGGGCGAGACCGCCGACACCCTCGCCGCGGTCCGGGAGGCCCGGTCCCGGGGAGCCAGGATCCTCTCCATCTGCAACGTCATCGGCAGCATGCTCTCGCGGGAGAGCCACGGGACCCTCTACACCCGCAGCGGGCCCGAAATCGGGGTGGCCTCCACCAAGGCCTTCACCTGTCAGCTCGCCGTCCTGGTCCTCGTCGCGCTCCACCTCGGCCGGGTGAGGGGCCGGCTCGGGGCCGAGGAATCGCTCCGGCTGGTCTCCGCCCTCCACCGGGTGCCGCGCGCGGTGGAGGAGGTCCTCGGCCAGGCCGACGCCTGCGCCCGGATCGCCCGGGACATCTACCGGCACGACAACGCCCTCTACCTGGGGCGGGGGATCCACTACCCGATCGCGCTCGAGGGCGCCCTGAAGCTGAAGGAAATTTCCTATATCCACGCCGAGGGCTACCCCGCCGGGGAGATGAAGCACGGCCCGAACGCGCTGATCGACCACAACCTCCCCGTCGTCGCGCTGGCCGCCCGGGAGGAGGGGAATCCCCGGTCGATGCTGCGCTATGAAAAGATGCGCAGCAACATCGAGGAGGTGCGCGCCCGGGACGGCATCATCGTCGCGCTGGCCAGCCCCGGGGACCACGGCATCGAAGCGATCGCCCGGCACGTGATCCGCATCCCCGAGCTTCCCGATCCACTCCTTCCCATCCTGATGGCCGTCCCGCTCCAGATGCTGGCCTACGAGATCGCGCTGTTGCGCGGGTGCGACGTGGACCAGCCGCGCAACCTCGCCAAGAGCGTCACGGTCGAATAACCCGGGATAGGGCATCCGCACCATCCCCCGGACCGGCCCCTGGAGCAAACCGACGGGCGCCTTGCATGGTCAAGTCCGGGAATGTTATACATTGACACCCGACCTTCAATGGACCGGGCGTCAGGACGGGATCAGCTTATGGACACGATGCAGGTAAATCATTCAAAAAAAAGGCATTATCACCGACCGGTCGAACGCCCCTTCACGGAGGAGGAGCGCTCCCGGGTGACGATCCTGGTCGGCGGGCTGACCCGGAAACACGAGGAGCTCATCCGCGCCGTTTTCCAGGGAGCCGGCTACAGCTGCGAACTCCTCCCGGTCCCTGACCAGGAAGCGTTCCACCTCGGAAAGGAATTCGGCAACAACGGCCAGTGCAGCCCCGCCTATTTCACCTCCGGGGCCCTGATCCAGTACCTGCGCAACCTGGAAAACGGGGGGATGTCCCGGAAGGACATCGTCGACAACTACCTCTACTTCACCGCCGGGTCGTGCGGCCCCTGCCGCTTCGGCACCTACGCGGCCGAATACCGGCTGGCGCTGCAGAACGCCGGCTTCGACGGCTTCCGCGTCCTCCGCTTCCAGCAGGACGACGGCATCCGCCAGAAGATCTCCGCCCCGGGGTTGAAATACACCATCGATTTCGGCCTCGGCATGCTGAAGGTGCTCTTTCTCGGGGACATCCTCAACGACCTGACCCACAGCATCCGCCCCTACGAGGTGATCCCCGGTGAAACCAACCGGGTCATGGAACTCTGCATGCAGGAGCTGTGCGACCACCTGCGCCGGTACAAGGCCCCGGAGCTGGTCGACCGGGTGCCCGGCTGGTTCGTCCCGACGCTCGAGCAGAGGACTTTCCTGCGCCACCTGCTGAGTTTCCTGTACAAGATGAACCGGCATCTCCGGGGGAAGGAATTCGAGGAAGTGCTGGGGCGGTGCCGGAAGCGCATCGACGGGATCACCATCGACCGGACGCGCCAGAAACCGATCGTCAAGGTGATCGGGGAATTCTGGGCCCAGACCACCGAGGGGGGGGGCAACTACCGGATGTTCGAGTTCCTGGAAAAGGAGGGGGCCCATGTCCAGCCCGAGGCGATCGGGACCTGGCTCGCCTACCTGCTGGCCCACGCGCGCATGCAGATGGTACCCCGGCGCGGGATGAACCCGGACTGCGAGGAACCGGCCCCCTGGGACCTCCGCCAGCGCTTCAGGAACGAACTCTCCTTCCAGAAGAAGCGGGCGCTCCTCACCTTCGGCGAACGCCTCTATGCCCGGCTCTACCACCGGGTGATCCAATCCCTCGGCGGCATCGCCCACACCCTGGTCTCCCAGGAGACCCTCGCCGGGATGGCCAGCCCCTACTACAAACCGCTGGCGCGCGGGGGGGAGGGTTATCTCGAGGTGGGAAAAAACATCTACTACCACTCGCAGAAGCTGTGCCACATGGTGCTGAGCCTCAAACCGTTCGGCTGCCTCCCCTCCTCCCAGTCCGACGGGGTGCAGTCGGCCGTCGTCAGCCGGCACAAGGACATGATCTATCTCCCCATCGAAACCTCCGGCGAGGGGGAAAACAACGCGCACAGCCGCGTGCAGATGGCGCTCGGCGAGGCGAAGGCCAAAGCCAAGGCCGAGTTTCAGCTGGCCCTGGAGAGCACCGGGAAACGCCTCGACCAGATCCGCGCCTTCGTGGCCCAGCACCCCGAATTGAGCCGCCCCATGTACCGGGTCCCGCACCGCAGGGGCACCGCCGGCGTCGCCGCCAACTTCGTGCTCCATGTCGGGGACCTGATGGCGGGGCGATGAGGCGCCGCGCCGCCGGGAGACCGGGTGGGGGATCCGCCGTCAATATCAGTCCACTTTTTGTTCGGGGTTAGGCGTTGGTTATGACCAGATTGATTGCCGGAATTGACGTGGGTTCCACAACGGTCAAGGCCGTGGTGGCCGATGCGGAAACCAACGCGATCCTGTGGAAGGACTACCGCAGGCACGAGACGCGCCAATTGGAGACCCTGCTCGATTTCCTGGAGCGCATGGAGCGGGAAACGGGCCTCGGGCCCGGCAACGGGAGGGTGTTCACCACCGGGGCCGGCGCTTCCATGTTCACGGAGCTGATCGGGGCCAAGTTCGTCCAGGAGGTGCTGGCCGCCTCGCTGGCGGTGGAACGGCGCTGCCCGGAGGCCGCCTCCTTCGTGGAAATCGGGGGGCAGGACGCCAAGATCGTCATCCTGCGCAAGGAGACCAAGGACGGCCCCGCCAAGAAGTTCCCCTCGATGAACGACAAGTGCGCCGGGGGCACCGGTTCGGTCATCGACAAGATCAGCATGAAGCTGGGCATCCCCCTGGCCAACCTGTCCGGGCTCCATTACGACGGGATCCGCCTGCACCCGGTGGCCGGCAAATGCGGCGTGTTCGCCGAAACCGACATCAACGGCCTGCAGAAACAGGGGATCCCGGCCGAGGAACTGATGGCCTCCCTGTTCGAGGCCTTCGTGATCCAGAACCTGCAGGTGCTCGCGCGCGGCCACACGCTCCTGCCCCACGTGCTGCTTCTGGGGGGGCCGAACGCCTTCATCCCCGGGATGCGGGAAGCGTGGGTGCACAACATCGCGCTGATGTGGCGGGAGCGCGGGGTCGAGGTCCCGGAGGGGACGCGGCCCGAGGACTGGATCCGGGCGCCGGAGGACGCCGAATATTACGGGGCGCTGGGGGCCATCGAGTTCGGCCGGGACGAGGAGCCGGAAATCGGGCGTTACCTGGGGCCGGAAAAGATGCGGGCCCTGTTCGCCGACCGCTCGAGCGGTCGCGGCAGGAACGGCAACGGGGTCCCGGCGCTGGCCGGCTCGGAGCAGGAGGTGGCCTCTTTCCTCGCGGCCTACGCTCCCCCGCCGTTCGTGCCGCCGGTGTTTTCCCCCGGGGACGTCGCCCGGGGCTTCATCGGCATCGACGGCGGGTCGACCTCCACCAAGGCGGTCCTCCTGACCCCCGAGGGGGAGGTCCTGGCCCGGGCGTACCAGCTCTCCAGGGGGAACCCCATCCAGGACACGATCGAGATCCTGGAAAAGCTCCGCGGCCAGGTCGAGGCGCAGGGGGCCCGGATCGAGGTGCTGGGGGCGGCGACCACCGGTTACGCCAAGGACACCCTGCGCGACGTCATCCGCGCCGACGTGGCCCTGGTGGAAACGGTGGCCCACACCAAGTCGGCGCTGCACTATTACGACGTCCCGGACGCCATCGTGGACGTGGGCGGGCAGGACATCAAGCTCATGGTGCTCAAGGACGGGCGCGTCAAGGACTTCAAGCTCAACACCCAGTGCTCGGCCGGGAACGGCTACTTCCTGCAGGCGATCGCCGAGGGGTTCGGCTACCGCGTGGAACAGTTCGCCGAGGTCGCCTTCACGGCCAGGGAAATGCCCGTCTTCCCCTACGGCTGCGCCGTGTTCCTCCAGTCCGACATCGCCAGCTTCCAGGGGCAGGGGTGGAAATCCAACGAGATCCTCGCCGGGCTGGCGGCCGTACTCCCCAAGAACGTCTGGCTCTACATCGCCAAGATCCCCAACCTGTCGGAACTGGGCACGCGCTTCATCCTGCAGGGGGGGACGCAGAACAACCTGGCGGCGGTCAAGGCGCAGGTGGATTTCATCCAGGAGCGCTTCCGGGGGACCGGGAAAACGCCCGAGATCATCGTCCACAAGCACGCGGGGGAGGCGGGGGCCATCGGCGCCGCCTTCGAGGCCGTCACCCTCTGGCGCCAGGGGCGCAGGACCACCTTCATCGGCCTGGACGCGGTGCGCAGGATCGAGTACCGGACGACGGTGGGGGAGGAAACCCGCTGCGGTTTCTGCAAGAACCACTGCCTCCGGACGTTCATCGACATCGGCGGGGAGGGGGGAAAGCCGCGCCGCCTCATCATCGCGGCCTGCGAGAAAGGGGCGGTGGAAGACCCGGGGGCCATGAAAGCGATCCAGGCGGATCTCGACGCGGCGCGCGACGCGAACCCCAACCTCCTGGAATACGCCGGCCGGGAAGTCTGGAAGGCGCACGCGAGCGGGAAAGCGGCGCCCGTCCCCGCCTGGAACGTCCGCCGCAGATCGGTCATGGAGCGCCGGGCGCGCTTCCGCGTGGGGATCCCGCGCGTGCTCGGGATGTACGCCTATGCCCCGCTCTTCAGCGTGTATTTCGAGTCCCTGGGGATCGCACCCGAAAACGTCGTCTATTCCGATTTCACCAGCGAGGAGATGTTCCGCGCGGGAGCCAAACGGGGGTCGATCGACCCCTGCTACCCGTCCAAACTCGGGCTGGCCCACGTCCACAACCTCCTCTTCGAGAAGCACCGGAAAAAGCCGCTCGACTGCATTTTCTTCCCGATGCTCGACATGCTGCGCACCCCTTTGAGCATCCGCGCCGCCAACGCCTGCCCGACGACGGCCCTCACCCCGGAAGTCGTGAGGGCGGCCTTCACCAAGGAATCGGACCTGTTCGCCGAAAGCGGCCTCCTCTACGTCAATCCCCTGCTGGACATGTCCCGGCCCCAGCTCCTGGCGCGTCAGCTCTACGCGGAGCTGCGCCCGCTGCTCGGCCTGTCCCTGAAGGAAAACCGGGAGGCCGTCTGCGCCGGGTACGCGGCGCTGGAGGAGTACGAGGCGAAACTGCGGCGCCGGGCGCGCGAGGTCATCGACCGGCTGGAACGGGAACGGCGCATCGGCATCGTGCTGCTGGGAAGGCCCTACCACCACGACCCGGGGATCCACCACGGCATCCCCGAGGAACTGCAGAAGCGGGGATACCCGGTGTTTTCACA
>CAZWXG010000004.1:37754-41676 GCA_964637825.1 uncultured Acidobacteriota bacterium
ATCGAGCGCATCATCGAGATGTCGGGAACCCCCTTTTTCGCGTTCAAGGACATCGATGAAAACCGGCCGACGGGGTCCATCCGGCTCCGGGTCGAGACCATCGATTATTTCCTCAAACGCTACCGGCAGGATCTCGAGGCGGGGTCGCCTGCCGGGGAGAACGACCGGGAGGCCGTCCTCGAATTGCCGTAAACCCACTATCATGGAGAGGCACATGTTCAAGGAATTCAAGGAATTCGCCATGAAGGGCAACGTACTGGATATGGCGGTGGGCATCATCATCGGCGCCGCCTTCGGCAAGATCATCACCTCGTTCGTCGCCGATGTCCTGATGCCCCCCATCGGAATGCTGATGGGAGGCATGGACTTCAGCAACCTGTTCGTCACCCTCTCCGGCGGGGAATTCGCGAGTCTGGCGGCGGCCAAGGAAGCGGGTGCGGCGACGCTGAACTACGGCGTGTTCCTGAACACCGTCATCGATTTCCTGATCGTGGCGTTCGCCATATTCCTGGTCATCAAGCAGGTCAACCGGTTCAAGCGCAAAGAGGAGGCCGCCCCGGCGCCCGATACGAAGGAATGCCCCTTCTGCGCCTCCGCCATCGCGATCAAGGCCACGCGCTGCCCCCACTGCACCTCGCAGCTCGGGTAGACAAGGGGGCACTCAGGGATCGGGAAGGCCCGCGGGGCCGGCCATGGCCGGCCCCGTATTTATTTAGGGGATTCTTACTTCTTGAAGAGGTCGAGGAACGCCTGGCGGTGGCTGTTCTCCACCCGGGGCGGGGGCGCCCCGCTCCCCTGCTTCTCGATAAGGACCTTCGGCTCGAAAAGGGGGCAGGAGTTGTTGGCGCTCTTGTTCGACACCCGCGCCTCCACCGGCTTGATGCATTCGTTGCGCGCCGAGGGATCGAAATTCAGGCAGTTGCGGCAGGTGTGCAGGTCGGTGCCGCAGCTCTTGCAGGTGTCGGTGGCCTGGATCTTTTCCGTCACCTGGATTTCCGCCGCGCAATTATTGCAGCGGGTGACCAGGTGGAATTTGGTCTCGATCCTCGCACTGGCCCCCCTGGGGCCCCTGGGTTGGGGAGGGAGCTTGGGCCGCTTCTCCCGGTCCGCGTCCATGTAACCGGACTGACGATATTTTCTGGGCATTGATCTCCTCAACAGTCCGGCGGAGTCCACCGGTCTCCTTGAAGACCCGCGGAGGATTTCCGCCCGGCACAAACCGCATGATTTTCAGGTCCCGCTTCTGGGGGAGAACCGATCTCTGAATCTTGGGCCGCTCCAGGCAGGACTGGTGCGACAGGACTCATGGATTCAAAACGAACCCAGCCTGAAGGCGGCCTCCGAACCCTCATTCGAAGTATTGCACTACGATTGGTTGGATAGTCTTCCTAGGCCAGCGAAAATAAATCTTACCACAGGCGGAGCCCGGGGTCGAACATTTTCCCCCCCTCCGGATCAGGCCCCCGAACCTTCCAGGGCCTCCAGGTCGGCATGCAGCCGTTCCCATTCCGCCATCGAGTGCGCCAGCGCCCCCTGCAGCTGGTTGTGCTCCTCCATGGTCGCGCGAAAGAGCTGGTGGTCCCGGTAGAGTTCCTCCGAGGCCAGCATCCGCCCCAGCACCGCGATCCGGGTCTCGTCGAGCTGGATCCTCCCCTCCAGGGATTCGATCTCCTGCCTCAGCTTGCGGACCCGGATGGGGTTGGCCTTGTTCTTCCGCGGCGCCGGCGGAGCTGCGGCGCGTGCGGCCGTTGAGGCGGGGCGTGCCGCAGGCACCGGCTCCGGGCCGGATGCCATGGCCGGGGCGTTCTTCCTCGCCTCCTCCTCCGCCTTCTTCCTCAGGTAGTCCTCGTAGTTGCCCAGGTAGGCCACGGCCGTACCGTCGCCGATCTCCAGCACCCGGGTGGCCAGCCCGTCGAGAAAGTAACGGTCGTGGCTGACGAACACGAGGGTCCCGCCGTAATCCCGGAGCGAGTCCATGAGGATGTCCTTCGACCTGATGTCGAGGTGGTTGGTCGGCTCGTCGAGCAGCAGGCAGTTCGCCGGCGACAGGAGGAGCTTGCACAGCACCAGCCGGCTCCGCTCCCCGCCGCTCAGGACCGATACCGGCTTTTCGATCGTGTCCCCCGAAAAGAGGAAGCACCCGAGCAGCGTCCTCAGCTCGGGCACGATGTGGTTGGGCGCCACCGAGTAGACCTCGTCCCAGACGGTCCCGGTCGAGGAGAGGAGGTCGTCCTGGTCCTGGGAAAAATAGGAGACGATGACGTTGTGCCCTTCCCTGCGCTCCCCGGCGGAGAGCGGCAGGCGCCCCGCCAGGACCTTCATCAGCGTCGACTTCCCCGCCCCGTTGGGCCCCACCAGGGCTACCCGGTCCCCCTTTTCCAGGATGAAATCGACGTCGCGGAAAACCGGCTCGCCGCCGTACCCGGCCGAGACCCGCGCGAGCTCGAGGACGTTGCGCCCGGTGCGTGGCCCTTCCGGGAATCGGAGCCGGATCGGCTTGGTGTCCGGGGGGAGTTCGATCCGCTCCATCCGCTCGAGCTCCTTGAGCCGGCTCTGCACCTGCGCCGCCTTGGTCGCCTTGTAGCGGAACTTGTCGGCGAAGGCCTTGATGCGGGCGATCTCCCGCTGCTGCGCCTCGTATTCCGCCACCAGCTGGGCCATCCGCTCCTCCCGCTGCTTCAGGAACGACGCGTAGTTGCCGCGGTAGAAGTGCACCGACCGGTTGCGGATTTCCATGATCCGGTTGACCGAGGCGTCCAGGAAATAGCGGTCGTGCGACACCAGGACCAGGGCGTTGGGGTAGGACTGCAGGTACCCCTCCAGCCAGTTGCGCGCCTCGAGGTCCAGGTGGTTGGTCGGCTCGTCGAGAAGGAGCAGGCTCGGCTGCTGCAAGAGCAGCTTCCCGAGCGCGATGCGCATCTGCCACCCGCCGCTGAACTCCTGGCAGGGGCGCTCCATGTCCTCCCGGCTGAACCCCAGCCCCTGCAGGACCGCGGCGGCCCGGGCTTCGAGCGAATACCCCTCCTTCAGGCGGAACTGCTGCGACACGACCGAATACCGTTCCATCTTCCGGTCGTGCTCCGCCCCCCCCGGCTCCGTCTCCGCCAGTTCGTGCTCCAGCCGGCGGATCTCCCGCTCCATCGCCCGGAGCGACTCGAACACCGTCAGCGCCTCGTCCAGGAGCTTGCGCCCCCCGGCGACCACCCCGTCCTGCGGCAGGTAGCCGAAGGTCAGGTCGCGGGCGCCGATGACGTCCCCTTCGTCCGCGGAGGAAAGCCCCGCAAGGATCTTCATCAGCGTCGATTTGCCGGTGCCGTTGTCCCCGACCAGGCCGATGCGGTCCCGCTCGTTGATCTGGAATTCGAGCGCGCGAAAGAGCCATTCCCCGCGAAACGCCTTGCCCAGGCCCTTGATCTGCAGCATGCTTTCTCCAAAAAGGACTAATTCTAGCATATGGGGAAAAACTGGAAAGGATTGCGGCCGACCCATCCCGGCGAACTGCTGCGTGAAGAGCTCATGCCGGCGATAGGATGGACTCAGGAAGCGTTGGCGGGAAGGCTTGGCGTCTCGCGGAGAACCATCAACGAAATTTTGCGCGAAAAACGCCCGGTCAGCGCGGACATGGCTCACCGCCTGGCGAGGTTATTCGATACGACGCCCGAGTTCTGGCTCGGCCTGCAGCAGGATGTCGATTTATGGAACGCGCGCCAGGCGGCTGACGGGGAGTATCTGAAAATCAAGCCGCTTCGAAAATCGGCGTGATCGGTTCCTCGCGGCATGCCGGTCCGGACAGGCTTCAGGGTATCTCTTCGAAAACCAATGCCGCCGAATTCATGCAATACCGCATCCCCGTCGGCTTCGGCCCGTCGTCAAACACATGACCCAGATGGGAGCCGCATCGGGCACACCGCACTTCCGTCCT
>CAZWXG010000005.1:0-37262 GCA_964637825.1 uncultured Acidobacteriota bacterium
AGTGGGGGGACGACGTCTGGATCAACGATCCCTACGGCCGCAACTTTGCCGGGCTACCGCCAGCCAAGTCCGGCGACTTCGCCTGGGTTCAACACATGGTCAAGTCCATGGCCCGCAAGACCGGGCGCATGGCCGTGGTGCTTCCCCATGGCGTGCTGTTCCGCATGTCCAAGGAGGGCGAGATCCGCCGCAAGCTGCTGGAGATGGACCTGCTCGAAGCGGTGATCGGTCTCGGCCAGAACATTTTCTACGGGACCGGTCTCGCGCCCTGTGTACTGGTCTTCCGGGACAGCAAGCCCAAAGCCCACCGCCAGAAGGTGCTGTTCATCGACGCATCGAAAGAGTTCAAGACCGGCCGCGCCCAGAACGAACTGCTGCCCGAACACGTGGACAACATCCATCGCTGGTACGAGGGCTATCAGGATGTCGAAGGGGTCTGCCGGGTGGTCACGCTCGGCAAGATCCGCGAAAACGATTTCAACCTGAATATCCCCCGCTACGTGGAGCCGGTGATCGAGGAGGAATCGATGACCATCCACCAGACCATCGCCAATCTCAAGGATTCGCTGCAGGCGGCGTATGCGGCCGAGGATCGGCTGAAAGATTTGCTGGTTCGGGAAGGCCTGTTGTGAAGGAAAACATTTCTCAATCCCAACTCGAATCCTATCTCTGGGGTGCCGCCACCTTGCTGCGTGGTTACATCGACGCCGGCGACTACAAGCAGTTCATCTTCCCGCTGCTCTTCTACAAGCGCCTTTGCGACGTGTACGACGAGGAGATGTCCGATGCGCTGAATGAATCCGGCGGCGATCAGAAATACGCCGCGCTTCCTGAGCAGCACCGCTTCCAGATCCCGGAGGACGCCCGCTGGAGGGCCACCCGCACCAAGGTCAAAAACGTGGGCAGGGCCATCCAGGACGCCCTGCGGGCGATTGAAACAGCCAACCCCGACACCCTGTACGGTGTTTTTGGTGATGCCCAGTGGACCAACAAGGACCGTCTGCCGGACCGAATGCTGCGCGAGCTTATCGAGCACTTCAGCTCGCGGACGCTTTCGCTCGCAAACTGCCCGGAGGATGAGTTGGGCGTGGGTTATGAGTTTCTGATCAAAAATTTCGCTGACGATTCCGGTCACACCGCTGCGGAGTTCTATACCAACCGCACCGTAGTCCATCTGATGACCGAGATGCTCGAACCCAAACCGGGTGAGTCGATCTATGATCCCACCTGCGGTTCGGCGGGCATGCTGCTCTCCGCCGTCGCCCACCTGAAGCGGCAGAACAAGGAGTGGCGGAACCTGCGGCTATTCGGCCAGGAGCGCAACCTGCTCACCTCGGCCATCGGTCGGATGAACCTGTTCCTGCACGGCATCGAGGACTTCCGCATCGTCCGGGGCGATACCCTGGCCAATCCCGCCTTTGTCGAAGGCGACCGGCTCATGCAGTTCGATGTGGTCCTGGCCAATCCGCCGTACTCCATCAAGCAGTGGGACCGCGATGCCTGGTCCGCCGATCCGTGGGGCCGGAACATCTACGGCACGCCGCCCCAGGGCCGCGCCGACTATGCCTTCTGGCAGCACATCATCAAGAGCATGAAGGCCAAGAGCGGCCGCTGCGCCATCCTGTTTCCGCATGGCGTGCTCTTCCGCAACGAAGAGTCGGCCATGCGCGAGAAGCTGGTCGCCCACGACGTGGTGGAGTGTGTGCTGGGCCTCGGTCCCAACCTCTTTTACAACTCGCCCATGGAAGCCTGCGTCGTCATCTGCCGGATGAACAAGCCCAAGGAGCGCAGGAAAAAGGTGCTCTTCATCAACGCGGTGAACGATGTGACCCGCGAGCGGGCGCAGAGCTTCCTCACCGACGACCACATCCAGCGCATTGTCGCCGCCTACCAGGCTTTCGGTGACGAGGACGGCTTTGCCCGGGTGGTCGGCAATGACGAGATCCGGGAGAAAGCCAGCAATCTCAGCATCCCGCTCTACGTGCGGGCGGACAACATAAACGGCAATGGCAACGGCGCGGCCGAAACGGTCAGCCTCAAGCAGGCCATTGCGAACTGGCAGGAAAGCTCGATGGCATTGCGGGAGTCGATGGACGGTCTTTTTAAGGTACTTGAAAAAGGACTGTCCGCAGATGGGCGCAGATTAAAAACCGATTCAGAAAATCTGCGTGAATCTGCACAATCTGCGGATTCAATAGGGAGAACAGCTCAATGAAACCAGAAACCGTTCAGAAACTGCAAAGCCGGTTTGACGCCCTGAGCCAGACCCTACCCGACGAAGGTATTGAATTCTGGTTCGCCCGCGATCTGATGGAACCTCTCGGCTATGCCCGCTGGGAAAACTTCCTGACCGCCATTAAGCGCGCCATAGAGTCTTGTGAAACAACGGGTTACAAAGCGGACGATCATTTTCGTGGCGTCACGAAAATGATCGAGATCGGCAAGGGTGGCCAGAGACCGGTGGAAGACTTCATGCTCACCCGCTACGCCTGCTATCTGATAGCCCAGAACGGCGACCCACGCAAGGAACCCATCGCTTTTGCGCAGAGCTACTTTGCCATCCAGACCCGCAAGCAGGAACTGATCGAGGATCGGATGCGCCTGCAAGCCCGGCTTGATGCGCGGGAACGGCTGCGGGAGTCGGAAAAAACGCTATCCCAGAACATTTATGAGCGCGGCGTTGATGATGCCGGTTTCGGCCGGATTCGGTCCAAAGGAGATGCGGCGCTCTTTGGCGGGAATACAACCCAGGTGATGAAGGATCGCTACGGAATCACCAAAACACGCCCACTGGCCGACTTCCTACCGACCCTGACCATAGCCGCGAAAAACCTGGCCACCGAGATGACCAATCATAACGTACAACAGGAGGATCTGTGGGGCGAACACGCCATTACCAGCGAGCATGTGCAGAACAGCGTGAGTGTGCGCAACATGCTTGGACAACGCGGTATCAAGCCGGAAAAACTTCCACCAGAAGAGGACATCAAGAAGTTGGAACGTCGGGTGAGATCTGATGAAAAACGACTGGAAAAACAGTCGGGAAAACTGCCTGTTCACATTCTCAAGGATGAAGAGAAATGATCAAGCGAATTAATGTGCTAAAAGGAGTCGGCCGTTTTTCCGCACTGAACCCCATGCGAGGCACGGAAGGCAATTTTTCCAGTTTGAACGTGATTTACGCGAGCAATGCATGTGGGAAAAGTACCCTGTGCGATGTGTTCCGTTCTCTTGGTACCGGCAACCCCGCTTATGTAATCGGCCGAAAAAGACTTGGATCAGACGTGCAGCCAGAAGTTGTCGTTTTGCTAGAAGGTGGACAAGCAACCCGTTTCCATGACGCTCATTGGCATGAGCGTGATAATTGTCCGCCGATTCATGTCTATGATGACCGTTTTGTAGCAGAAAATGTTTTCATCGGGCATCACATCAGCGTTGATCAGCGCCGTAACTTATATGGGCTGGTAATCGGCGATCAAGCCATCGCATTGAAACAGGCTGTCGATACGGCAGAGCAGCAACTAAGCAACGCCACCGCTGAGGTCAATACTGCGCAATCAAACCTCACAAAGCTCATTCCCACTGGTCACACCATAGACTCGTTCAGAAATCTTGCCTCTGTAGATGATGTGGACACCAAAATCGATGAAGCAGCCAGCGATTTGAGGACAGCCGAACAAATAAAAACAAAAGCGGCTGCCATTCGGGCTCGCAGGCCACTGGCTACATTACCGATAGCTGAAGTTCCAGAGACATTGGATTGGGTATTGAGCTCGACACTCGATACAGCTTCTTTGGCTGCGGAAAAAAAGATCAGGAATCACCTCGCCGCCACCTCTCGAGGGCTTGCATTAAGCTGGGTCAAACAAGGTTTCGATGCTCAAAGCAGTACAGCTTGCCCACACTGTGGGCAGGATATGCAGGGTCTGGATATTCTGGATGCATATCGTTCGTTTTTCTCCGGCGAACTGCAAGCGCAGGAACAGCTTCGGGAATCAACGAAGTCTGCTGTCCAGGGCGCATTTGGTGAAGCTGCGCAAAATCAGATTAGGCAAACCCTCACCTCTCACAAGACCGAACAGGACTGGTGGAAGGACGCTGCTGGTTTTGAATTTGTGTTACCGGAAATTGATGACATTGAAACCATAATCGCTTTGCTGCAAGCCGCTCATCAGGCGATAGATTCTGCATTGGCACGAAAGCAGGCAAACCCGGGAAGCGAAGCCCCCCTGACCGCTGAAGAGTCCGCCGCAGTAACTTCTTGGAATGAGAAGACTGCCGCACTAAAAGCGTACAATGAAGCTTTGACTAAGATAAACGGTGAACTACAAAATCGCCAGGCTAATGCTGGAGTGATTGATCTGTCACCGTTACAGCAAAGATTGACTGGATTGAATGCTGCCAAGAAACGGCATGAGCAGGTGACCGTAGATGCTTACGCAGCATACGATGTGGCTACCCGTCAGAAAACGACAGCTCAACAGGAGAAGCAACGAGCCAACGAAGCGCTTCGTGAGCAATCCAATCAACTTTTCGAGCGTTATGGCGCACGAATTAATGAATTCTTGACGCTTTTTGGTGCGGATTTCCGAATTGTCAGTGACGGGGTAACCTTCAGGGGTGGTCCATCCGGTCAACTCGCGATCGAGCTAAGAGGAGAACGGGTTTCTGCTACACCAGAATCTGCGTCTGACCCATCTCAAGTTTCCCTAGCAAATACGCTCAGTGGCGGCGATCGCAGCGCATTGTCCCTCGCATTTTTCCTGGCCAAGGTGGAAATGGCGTCCGATGCAGGTAGATCAGTCGTAGTTTTCGACGACCCCTATCATAATCAGGATCGCAGTCGCCGCCAATGTACTATCGAAAGAATTCATCACCTTGCCGGAATTGTTAATCAGTGCTTTGTGTTTTCGCATGACCTCGAATTCGCCCGAGCGGTTGAGAGGCGCCCCGGGACGCAAGCGAAGACCTTCGTCCTCAATCCACTCATTGCCCCGGCAACCCTCGAAGCGCAGCCGTTTCCGCCTCTTCCCAGTCAAGCCTATTTGAAGAACTATCATCTCCTGCATAATTATTCGGAGAATCCCGCCGATCATCTTCAGCGCCTCAAAGAGGTAGCAGATACGCTTCGTATCATCTTGGAGGAGTACCTGCACCTTAAATTTCCTAAAGCATGGGTAGAGAACGATTGGCTGGGTGACATGATTCGTAAAATTCGCGAAGCACAAACCGGAACGCCGCTATCACATTGCCAACCCTTGGTTGAGGAGCTTGCGCATATCAATACGTACAGCCAGCGTTTTCATCACGGCGGGACTGGCGAGGTCGCCGACGAACCAGAAGTCAGGGAGCTTAAGACTTATGTAGATAGAACTCTGAAAGTGATTCACGCGGGAGGGAATATATGAGTTCCCTGAAGCCCGGCTGGAAGATGGTGAAGTTCGGCGAGGTGGTGAAGAACGCCAACCTCGTGGAGCGTGATTCCGAGGTAAATGGCGTCGAAAGAATAGTCGGGCTTGAACACATCGACCCCGAGAATCTGCACATTCGGCGCTGGAATTCCGTAGCAGATGGCACCTCGTTTACTCGCAAATTCGTACTGGGCCAGACTCTCTTCGGCAAGCGCCGGGCCTATCAACGCAAGGTCGCCTATGCCGAGTTTGAAGGCATTTGCTCGGGGGACATCCTGACGTTCGAACCGAAGAATAGAAAGGTTCTACTGCCCGAGCTTCTGCCATTTATCTGCCAGAGCGATGCCTTTTTTGATCATGCACTTGGCACCTCAGCCGGTTCGCTGTCACCGAGAACCAGTTGGACCGCATTGCAAGATTTTGAATTCCCGCTGCCACCGCTTGATGAACAGAAGCGCATTGCCGAGATCCTGTGGGCGGCGGATGAGGCGGTGGAGCAATGGCGATGCGTTTATTCAGTTCTAAACATATTGATATCCGTTCACAGAGTGGAATTTTTCTCCAGAAAGAATTGGCCAACAAAGAAGCTGAAAAACCTATTTTCCGTTCAACTTGGAAAAATGCTGTCACCAAAGGCCAAAACGGGAAATTCATCATTTCCATACTTGGCCAATTACAATGTCCAATGGGATCGTATTGATCTGGAAAAGGTCCAGGAAATGGACTTCTCTGAAAAAGAGCGTGAGAAGTTTGCACTGGCCCCAGGAGACATTCTTGTCTGTGAAGGGGGCGAGGTAGGACGCAGTGCAATATGGCATAGGGAAATTGCAAATTGCTACTACCAAAAGGCACTGCATCGACTTCGGCCTATTTCCCATTTCTCATCGGAAGTAATGCTGCAATTTATGATGTGGGCTGACAGGAAAGGATTATTCAAAGCTCTTACAGGACATTCCACCATAGCCCATCTAACTGCAATCAAATTTAAAGAAATGGATGTGCCTGTACCGTCTGATAAAGAACAAGCCCTCGTGGAGCTACTTTTCAGGGAGTTGAAGGCGGCGAGGCCCATAATATCAGAGCAAATCGCTAAGACGACGGAACTGAAGCAGTCGTTGTCATGTGGCCTGCTTAGTAATGGAGTTTGCCATGTTTAACGAAGAAAACACTGTCGATCAGATGGTTCTCGACACGCTCTGCGGCGGCGTGACTTCGAACATGGTTGCCGAAGAGCTTGCGAGCTACGGCGGCGAAGTCAAAAGCTGGCGCTTCGTGTCCACCGAGGAGCTGCCCCGTCAGCACTCCGACGTGCTGGTGGAGTCGATGGTGCGCGACGCCCTCATCCGCCTGAACCCGGAAATCAAGGCCCAACCTGACCGCGCCGACGAGGTGCTCTACCGCCTGCGGACCATTCCGCTGTCGGTGCAGAGCGAAGGCCTGGTGCGGGCCAACGAACTGTTTGCCGAATGGCTGCGGGGCGAGAAGTCCATGCCCTTCGGCGAGCGCGGCGAACATACGCCGGTGCACCTGATCGACTTCGAGAATCTCAGCAACAACGATTACGTGGTCACCAACCAGTGGGTCTATCCGATCAAGGAAGGCGGCCGCCGCTTCGACATCATTATGCTGGTCAACGGTATCCCGGTGGTGGTCGGCGAGGCCAAGACGCCGGTGCGCCCGGCGGTGACCTGGGTGGACGGGGCCAGTGACATCCACAACGGCTACGAACAGAGCGTGCCGCAGATGTTCGTGCCCAACGTCCTCTCCTTTGCCACCGAGGGCAAGTGCTATCGCTACGGCTCGGTGCGCATGCCCATCGATATCTGGGGGCCGTGGCACGAGGGCGAGAACAAGGCCGAGGGGACGATTGCGGACGTGCAGCGCTCCATCCGCTCCATGCTGCGCCCCCATGTGGTGCTGGACATCCTGCAGAACTTCACCCTGTTCGCCACCGACAAGAAGCACCGGCGCATCAAGATCATCTGCCGCTATCAGCAGTACGAAGGCGCTAACCTGATGGTGGCCCGCGTGGTCAAGGGCTATCCCAAGAAGGGCCTGATCTGGCACTTCCAGGGCTCGGGCAAGTCGCTGCTGATGGTATTCGCGGCGCAGAAGCTGCGGATGCACCGCAAGCTCGGCAACCCCACGGTGATGATCGTGGTGGACCGCATCGACCTGGACACCCAGATCACCGCCACCTTCAACGCCGCCGATATTCCGAACATGATCGGAGCCGCCACCCGGCAGGAGCTGCAAGGCCTGCTGGCGGCCGATACCCGCAAGATCATCATCACCACCATTCACAAGTTCGGCGAGGCGGACGGCCGCCTGAACGAGCGTTCGAACATCATCGTGATGGTGGATGAGGCGCACCGCACCCAGGAAGGCGACTTGGGGCGCAAGATGCGCGACGCGCTGCCTAACGCCTTTCTCTTTGGTCTGACCGGTACGCCGATCAACAAGCGGGACCGCAACACCTTCTGGGCCTTCGGCGCGGACGAGGATGAGCAGGGCTATATGAGCCGCTACTCGTTCCAGGACTCGATCCGGGACAAGGCCACGCTGCCGCTGCATTTCGAGGCGGTAGACGTGAAGCTGAACATCAACAAGGACGCCATTGACGAAGCCTACTCCCAGATGACCGATGAGCTGAGCGAGCTGGATCGTGACGACCTGGCCAAACGGGCCGCCAAGATGGCGGTGCTGATCAAGGCCCCGGTGCGGGTGAACGCCATCTGCCAGCACATCGTCAAGCACTTCCAGGAGAAGGTGGAGCCGAACGGCTTCAAGGCCCAGGTGGTGACCTTCGACCGGGAGTGCTGCGTGCTCTACAAGAAGGCCATGGACGAGTTGGTCGGCCCGGAGGCCAGCGCCATCGTCATGCACACCCAGGGCGGAAAGTCCGATCAGTACGCGGAATGGAAGCTGGCCAAGGACGAGGAGGAAAAACTCCTCGACCGTTTCCGCGATCCGATTGACCCGCTCAAGTTCCTGATCGTCACCTCCAAGCTCCTGACTGGCTTCGATGCGCCCATTCTGCAGGTGATGTACCTCGACAAGCCGATGAAGGATCACAACCTGCTGCAGGCCATCTGCCGCACCAACCGTGTCTACCCCGGCAAGACCCACGGCCTGATCGTGGATTACCTGGGCATCTTCGATGACGTGGCCACGGCCCTCGATTTCGATGAAAAGGCGGTGCAGAAGGTCATCACCAATCTGGACGAGCTCAAGAAGGAGCTGCCCGGCGTGGTGGCGAGATGCCTGGCGTTCTTCCCTGGCGTGGACCGCACCGTTGGCGGCTACGAGGGGCTGATCGCGGCCCAGGATTGCCTGCCGGATAACGAGACCCGGGACAAGTTCGCGGCGGAATACTCGGTGCTCTCCCGTCTGTGGGAGGCGCTGTCTCCCGATCCCTGTCTCGGCCTTTATGAAAAGGACTACAAGTGGCTGACCCAGGTCTATGAGTCGGTGAAGCCGCCGAGCGGCAACGGCAAGCTGCTCTGGCACGCCCTGGGGGCCAAGACCATCGAGCTGGTGCATGAGAACGTGCATCTGGAGACGGTGCGCGACGATCTGGACACCCTGGTGATGGACGCCGAGGTCCTCGAAGGGCTGCTCGATGCCAAGGACCCGGACAAGAAATCCAAGGAAATCGAGATCAAGCTCATCGCCCGCCTGCGCAAGCACAAGGACAATCCGAAGTTTGTCGCCCTGGGCGAACGCCTCGAAAAGCTCAAGGAGCGGCACGAACAGGGCCTGCTCCACAGCCTCGACTTCCTCAAGGAGCTGCTGACCCTGGCCAAGGAGGTCGTCCAGGCCGAGAAGCAGGTGGACCCGGTCGATGAACAGGCCAAGGCCAAAGCGGCCCTGACCGAACTGTTCGCCGAGGTGAAGAACGGCAAGACGCCGATGGTGGTCGAGCGGATCGTGACCGACATCGACGAGATCGTGCGCCTGGTCCGGTTCCCCGGCTGGCAAAACACCAAGGCCGGAGAGCGCGAGGTCCAGAAGGCCCTGCGCAAAGTGATTTACGTGAAGTACCAGGTCAAGGATCAGGATCTGTTCGACAAGGCGTTCGGATATATCCGGCAGTACTATTGAGCGGCGCTATGGATGGTTTCAAGCCCACATTCACCCTCACCAACCGACAGATCTCCCCGATCGCCCGCATCGAGCGGGCGCGGGCGGTAACGCCGCTTTCCAGGTTCGCGCGCCCTCGCGCCTTCGGGTGCAAAGAAGAGGTGTCCAGGGATGAGAAAGAACAAAAAACAGAAGAGCCTTGGAAAAAAGGAGCTTTCGATCATCCGTTCCTCTGCCGCCGAATATCTGACCTTTGTCGCGGCCAGCGGCAGCGGTGGCGTTGAGGCGGTCTATGCCGACGAAAGCATCTGGCTGACCCAGAAGATGATGGGGGTGCTTTACGATGTTGAGACCCACACCATCAACTACCACCTGAAAAAGGTGTTCTCCGACAGCGAGTTGCAGGAGGATTCAGTTATTCGAAATTTTCGAATAACTGCCGGCGACGGCAAGAACTACAACACCCTGCACTACAAGCTGCCTGCCATCATCGCCGTGGGGTACAAGGTCAACTCAGAGCGTGCCGTGCAGTTTCGCAAGTGGGCCACGACCATCATTGAGGAGTACACCATCAAGGCCTACGTCATGGACGACGAACGCATCAAAAGCGGCGGCTCCATCCTCACCGAACAGTACTTTGAAGAGCAGTTGCAGCGCATCCGGGAGATCCGCCTCTCCGAGCGCAAGTTCTACCAGAAAATTACCGACATCTACGCCACCGCCATCGACTACGATTTCACCGCCCAGGCCACCATGCGCTTTTTCGCCACCGTACAGAACAAGCTGCACTGGGCGATCCACGGCCAGACGGCGGCGGAGGTCATCGTCAACCGCGCCGATGCCAAAAAACAGCATATGGGCCTGGCCACCTGGAAGGATGCCCCAAAAGGGAAAATCCAGAAGTTCGACGTCAGCATAGCCAAGAACTACCTGACCGAAGAGGAAATGGCGCAGCTGGCCCGGCTGGTGAACGCCTATCTCGATGTGGCCGAAGACATGGCCCTGCGCAAGATCCCCATGACCATGCAGGATTGGGAAACCCGCTTGAATCGCTTTATTGCCGCCACCGACCGCGAAATTCTTCAGGATGCCGGGAAGGTGACGGCGGAGATCGCCAAGGCCCACGCCGAAAGCGAGTTCGAGAAATACCGCATCGCGCAGGACCGGCTGTTTGAAAGCGACTTCGACCGGATGGTGAAGCAGATCGAATCAGCCGGAGATGAAAAACCGGATGAAGAATAGCCCTGCCGACTTGGGGGCTGACTTGAGGTGTGACTTGGGGGGCAACTTGCGACAAACTCGCGACATGGCCTGCGACACCGAGCTGTGATATGAGCTGCGACATCTCAGAGCCGCCAGGCGGGCACAAGCCGAGGGTGGCGAAGCCGGGTTTTGGCAGTTCGATTGGGCGAAAATGGATATCTCCATAATGGTACCTCGCAAATGGGTGTAAATGGGCGTAACATTGGTTCATGCTGCGGACTGAAACCATCCGGATCACCCCTGAGATCCTGAGCCTCATCGCGGGGATCGACGAGTTCAAGGGCGCCTGGCGCGCGTTGCGCAACCTGGCGCCGGAGCGCCTGTCGGCCCTGCGCCGCGTGGCCACCATCGAGAGCATCGGCTCCTCCACCCGGATCGAGGGGAGCAAACTGTCCGACCGGGAAGTGGAGCGGTTGCTCTCGAACCTGGAGATCAAATCCTTTGCCACCCGCGACGAGCAGGAGGTGGCCGGCTATGCCGAACTGATGGACCTGGTGTTCTCGTCCTGGCGGGACATCCCGTTCTCCGAGAATCACATCAAACAGTTGCACCAGATCCTGCTGCGCTACAGCGAAAAGGACATCTGGCATCGCGGCAAATACAAGACCCACCCGAACAGCGTCGCCGCCTTCGATGAGACCGGAGCACAGATCGGTATCGTGTTCCAGACCGCTGCGCCCTTCGACACCCCCCTCCTGATGACGGAACTGGTCGCCTGGGTGAAACGGGAGCGCGATGCGGCCCGACTGCATCCGCTCCTGATCATCGCCCTGTGCGTCGTCGTTTTCCTCGAGATCCACCCGTTCCAGGACGGTAACGGCCGGCTCTCCCGCGTACTGACCACGCTCCTGCTCCTCGAGGCCGGGTACGCCTATGTGCCTTACAGTTCCCTGGAAAGCGTGATCGAAGGGAGCAAGGAAGCCTATTACCTGGCGCTCCATCAAACCCAGGGCACGATCCGCACCGGGTCGCCGGACTGGCAGCCGTGGCTCCTGTTTTTTCTCCGTTCCCTGGCCGAGCAGGTAAGGCGCCTGGAGAAGAAGGTCGAGCGCGAGAAGGTCGTCCTGGCCGCCATGCCGGAACTGCAACTTCAGATCGTCGAGTTCGCCCGCGAACACGGCCGCGTCACCATCGGGGAGGCTATCAGGCTGACCAGCGCCAGCCGCAACACGCTGAAAGTGCATTTCCGTGCACTGGTCGAACGCGGCACGCTGAACCGGCACGGCGCCGGCCGCGGGGTTTGGTACGACCTGCGCTGAACGATCGATCCGTCAAGTCCAACCCCCGTTCAGGGATTGAATCAAGGAAAGAGTTTTCATGGACACTGACGATTTGAGTGAAAAATCCTGGGCCCTCGTCGTCCTTGCCGCCTGCGTCTCGGATACCCTGAAAAGCGAGCTGGGTGCCATGGCCAGCCGGTTTCGGTCCGAGGACGAATGGCTGCGCGGGGTTCGGGCCCATATGGAAAGGATCGCCGAAAATCCGGAGGCGTATGTGGAATATTGGGATCTTGAAAACGAGGAGGGGGTCACGCCGGAACTGATGGCGCGCTGTGCGGCCGACCTTTGCCGCCGGGTGGATGAAATCCTGGTGCTGCCGATGAACCGGCGCGGGGCCGGGGCCTAGGAGGCCGGCCGGTCCGCGCATGAAAGCCGGGGCGGATTGGGGTATGATGGTATTTTTTCGGGCTTGCGGGGGACTATGCTGATCGCGGTGGTGGCCATTGTCGTGGGGCTGGGGCTGCTGGTCTGGAGCGCGGACTGGTTCGTGGACGGGGCGGCGGCGCTGGCGCGCCACTTCGGGCTGCCGGCGCTGCTGATCGGGATGGTGATCGTGGGGTTCGGCACCTCGGCGCCGGAACTGGTGGTGTCGGCCATCGCCTCGATGGAGGGGAACCCCGGGATCGCGCTCGGCAACGCCTACGGCTCCAACATCACCAACATCGCCCTCATTCTCGGGCTGACGGCGCTGGTCAGCCCCATCGCCGTCCATTCGAGCGTGCTGCGGCGGGAACTCCCGGTGCTGGCCGCCGTCACCGGGCTCGCCGCCTGGCAGGTGTGGGACGGGGAGATCACCCGGCTGGACGCGATGGTCCTGCTCCTGGTCTTCGGCATCCTGGTCGCCTGGTCGGTGCGCGAGGGGCTGCAGCGAAAGGCCGACGACTTCGGGCAGGAAATGGAGCGGGAACTCGGCATCCACCCCATGCCCCCCCGCCGGGCGGCCTTTCGCCTCCTCGTGGGCCTCGCGGTGCTGATCGCCAGTTCCCGCGCGCTGGTCTGGGGGGCGGTGGAGATCGCCCACCGTTTCGGCGTCAGCGACCTCGTCATCGGCCTCACCATCGTGGCCGTGGGCACCTCCCTGCCGGAACTGGCGTCGTCGCTCGCCGCCGCCCGCCGCAACGAACACGATATCGCACTGGGGAACATCATCGGCTCGAACCTGTTCAACACCCTGGCGGTGGTCGGCCTCGCCGGGGCGATTCACCCCCTGGCGGTCCCGCCCGAGGTCTTCTCCCGCGACATCCTGGCGATGTCGGCCCTGACCCTTTCGCTATTCGTCATGGGTTACGGCTTCTGGTGCCCGCGCCGCATCAACCGCTACGAAGGGAGCCTGCTGCTCGTCGCCTACATCGGCTATAACGCCTGGCTGCTCCGGAGCGCATTCGCCGGCTGATTCCTCATCGCCTCGAGGACGGCGGCGACCGTGATGTTTCCCAGGCGGCCGGCCCCGTCCCGGAGGATGGTCACGCTCTCCCCGAGCGGGGCCCACTGCGCCGGCGCCGTCGGCCCGAACAGGGCCACGGTCGGGACCCCCAGCGCGGCACTGAGATGGGTCACCCCCGAATCGTTCCCGACAAAAAAGCGACAGCGGGCCAGGATGCCGGAGAGCGGCCCCAGCGCGACCCCCTCGCACAGCAGCGACCCCGGGACTGCCTCGGCAATGCGCCGCCCCAGCCCCGCCTCGGCCGGGCCTTCCATGAGGATGAGCTCCAGATCGTTCCGGCGCGCCAGGAGGCGGGCCAACCCGATGAAATTTTCGGGGGGCCAGCGCTTCCCCGCCGACCCCGCCCCGGGGTGCAGCATCGCGAGCGCCTTCTGGCCGTCCCACCCTTGCTCCCGGAGCCAGCGCCCACCCGCCTCCAGCGCCGCGGCGCCCGGTCGGATGCCTGCGGGGGGCAGCTCTCGCGTCAGCAGAGGGGGGAGAGCGAGGGAATCGGCGAAGATGCGCGCGACGTGGCGCGTCTCCCCCGGCTCCGGGCGCCAGGGGGCGATGCGCGCCCCGGGGTGGAGGGAGCGCAGGTTGCGGACGAAGTCGGGGTTCGCGCTTCCGGTCCAGGAGACGACCCGGTCATAGCTCTTCCAGAAACGGGTGTCCTCCTCCGAAGGGGGAGCGGGACGGTGGAGGCGGTGGAGCGGAAAGGCGGAAAGGGCGAGGACCCTTTCCGCGTACGGCGCGAGCAGCGGGCCCGGCAGGCCCGCGTCGCACGCCAGGGTGATCTCCGCCCCGGGCTCCGCCCGGCGGAGGGCCCCCAGCGCCGGGAGGGACAGGATGACGTCCCCCAGGGCGCCGGGGTGAAGGGCCAGGACGCGCACTATTCGATGACGACCCCGACGTTCTGGGCGTTGGCGATGCTCACCTGGGCGGCCACCTGCCGGGCGATCTGGCGGAAGGCCTCGGCGGCGGTCGAGTCGGGGGCCAGGGCCGTCACCGGCTTGCCCGCGTCCCCCCCCTCGCGCAGCGCCACGTCGAGCGGCACCTCCCCGAGAAAGGGAACCCCGTAGCGGGAGGCCGTGGCGGCGCCGCCGCCGTGGCTGAAGATGTGGGTCCGCTCGCTGCATTTGGGGCACTGGAAATAGGACATGTTCTCCACGATCCCGAGGATCTCCACGTGCACCTGCCGGAACATGGCGATCGCCTTGCGCGCGTCCTGCAGCGCCACGTCCTGCGGCGTGCTGACGATGACGGCACCCATGAGGGGAACCGTCTGGGTCAGGCTGAGCTGGACGTCGCCGGTGCCGGGCGGGAGATCGACGAGGAGGTAGTCCAGTTCCCCCCAGTCCACCTGGCGGATGAACTGCTGGATCACGCTGTGCAGCATCGGACCGCGCCAGATCAGGGGCTGGTCGTCGCGGTCGGTCAGAAAGCCCATCGACATGACCCGCACGCCGTAGTTCGACAGGGTCTGGATCCGGTCGCCGACCGCCCGGGGCCTCCCCTCGATCCCCATCATCAGCGGCACGTTCGGCCCGTAGATGTCGGCATCGAGAATCCCGACGGCGGCCCCGGTCTGCGCCAGGGCCACGGCGAGGTTTACGGTCACGGTGGATTTGCCCACCCCCCCCTTGCCGCTCCCCACGGCGACGATGTTCTTCACTCCCGGGACCGACTGCTTCCCCTCCCCCGCAGCCCCCCGGGTCACGGCCGCCGACATCGTGATCCGGACGTCGCTGACTCCGGGCACCGCGAGCACCGCCTCGCGCGCCCACTGTTCCATCTCCTTTTTGACCGGGCAGGCGGGGGTGGTCAGTTCGATCGTGAAGGAGACGGTGCCACCGTCGATCTTCAGGTTCTTGATGAAATGGAGGCTGACGATGTCCTTGTGGAGATCCGGGTCCTCGACCTGCTTCAGGGCATCCAGGATATCCTGTTCACGGGGCGCTCTATCATTCGACATAACACGATCCTTTTCAAAAAATGTGTAGGGTTGGAGCCACCGGGGGATTCCCCGGAAGGAGGAGGGTCAACTCGCGTCGAGGAGCTCGGCCATCGCCGCGCCGATATCGGCGGGACTCGACACCACGCGCACGCCCGACCGCTCGAGCGTTTCCATCTTTTCGGCCGCGGTCCCCTTCCCCCCCGATATGATCGCGCCCGCGTGCCCCATGCGTCTTCCGGGAGGCGCGGTCCGGCCCGCGATGAAACCCACGACCGGCTTGGTCATTCTCTCCCGGATGTACCGCGCCGCCTCCTCCTCCGCCGTCCCCCCGATCTCCCCCACCAGGACCACCGCGTGCGTGCCGGGATCCCCTTCGAACAACTCGAGGGCGTCGACAAAGCGGGTGCCGATGACCGGGTCCCCCCCGATGCCGATGCACGTGGACTGCCCGATGCCGCGCAGGGAGAGCTGATGCACCGCCTCGTAGGTCAGCGTCCCGCTGCGCGACACGACCCCGACGTGTCCTTCCCGGAAGATGCGGCCCGGCATGATCCCCGCCTTGCATTTCCCCGGCGAGATGACGCCGGGACAGTTGGGTCCGATCAGGCGGCTCCCGGAGCCCGTGATCAGCGCCATCACCCGCGTCATGTCCAGCGTCGGGATCCCCTCGGTGATGCAGATGATGAGCGGGACTCCCGCGGCTGCCGCCTCCAGGATGGCGTCAGCCCCGCGCGCGGCGGGGACGAAAATCAGCGTCGCCGTCACCCCCTCGGCCGCCACCGCCTCCTCGACGGTGTCGAACACCGGGACCCCGTCAAACTCCGTCCCCCCCTTGCCGGGGGTAATCCCCGCGACGACTTTCGTGCCGTATTCCAGGCATTGCCGCGCATGGAAGGAGCCTTCCCGGCCCGTGATCCCCTGAACCGCCAGCCGCGTATTTCCGTCCAACAGAATCGTCACCGCAACCTCCTCTCCCCGGGAGACCGGTCATCCCGCCAGGGCGACCGCCTTCTCCGCCGCCTCCTTCATCCCGTCCGCAACCGTGAATGCGAGCCCCGAATCGAGCAGCATGCGCCGCCCCTCGTCCACGTTGGTCCCTTCGAGCCGGACGACGACCGGAATCTTCGCTCCGGCTTCCCGCACGGCCTCCACCACCCCCCGGGCCACCAGGTCGCAACGCACGATCCCGCCGAAGATATTGATGAGCACCGTCCCGACGTTGGCGTCGGAAAGGAGAAGCCGGAACGCGTTCCGGATCTGGTCCGCCGACGCCCCGCCGCCGATGTCGAGGAAATTGGCGGGATTCCCGCCGGCGATCTTGATGATGTCCATCGTCGCCATGGCCAGACCGGCCCCGTTGACCATGCAGCCGATGTTGCCGTCGAGACGGATGTAGTTGATCCCCAGGCGGGAGGCCTGGATTTCCAGGGGCTCCTCCTCGTCGAAATCGCGCAGCGCCTGCAGTTCCCGGTGGCGGTAAGCCGCGTTGTCGTCGAGCACGATCTTGGCGTCCAGGGCGCACAGCGCGCCCGATTCGGTCAGAAGCAGCGGGTTGATTTCCACCAGCGAGGCGTCGACCTCTTCGAACACCCGATAGAGCGCGCCGATGATGCGGGTGGTTTCTGTCAGCAGGCCGCCCGCCAGGCCCAGGTGGAAGGCGAGTTTTCTCAGCGCGTAGGGCTGCAGCCCGACGCGGGGGTCGACAAGCTCCCGGAAGATCAGCCCGGGGGTCTCCGCCGCGACCTTTTCGATGTCCATCCCGCCGGCAGGGGACGCCACGATGACGGGGCGCCGGCTCCCGCGGTCGACGAGGATTCCCAGGTAGTACTCCTTCCGGATCGGGAGCGCCTCTTCCACCAGCACCCGCCGCACGATGCGCCCCCCGCCCCCGGTCTGGCGCGTCACCAGCGTCATGCCGATCATGGCGCGGGCGATCTCCTCGGCCTCCGCGGGGGAGGCAGCCAGTTTGATCCCGCCCCCTTTGCCCCTGCCGCCGGCATGAATCTGCGCCTTGACCGCTACCTTGCCCCCGAACCGCGCCGCGATCTCGTAGACTTCGTACGGGTTCGAGGCCGACTCCCCCCGGGGGACAGGCACCCCGAACCGCGCCAGTATCTGCTTGGCCTGATATTCGTGAATGTTCACGCGACCTCCCGTTCCCGGCGAGCGCCCCTGTGGATTTCTCGGGATCTTCTGTTGATGTAAAGGATTGCCGGAATCCGGGAATCGCTCCGCCAACCGCGCCATTGTATGGCGAAGGCGGCAGGGGATCAATGAAAAGATTCCCCGCGGCCCGGGGCCCGTCCGCGCCGCGAACAGGCCTTTCACCGGGGGCCGCGGTGGCATAGAATGAAGTCAACGCATCCTGATCTGATCCGGAACCGGAGGACCTGCACCGTCCCCGCCGATCCGGCCCGCAGCGCATGAAGAAAGGTGAACTCCGTGGAGGATGGACCATGGAAGATACCTATTCTCTTTTGTTCGCGGGGCTCGCCCCCGCCGAATGGAGGCTCTGTTCCGAACACTTCTCCCGCTCGGGCCACCGCGTGGCCGCCGCCGCGAATCTGGACGAAGCCGTCGAAAGGCTGAACGGCGGGGACATCGACCTGGTCTACCTGCGTTCCCGGGACGGCGGCGGCGGGGCGACGATGATCGCCGGGCTCGCGGGCTCGCCCCCGGCCCTCCCCGTGGTGCTGGTGTGCGATCACGCGGACGAGGGATCCATCCTGGACCTCTGGCGCGCGGGGGCGGCCGACATCCTCTTCCCCCCCCTGACCCCGGAGGCCCTCGATGCCAGCCTCCGCCGCTCGACGCGACGGCTCTCCCCGCGCGGGGAAACCAACCCTTCCCTCCCCAAGGGGCGGCTGTTTTACCTGGACGAAACCGGGGAGGAGCGCTGGGTCTCCCTCACCCCCCCGCGGTTCACGCTCGGGCGCGGCGGCCACAACGACCTGACGCTCAACCATATCTGCATTTCCCGTTCCCACGCCGAGGTGGTGGTGCGCAAGGAGGGGTACCTGCTGCGCGATCTCGGCAGCAAGCTCGGGACCTTCGTCAACGGCGTGCGCGTGGAGGAGGCCCTGCTGGCCAACGGGGACGAGATCCAGCTCGGCGGCACGCAGGGGATCGGCTTCACCTTTCACGTCGCCGACATCCTGGGATCGCTCCTGGGGAGCTCCGACCCCGGAAGAGTGGCGGGGCTGTCCATGGGCAGTTTCAGGGACCTCGGCAAACTCTTCGCCGCTTTCCGGACCTTGAGCTCCATTGCGGTCCTGGACGACCTCCTGTCGCTCGTCGTGGATACGGCGATCGAACTCACCATGGCCGAGCGCGGTTTCATCATGCTCCGGGAGCTTGACGGTTCGCTGGAATTCCGATGCGCCCGGAGCCGCCACAAGCATCCGCTGGACGGGTCCTGCTTCCAGACCAGCCGCAGGATCCCCGAGGAGGTCCACCGGACCGGCCGCCCCATCTTCATCAAGGACCTGGCGCACGGCACGGGCGCCGAATGGCACGACAGCACGCGCCAGATCGGGTTGCACAGCATCTCCTGCGTCCCGCTCCGCTATGTCCCCCTGCACGACGACGCGAACCCGTCCACCGCCCGGTGCGCCGAAATCATCGGCGTCCTCTACCTGGACAGCGCGAGCGTCGGCGCGCGGCTGACGAGCACCCGGGTGGACGCGCTCGAGACGCTGGCGATGGAAGCGGCCATGGCGATTTACAACGCGAAACTCTATAAGGATCTGCAGGACAAGCGCCGGATGGAGGAACAACTGGCGCTCGCCCGGGAGATCCAGCAGACCCTGCTGCCGCCCCCCGTCCGGGACCGGGGATATGTCCTGGCGTGCGGCCACAGCCTCCCCTGCTACGAGATCGGGGGGGATTACTTCGACTACTTCGACCTGGACGGGGACTGCTTCGGCTTCGCCCTCGGGGATGTGGCCGGCAAGGGGATGCCGGCGGCCCTGATCGCTTCCCTGGTGCAGGGGCTGTTTTCGGCCCAGGGACATCTCGACTCCCCGCTGGAGGCCGTCGTCGCCTCCATCAACCGCAACCTCGCCCTGAGGGGGATCGGCAACCGTTTCGTCACCTCCTTTTTCGGGATCCTTTGCCCCGACGGCAGCTGCCGCTACGTCAACGCCGGGCACAACCCGCCGCTCCTCCTGCGCCGCGACGGTTCCATGGAGCAGCTGACCGCCGGGGGGATGGTCCTCGGCCTCTTCCCCGGCGAGGAGTACCGGTCGGCGTGCGCGCGCTTCGGGCCGGGAGACCGCCTCGTCCTTTTCACCGACGGCATCGTGGAAGCCCAGGACCGGGCGGGGAAGGAATTCGGGCTCGACTGCCTGGTCTCCGTTCTGCGGGCCCATGCCCGGCTTCAGGTCCCCGAGATGCTGGCGGCGGCGCAGGCGGCCGTGCTGGCCTTCTCCGAGGGGGTCGCTCAGCTCGACGACATCACCATGTTGATCCTTGAATTCCGGGGAGGGGCCGACAAGGAAGAACCGTGCCAGGTCGGAAACCGTACCTTCCCGGTCCGGGCAGGGGATGGAAGCGAGCGGGGGGTTGGTAGCGCTACGGGGAATCGAACCCCGGTTTGATGGCTGAGAACCACCCGTCCTAACCCCTAGACGATAGCGCCGTAACCGGCAGGCATAGTACCAAAAACCCCCGGCGCGCGTCAACGTGCCAAATGAGGGGGTGCATCCGCGGACGCTGGGGTATAATCAGAGCATGAACGGAAGAGGAAACAGGAGGGTGGTCCTGGCATTTCCGCGCGGGTTCTGCGCGGGGGTGGTCCGCGCCATCGATATCGTGAAACTCGCCCTGGAAGCCTACGGGCAGCCGCTGTACGTCCGCCGCGAGATCGTGCACAACAAGTTCGTCGTCAACGGGCTCCACGAGAAGGGGGTCATTTTCGTCAACGAGCTGGACGAGGTGCCGGCGGGGAGCCGCGTCATCTTCAGCGCTCACGGCGTCCCCCCCGAGGTCTGGGACGAGGCGGCGGCCCGCCGGCTGAAGGTCATCGACGCCACCTGCCCGCTGGTGACCAAGGTGCACAACGAGGCCGTAAAATACGCCCGGTCGGGCTATGCGATCGTTCTCATCGGCCATTCGGATCACGACGAAGTCATCGGCACCCTGGGCGAAGCCCCCGGCAACATCACCGTTCTCGACCCGGAAGACGACATCGAAAAACTGAAGATTGCGGATCCCGCCCGGATCGTCTACCTCACCCAGACCACCCTGAGCATCAACGACACCCGGAGGATCGTGGAGAAGCTGCGGTGGCGGTTCCCCCGCATCAAGGCCCCGAATTCCGAGGATATCTGCTACGCGACCCAGAATCGCCAGGCGGCGGTGCTGGAACTGACGAAAAAGGCGGAATTGATCCTGGTCGTGGGTTCCGCCAACAGCTCCAATTCGCGCCGCCTGGTCGAGGTGGCCCAGAGCGCCGGGGTGCCCGCCCACCTTATCGACGACATCGAGGACATCCAGCTCGGCTGGCTCCGGGACGTGGAAACCATAGGGTTGACCGCCGGCGCCTCCGCCCCGGAGGACCTGGTCGAGAGGGTGGTGCTCTATCTGAACCGCCTGGGGTACCCCCACGTCGAATCGGACGGCGGCATCGTCGAGCACGTCCAATTCTCGCTCCCCCCGGAACTGGCCGAGGCCGCTGCGGCCCATCACCCCCGCCGCGCCCTGGAATGAGGAAAAGCCCGCCCGGGGATGTCCAAGGTTGGAAAAAGGATGCACTTGGGCTATAGTTTCCTGTTTATCGTTTCGTTAAAGAGGAAGACATCCACCGGACTGCGGCGGTAACATTGAAAATGAAAGGGATAGCCTTCTTCGGGTAAGCGGCTCCATGAACGAGGAAATCACTTTTGTCACGGGCGCAACCGGCTTCATCGGAAGCCATGTCGTGCGCAAGCTTTTGCTCCGGGGGGACCGGGTGAGGGTGCTGGCCCGCAACTCCAGCCCCAGGTCGAACATCGAGGCGTTCGGATGCGAGATCGTCATCGGCGACCTGAAGGACTCCATGTCGCTGCTGCGGTGCGTCCGGGGCTGCAGCCGCGTTTACCATATCGCCGCCGATTACCGCCTGTGGGCCCGCAACCCCCAGGAAATCTATGACAACAACGTGGGCGGCACGCGCAATCTCCTGTCCGCCTGCTGCGAAGCCGGGGTGGAGAAGGTCGTCTACACCAGCTCGGTGGGAACGATCGGCATGCGCAAGGACGGCGTCCCCGCCGACGAAGACACCCCCGTCAAGCTCGACGACATGATCGGCCACTACAAACGCTCCAAATTCATGGCCGAACAGGTGGCCGGGGAATTCGCCACCTCAGGGCTCCCGGTCGTCATCGTCAACCCGACCACCCCCGTCGGCGCGGGAGACATCAAGCCGACGCCGACCGGGAAGATCCTCCTCGATTTTCTCAGGGGAAGGCTCCCCGCCTACGTGGAAACGGGGCTGAACCTGGTGGCCGTGGAGGACGTGGCCGAGGGGCACCTCCTGGCCGAAACCAGGGGCCGGGTCGGGGAACGCTACATCCTCGGAGGCGAGAACTGGAGCCTCGAGGAGATCCTGGACGCCCTGGCGAAGCTCTGCGGGAGGCGGGCCCCCCGCTTCCGGATTCCGTGGACCGTCGCCCTCATGGCCGGTACTTTGGATAATTTCATCACCGGGACCCTGCTGCGGCGCGAGCCTTCGATCCCGCTCGAGGGGGTAAGGATGTCCCGTTACAAAATGTACATCAGCTGCGAAAAGGCGCGCAGGGAGTTGGGCTACCACCCGCGGCCGGTCGAGAAGGCGCTCGGCGAGGCCGTCGACTATTTCCGCTACGACTGGCAGCCGGCCTCCGCGCAGGGTCGTGTTTCGAAACTGCGCTCCGATACCATTTGACGTCCGGGTCTGCCCTGGCAGGCAAAGAACGACAGAGGCGAACGACAGAAAGCGATGATGTCCCAGAACCGGCAGTTTCCGAGCAACGGTCAGGAGATGCGCGCCGCCGTTTACCGCGGCCCCGGGGAGATCTCCGTGGAAAATGTCCCGGTCCCGGCCATCCTGGACGGGGAGATCCTGGTGCGGGTGCGGGCGTGCGGCGTCTGCGGCACGGACCTGAAGAAGATCGAATACGCTCTCGTCCCCCCGCCGCGCATCTTCGGCCATGAAGTCGCCGGGGTCGTGGCCGGGGTGGGGGCCGCGGTCAAGGGGTACAAGGTCGGGGACCGGGTGGCCACCCACCATCACATCCCGTGCGGGGAGTGCTTCTACTGCGAAAGAAAGCTCTTTTCCCAGTGCGCGTTCTACCGGCGCACCGGCACCACCGCCGGGTTCGAGCCCGCCGGGGGAGGGTTCGCCGAGTATGTCCGGGTCATGGACTGGATCGTGGCCGGGGGGACCGTGCCGATCCCGGACCACGTCAGCTTCGAGGAAGCCAGCTTCCTCGAGCCGCTCAACACCTGCCTGAAGGCGCTGGAAACGGCGTCCCTCGAGCCGGGGGAGGTGGTGGTGGTCTACGGGCAGGGGCCGGTCGGGCTCCTGATGATGCAGGCCGCCCGCGCGGAAGGGGCCCGCGTCCTGGGGCTGGATTTCCTCGAGGCGCGGCTGGAAATAGCGCGGGAGCTGGGGGCGGAGGCCGCCCTCGACCCGGCCCGGGACGACATCGGCCGGGCGGTCGCCGGCATGACGGACGGCAGGGGGGCCGACCTGGCCATCGTGGCCGCGGCCAGCCCGGAAGCGGTGGCGGACGCCCAGCGCATCGTCCGCCGGGGGGGGCGCGTCCTGCTTTTCGCCCAGACCGTGCCCGGCGAGAGGATACCCGTCGACGCCTCGAGCATCTGCATGGAGGAAAAGAGGCTCATCGGCAGCTATAGCGCTTCGGTGGAACTCCAGGGAAAAGCGGCGCAGATGATTTTCGAAGGAAGGATCAACGTGGCCCGGCTGATCAGCCACCGGTTCCCCCTGGAACGTCTCCCGGAGGGAATACGGCTTGCATCACACCCCTCTGCCCGTTCGCTAAAAATCGTGATACAACCATGAGAGAATTGATGAAGGTAAGCAGAGAGAAAATGACCGCCGCCGTCCTCTACGGGAAGCGGGATGTGCGCATCGAGCAGATCCCCGTCCCCCGCATAGGGAAAGGCGAGGTCCTGGTCAGGATCAAGGCGGCGCTCACCTGCGGAACGGACCTGAAGGTCTACCGCCAGGGATTCCACGCGCGCATGATCGTCCCTCCCTCCGTTTTCGGACACGAGCTTGCGGGTGTCGTCGAGGAGGTGGGCGAGGGGGTCGAAAGCTTCTCCCCCGGGATGCGCGTGGTCAGCGCCAACTCCGGCCCGTGCAACGAATGCTTCTTCTGCCAGAAGCACCTGGCGAACCTCTGCGAAAACCTCCAGTTCATCAACGGCGCCTACGCCGAATACATCAAGATCCCCGAACGGATCGTGCGCCAGAACCTCCTGATCCTGCCCGACAGCGTCGCTTTCCAGGAAGCGGCGCTGGTGGAACCCCTGGCCTGCGTCATCAGGGCGGCGGAGGAGACCGGCATCGAGGAGGGGGACACCGTCGTCGTCATCGGCGTGGGACCGATCGGCCTGATGTTCGTCCAGGTCCTGAAATCGATGGGCGCGCGCGTCATCGCGCTGGGCAACCGCAAGACCCAGTTGTCCATGGCCGGGGCGATGGGGGCCGACCACGTCGTGGACTCCACCCACTCGAACGTGGTGGAGCAGGTGCGCAGGATCACGTCGGGGCAACGCGGAGCCGATGTCGTCATCGAGGCGGTGGGCATCAGGGAAACCTGGCAGCAGGCGATGGGCATGGTCCGTCGCGGGGGAACCATCAACCTGTTCGGCGGCTGCCCCTCGGGCACGCACATCCCGCTGGACAGCACCCTGATCCACTATTCCGAAATCACGATCAAGGCCAACTTCCACCATACGCCGCGTCACATCCGCGAGGCCCTGGAAGCCATCCACCGGGGGAAGGTGAACGCCCGCAGCCTGATCACGGGCGAGGAGCAGCTGGCCGCGCTCGGCAGCGTCCTGGAGCGGCTCCTGAACCGCAACGGGGACCTCAAAATCGCCATCATCCCCTGAGCGGCCGCGGGTCGCACGCCCGGGATCCCCGGAGAAGCGCATGACACCGGAATTGATGGAGTCTTACCGGTCCGCGGAAGCCATAGCCCGCAGCCGGAGCAATTTCTATTATTCGTTCATCGTCCTCCCCGCGGAGAAGAGGCTCGCCTTTTGCGCCGTTTACGCCTTCATGCGCCATGGCGACGACATTTCCGACGAGGAGGGCGGGACCGGGGACAGGAGGGAGCGCCTCCGCCGGTGGCGGCTGCAGCTCGACACCGCCGCCTCGGGCCGCGATTCGGCCAGCCCGATCCTCCCCGCCTTCCGCGACACGCTCCAGAAGTTTTCCATCCCGGCGCAATATTTCCACTGGATCCTCGACGGCACGGAGATGGACCTGGAAATCAGCCGGTACGAAAGCTTTGAGGAACTGTACCGCTACTGTTTCCGGGTGGCCTCGGCCGTCGGCCTGGTCTGCCTCCGCATCTTCGGGGCGAGCGGGGAACGGGCCGAGAAACTCGCCGAACGGTGCGGCATCGCCTTCCAGCTGACCAACATCCTGAGGGACGTCAGGGAGGACGCCGAACGCGGGCGCATCTATCTGCCGCTCGAGGATCTCCGGCGTTTCCGCTACGCTCCCGAGGAACTCGCGGCCGGGGTCCTGGACGACCGGTTCCGCGCGCTGATGCGACACCAGGCCGAGCGGGCCCGGGAGTATTACCGCCAGGCGCGGGAACTGATCCCGCTGGTCGAGGTGTCGAGCCGCCCGGCCCTGTGGGCCATGATCGAGATCTACGAGCGGATCCTCGAGCGGATCGCCGAGCGGCGGTTCGACGTCTTCGGCGACCGCATACGCCTCTCCGCGCGGGAAAAGGGCGCCGTCGCCCTGAAGGCCATCGCCATGCGCGCGGCGAACCGCGCGGGATTCGCCCTGCCGCGCGGCTGACGCCCGCGCCGCCCAAGAAGGTCTTGTCCCGTCCGGCGCGTTGTGCGAAAATGCGTGTCTTTTGAAGGACTTGGGATTTCGACAATCACGCGGGCCCCGACGGCGCCCGGCGGGCCCCCTTCCGAATTCAGGATAGCGCGGGGCTCAAGGATTCCTGGAATAGATCATGATCGTCTGCAAATTCGGCGGCACTTCAGTTCAGGACGCGGACGCGCTCCTGCGCCTGGCCGGGATCATCCGGTCGCGGCGGAACCAGCAGCCCATCGTGGTTTCCTCGGCGATGGGGAAGACGACCAACAACCTGCTCGAGGTCGCCCGCACGGCGGCGCGGGGGAAGAAGCCGGAAGCGCTGGACCTGCTGGCGAAAATCAGGGACCGGCACCTCAGGGAAGCGCAGAGGCTCGGTATCGCCGTCGCGGAAGACCAGGTTTCCGAAACGATTCACACCTACTTCAAGGAAATGAGAGACCTGGTCCGCGGCCTCGCGGCGCTGGGGGAGCTGACCCCGCGCATCACCGACGCCATGGCCAGTTACGGGGAGCGGCTGTCCACCCTCATCATCGCCCGGCTGCTGGAAAACGAAGGGTTGCCGGCCGAACTGATGGACGCCCGGGAATGCATCGTCACCGACGACCATTTCACGCGGGCGGCCCCCCTGTTCGACCTGACGGACGCCGCCATCGTGGAGCACTTCCGCCCGGTGCTCAGGAGCGGGAAGATCCCCGTCTTCCAGGGGTTCATCGGGCGCACGCGCGACGGGATCACGACCACCATCGGTCGCGGCGGCTCCGATTTCACGGCCGCCATCGTGGGGGCGGCGCTCGACGCCGAGGACATCCAGATCTGGACCGACGTGGACGGGATCATGACCACCGACCCGCGCATGGTCGAGCATGCCCGGCGCATCCGGGTCATCTCGTTCGACGAAGCGGCGGAACTGGCCTATTTCGGCGCCAAGGTGCTGCACCCGGCCACCATCATCCCCGCGGTCCGGAAAAAGATCCCCGTCCACGTGCTCAACAGCTCCAAGCCGGACCACGAGGGGACCCTGATCACCGACGAGGCGCCCTGCTGCGACAACCCGGTCAAAGCCATCGCCTACAAGAGCGGGATCACGGTCGTCAACGTCACCTCGACCCGCATGTTGATGGCCTACGGTTTCCTGAAGAAGATTTTCGAAATCTTCGAACAGCACAGGGTGCCGGTGGACGTGGTCGCGACCAGCGAGGTATCCGTGTCACTGACCGTCGACGAGACCTCGAACCTGTGGGACATCGTGACGGATCTCAAGAAGATCGGCGAAGTCAACATCGAGGGGTCCAAGTCGATCGTCTGCTGCGTCGGCGACAACGTGCGCAACGTCCCCGGCCTGCCCCACATCGCCTTCAGCGCGCTGCGCGACATCAGGATCCAGATGATTTCCCAGGGGGCCTCGGCCATCAACATCACCTTTGTCATCGACGACGACCGGCTCCCGGAAGCGGTGCGCAGTCTGCACGACGCCTTTTTTCAAAAGGTCGACCCGCGGATATTCGAGTGACGGGCCGCCCCGCCGGAGGCCAAAGGAGGGTTCGCGGATGAGAATCGCATTGCTCGGCTACGGCAAAATGGGGAAGATGGTGGAGGCGATCGCCGTCCGGGAAGGGTGGGACGTCGGTCCCCGGCTGGACGTCGAAGACAACCCCGGGGGGCGCGGCATCACCGTCGATTCCATGAAGGGGGTGGATGTCGCCGTCGAATTCAGCCAGCCGGAAGCGGTGATGGCGAATATCGAGGCGGCCGCCCGCGCGGGGGTCAACCTCGTGGTGGGCACCACCGGGTGGACGGCCGGCCGCGAGCGGGCGGAGCGCCTCGTCGCGGATTCGGGCATCGGCCTGATCCACGGCGCCAACTTCTCGCCCGGCATGAACCTGTTCTTTGAAATCGTCGCCCACGCTTCGCGCCTGGTCGGGATGATCCCCCGGTACGACGCCTTCATGCTGGAGGAGCACCACCGGGAGAAGAAGGACGCGCCCTCGGGGACGGCGCTCGACCTCCGGGACCTGATGCGGCCCCACCTCGGAGACCACGACATCTCCATCGCCACCGTCCGTGCGGGGTTCATTCCCGGCACCCACGTGATCGGGTTCGACAGCGAAGCGGACACCCTCCTGCTGGAGCACCGCGCGCGCAGCCGCCAGGGTTTTGCGGAGGGGGCGTTCCTGGCGGCGCGCTGGATCGCGGGGAAAAAGGGAATGTACGATTTTCGCCTGGTCTTTCGTGAAATCGTGGGACTGCCCTAGGCCCGGGGCCGGGCCCGACGTGGAGGAAACCTATCATGGCCGATCTGACAGCACTCGCGGGTTGCGGCACCGCCCTGGTTACGCCGTTTACGTCCGCCGGCCGCGTGGACGAGAGTGCCCTGGCGGCGCTGGTCGACCGGCAGATCCGCGAGGGCATTCACTTTCTCGTACCCTGCGGAACGACGGGCGAAAGCCCGACGCTCACGCATGACGAACACCTCGCGGTCGTGGAGGCGACGGTGCGGGCCGCCGCCGGGCGGGTGCCCGTCGTGGCGGGCGCCGGCGGCAACGACACCGCGAAGGTGATCGCGATGACGGCGGAACTCGAGCGGATCGGGGCCGACGCCGTCCTCTCGGTGTCTCCCTACTACAACAAGCCGACGCAGGAGGGGATCTACCGGCACTACCGGGCGCTGGCCGAGTCGACCGGCCTCCCCGTCATCGTCTACAACGTGCCCGGCCGCACCGGCTCGAACGTCCTGCCCGACACCCTGCTGCGGCTGGCCGAGGTCCCCCGGATCGCCGGGGTCAAGGAGGCGAGCGGCGACATGTCCCAGATCGGGGAGATCTGCACGAGGGCGCCGGAGGGGTTCCGCATCTTTTCGGGCGACGATTCCCTGACCCTCCCCCTCATCGCTTCCGGGGGGCACGGCGTCATTTCCGTGGCCTCCAACGAGGCGCCGGGGCCGATGGCCCGGCTGGCCAGGGCCTGCCTCGAGGGGGACTGGGAGCAGGCGCGGCGGCTCAACCGCACCCTGTACCCGCTGATGAAGGTCAACTTCGTCGAATCGAGCCCGATTCCGGTCAAGGCCGCCCTTGCCATGATGGGGTTGATCGAGGAGGTCTACCGGCTGCCGCTCTGCCCGATTTCGGACGGCGCCCGCGCACGGGTCTCCGCCGTCCTGGAATCCCTGGGGCTGCTCCGGGGATGACGAGCCCGGGACGCGGCCGCACGAACATTTACCGTTGAGAGGAACTATGGCTCTGGTTTACCCGTTCCGCGCATACCGTTACGATCCAGGGGTGGTGGGGGATCTCGACCGGGTGGTCGCCCAGCCCTATGACAAAACCACGCCCGGGATGCAGGACCGGTACTACCAGGCCTCCCCCTACAACGTCGTGCGCATCACCCTGAACCTCGAAAAGCGCGGCGACCCGGAGACCGGCTACCCGGACGCGGGCGCCACCTTTCGCCGGTGGATCGGGGAGGGGGTGCTGGTCGAGGACAGCCGGCCGGCCTTCTACCCCTATTACCAGGAGTACACCATCGACGGCCAGACGCGGCTGCAGCGCGGGTTCATCGCGCTGCTGGACCTCGGGCGGTCGCAATCGGCCATCATCCCGCACGAGCACACCCTGGCGGCGCCGAAGCAGGACCGGCTCAACCTGATGCGCAGCCTGGAGGGGAACGAGGACCTCATCTACATGCTCTACGCCGACGAGGCCCGCACGGTGGACCGGGTCATGGACGCCGCCGTCTCCGGCAAGAGGCCCGAAATCGAAGTCACCGACGAATACGGCGCCGTCCACCGCCTCTGGGCGATCACCGACCCGCAGGCGCTCGACACGATCCGCGCCGCCATGAGCGCCCGCGACCTGTTCATCGCCGACGGGCACCACCGCTTCGAAACCTCGGTCAATTTCATGAACGAGTGCGCCGCGAAAGGCTGGCGGCCGGAGGGGATGGAATCGTTCGACAAGCGCATGGTCACCTGCTTCAACAGCGACTCCGGGGTGACGATCCTGGCCACCCACCGGCTGCTGCGCGACCTCGACGGCTTCGATCCCCGGTCCCTGCTGGAGCGCCTGGGGGAGCATTTCACGGTGGAGCCGGCCCGTTCGGCCGCGGAGCTGTGGGAGGGGATGAGGGCGGGACAAAACGACCATGTCTTCGGCTTTTACGCCGGCAGCGCGGCGGGGTTCCACCTGCTGCGGATGAAGCCCTCCGCGATGGACACCGGGGCCCTGCGCCGGCACCCGGAGGCTTTCCGGGACCTGGACGTCAGCATCCTCCACTCCCTGATCCTGGAGCAGCACCTGGGAATCGACGAGCGGAAACTGGCCGCGCAGTCGCACATCGACTACGAGCGCGGCAGGGACGCGGGCGTCCGGAAAATCGACGAGGGGGGGTACCAGGCGGCCTTTTTCCTGAACCCGACCTCGGCCGCCGCCATGCAGCGCATCGCCTCCCTGGGGGAGCGCATGCCGCAGAAATCGACCGATTTCTATCCCAAGCTCCTCACGGGGCTGCTCTTCATGAAAATGAAGATCGGAAAGTGACCGGGCGCGATCGGCCTCCCGCCCGCCCGACGAACCCGCGGGGCCGGCTGCCGATCGCGCCGGGGGGCGCACGCGGGATGAATCCTCCGGGTAAGATGATCGCGGCCGGGGCGCGCACCCGGGTCCGGGTTCTGGAACTCGTGGAACTCGCCAAGCCCCGGCTCACCTCCCTGGTCCTGTTCACCACCCTCTCCGGCTTTTACCTCGGGTGTCCCGGCCCGGTCCCGCTCGTGCCCCTGTTCCATACCCTCGTCGGGGCGGGGCTCCTGGCGGCGGGCGCCGGCGCGTTCAACATGATCGCGGAGCGACGGCGCGATGCCCTGATGAGCCGCACCCGGGAACGTCTCCTCGCCTCGGGCCGGCTCGCGCCGGGCCGGGCGCGGTGGATCGCCGCCATCCTCTCATCCGCCGGGCTCGCCCAGCTCTTCCTGCTGGTGAATGCCCTCACGGGCCTCCTCGCGCTCCTCGTGATCGCCGGTTACCTCCTGGTCTATACCCCGCTGAAAACCCGGACATGGCTCTGCGTCCCCGCCGGCGCCGTTTCGGGGGCGCTCCCCGTCGTGATCGGGTGGGCGGGGGCCGCGGGCAGCGTCCCGCCGCAAGCCTGGATCCTGTTCATGATCGTGTTCCTCTGGCAGTTCCCCCATTTCCACGCCATCGGCTGGATGCACCGGGACGACTACGCCCGGGCCGGGATCCCGATCCTGCCGGTCATCGACCCCGACGGCGGGAGGACGGGGCGCCAGGTGCGCCTGATCGTCCCCGCCCTCCTCGGCTGCTCCCTGCTCCCCGCCGCCGCCGGGATGGCGGGGACGGCGTACCTGGCCGGCGCCCTCCTCCTGGGAGCCGGGTTCCTGGTGCGCGCCCTCCGCTTCGCCCGCTCGCCCGACCCGGCCTCGGCGCGCCGGCTTCTCGGGGCTTCCGCCTTCTACCTCCCCCTGCTCCTGGCCCTCGCGGCTTTCGACAAGACGGCCGGCTGACCCCCGCGGGGGCGCGCCCCGGTCGCAGAATACACGGGCGCGGAAACACCTTTTGGCATTATAATCACCGTTGGGGGAGGACGCCCCCAAGGACCCGGGAAGGCGCGAGCAGCGGCAACCCAGCAACAGGAGGTGGATCGATGTATCCTGCGGATTATGTCTACAGCAAAGACCACGAGTGGATCCTCGTCGAGGGGGAGATCGGGACCATCGGGATCACGGAATATGCCCAGCATGAACTCGGGGACGTGGTGTTCGCGGACCTGCCCGAGGTGGGAGACACCTTCGAGGCGGGCGACCCCTTCGGCTCGGTGGAATCGGTCAAGGCGGTGTCGGAGATCTTCTGCCCCGTCGCAGGAGAGGTGGTGGAGGTGAACCCCCTGCTGGCGGAAAAGCCCGAACTCATCAACGAGTCCCCCCACCGGGAGGCCTGGATGATCAAGATCCGCATCACCCGCCCGGAGGAACTGCGCGGGTTGCTCAGCGCCGGGGAATACGCCGAATACCTGCAGGAACAGTCCGCCTGACGACCACGGAGACCCGACAGCCTGGAGGCCGTCCTCCGGCCCGGCCCGGGATTGACTCCGGGGAGGTCCCGATACAAAATATGTCTGCAACGTCAAAAGGAGCGCATCGGGGTATGGTCGATCCGTCGGAAGAGGAAACGCAGAAGAAGACCGGTTGGGGCAAGGCGGCGAAGGTTTCCCTGGGCGTGCTGGGGGGGTTGTCGCTGCTGATGGGCTATATCAGCGCCGCCGGGATGAAGGAATCGGAAATCGAGGCGGAGGCGCGCAAACCGGTCGACGACTTCTTTTCCGCGCTCAACGCGCGGGACCTGGAGCGGGGGCGCCGCACGCTCCACTACCCCCACGTCCAGATCGCGGGGAGCGATGTCAGCATCCTCCACGATCCCGAGTCGTTCCAGATCGATTTCCAGTCGCTCGCCGGCGAGGGGTGGACCTACAGCACCCTGGATTCCTGCACGATGCGCCAGTTTTGCGAAGACAAGGTTCACTTCGAACTGCAGTTCAGCATGCACCAGGCCAACGACTCGCGCTACGCCACCTACCAGGCGCTCTGGATCGTGACCTGCCAGGACGGGGCCTGGGGCGTCCAGTGCCGGTCGATCTTTCCCAGCGGCCTCCGGTTTTCCTGAGCCCATCCGCCGGGGGGTCTCCCCCCCGGCGGGCCGGGGCTACCCCAGTTTGTTCAGCGCCTCGGCAAACCCGCGAAACGCCCCCTGCCCGGGGAAAACGCTCTCGAGGATCCTGGGCGCGATGCGCAGGGTCTGCTCCGTCGTCAGGCAGTATTCCATGGCGGCGAACCGGCCCCGGAATTCCCGGACCTCGGCCGCCCTCGACTTGTTCCTCACGATGATGTCGGCCATGAGCCCCGCGAGTTCGCCGAAATCGGGCTCCTTCATCCCGAACCGCGTCATCTCCTGGACCCCCATGCGGATGCCGCTGGGATGGTAGAAGGTGGCGTCGCCGGGAAGGGCCTGGTAGTTGGTGATGACGTTGTTCGCCTCGAGCCGGGAGGCGACCTCCTTGGCATCCCCGAACCGCTCGACGCGGATGAGCACCTGGTGGGTGCGCGTATACCCCTCCTCTTCACCCCCCTCGACGGGGATCCCCGCGGCGGCGCAGGCCGCGGCGAACGCCCGCGCGTTGGACAGGACCTGGGCCTGGTATTCGGCCTTGAACGCGTTCATTTCCATGGTCGCGGCGAGCATCCCGAGTTGGGTGCCCAGGTGATGGTTGCTGGTGGAACCCGGGAAGGTGCGGCCGACGATGTCCGACCAGAGCTTCCGCCAGGGGGACCCTTCGGGGATCTTCGCCGCGATGATGCCCCGCTGGGGCCCGAAGAAGGTCTTGTGCGTCGACCCGGTCACCACCAGCGCGCCCTCGCCCAGGGGATCCTGGAACTCCGCCCCGAGGATTCCCATGACATGGGCCGCGTCGTACATCACCAGCGGGCGGTATTCGGGCACGGTATGGAGGAAGGTCTTCAGCTGCCGGATGGGCTCGGGGTGCAGAAACATGCTCTTGCCGAAGACGATCAGCGCCGGCCGGTTCCGGTCCACCAGCTCGATCATCTTTTCGGCGTCGATCTTGTAGAGGTTGCGCGCGTCGGCGGGGAAATTGACGATGTGGTCCTCGGCGAAATTGTACAGGGCGCCGTACGGCTGCGCCGACAGGTGGCCGCCGTAATTGAGGTCGTTGTTCATGACGCAGGCCAGGCGCCCGGTCGGACTCAGGGATGGGAACCCGGCGGGCTTCGCCGAGAGGAATTTGACCAGCCCCTTGAAGACGATTTCGTTGGCCATCTGGCCGCTCACCGGGCGCGTTTCCACGTCGCTCGCGCCCACGAACTCGGCGAATTCGGCCTTCAGGCGTTCTTCCATCCGGTAGATGAAATCGGCCCCCTGGTAGTAATAGACCTGGTCCCCCTTGAGGGCGCCGCTCCCGGCCAGCGACTCCAGCTCCTTCTTGAGCGCCGTCTTGTGTTCGGCGTACCGCCCGGAGGGGTCCCCGATCTCGCACAGCTTGACCAGGAGCGAGGGGGTGTTTTCCGAGGGGATGAGGTTGAAGCATTCCCGCTGGCGCCAGAGGTTGTTCTCCACAATTCTGTCCGCGAGTTCACCGAGCTTGTGTTCTAACGCATTCATGGTCGTTCTCCAGTTCCCGGGCCGCGGGCCCGCAACCTGCGCGGGGCCGCCGGCCGGGACGTTTGGCCGCAATCGCGGGTCAGGGGTTGGGTTGGATCGTCTTCAATCTCTCCGCCACCGGGGCGATGTCCGCGCGGCTGGACAGGTCCAGCACCGAACCCCGGAAGGCGAGGGCGCGGATCGGTTCGCCGAGCGTGTTCATGGCGTACTGGACCGCATCGGTCAGTTCGAGTTCGCCGCGCGCCGAGGGCGCGATGCGCCGGCAGGCTTCGAAAATGGCCGGGGAAAAGACCCAGCAGTTCATGCTGACGTAGACCGGCAGGCCCAGCTCCCGGACGGCGTCCGCGCTCGGCTTCTCGATGATGCGCTCGAGCAGGCCGTCAGGGCCCGCCTTGGCGACCGCGAATTTGAGCACGCGCTCCTCGGGGATGTTGCCGGAAGCCACCAGGGCCTCCCGTTCGAAAAGCGCGATCCCGGACCGGTCCAGGCGTCCCATGGCCGCGAGGGTTTCCACCGGGTAGTAGTTGTCCGAGTTGAGCAGCAGGAACAGGTCCCCCCCGGCGAAGCCTTCGGCCGCCAGCACGGCATCGGCCGTTCCCAGGGGTTTTTCCTGGATGGCGAATTCGACCGCGATCCGGCGGGGGGGGGACTCGGTCCCGTAATACTCCCGGATCAATCCGTGCTCGGGGCCGATGACGAGGCACGCGCGGCGGTAGCCGGCATCCGCGAGCGCGCTCAGGACGTAATCCAGGAAGGGGCGCCCGATCGGGATCATGGCCTTGACGCCGGCGTCGGCCACCTCGCTCTGGCCCCGTTCGAGCGGGGCGGAGCCGTCCCGGGAGCGCATCCGCGTCCCCAGCCCGCGCGCCATGATCACCGCCTTCTCCACTCGATCCATGCGCCTGCCCCCTCAGCAAGACCCTAATCATAGCACTCGATGGCGGCGGGGTTGAGTCCAAAGAAAATTCAGACCTCGCGGGCGGTGCGCACTCCCGCGCCGATGGCGTCGGCGATCAGGAGGGGGTCCTTGCAGTCCCCGATCGCGTACACCTCCGGCACCCTCTCCCCGAGCTCCTTGAGGAGCCCGTCGACCCGCGCGAGCGGCAGGGCGGAGACGATGGTGTCGGCCCCGAGCGTCAGCCGTTCCCCCTCGCGGGTGACAAGGGTCAATCCCCGGTCGCTGATCCCGACGATCTCCCGGACCCCGCTGTAGAGTTTCACCCCTTTTTTCCCGAACCAGAGCATCAGGTGCCCGAGCAGGGCGTCGACCATCCCCTCGCCGATCGTCTCCTTCTGTTCCACGATCGTCACTTCCCTGCCGCGCTTGGCCAGGAACTCGGCCAGTTCGCACCCCTGGATGGCCCCGCCGATCACGATCACCCGCTTCCCCATCGGCATGTAAAAGCGGGAAAGGTTCCGCAGAGTTTCGGGCTTGAAGAACTTCAGGAAGAACTTCAGCCGCCGGTGGAGCACCGCGCCGCTGAGGACGATGGAGCTGTCCGCACCCGGTATTTCGGGCGCGACGGAGGCCCCTCCCGTCGCCAGGAACACGACGTCGGGCTTGATCGCCTCCACCGTGTCGAGGTTCACCTCGCGCCCCAGGACCACCTTCACCCCCAGTTGCTTCAACTGCCGCTCGAAATAGCGGATGAGGAGCGACAGGTCCTCGGGATGGGACCCCTTGACCATGGAGGCGAGCGGCAGCAGCCCCCCGAGGGCCGGGGCCTTCTCGTAAAGGGTGACCGTGTGCCCGCGCAGCGCCGCGACCCTGGCGGCCGACATCCCGGCGGGACCGCCCCCGATCACCAGGACCCTTTTCTTCCTGGCCGCCGGCTCGATCGTGTTGTAGGGGGTGCCCAGCAGGCCGTTGATCCTGCAGCGGCGGCTCCCCAGGCAGTTGTCGCAGGCGGTGCAGGGGGCGATGTCGTCCATCTTCCCCGCGGCCACCTTGTTCGGGTATTCCGGGTCGGCCAGCAAACGCCTCGTCATGGCGATAAAATCGACCTTCCCCTCCCGCAGCAGCTGTTCGCCGAGATCGGCGTCGAGCCGGCCGACCACCGTGACCGGGATGCCGACGACGGCCTTGATCCCCGCCGCCATCCGGATATTGGCGCCGATCCCCCTGCGGCTGGTATCGTACTCCGGGGGGAAGGACTCGATCGGGACGGGGGGCTCCGGGTAGAAGAGGGCTTCGGGGAGATAAGCCCCCACGTGGTAGCCGAGCCAGTGGCTCCGGACCTGGATGGCATCGGCCCCCGCCTGCTCGAGCAGCCGGGCGATGGCGCGGCTGTCCTCGTGGGTGAGGCAGCGGCGGTTATCCACGCCGGCGGCCTGGCCGATTTCCATCCCGTTCAGGATCATGGAGACCGGGAAATCCCCCCCGGCGCGCTTCTTGACCGCGCGGATCACCTCCATGGCGAAGCGGGCCCGGTTTTCCACGCTCCCGCCGTAGGCGTCCTCCCGGCGGTTCCAGTACGGGGAGAAGAAATTGTGCAGCAGGTGGCTGCTGGCGGCGTTGATGTCCACGCCGTCAAACCCCGCCTTGCGGGCCCGGAACGCGGCGCTGGCGAACTTGTCGACGACCTGTTCGATCTCCTCGACGGTGAGCGCGTGCGGAGCCTGGTTGTGGAAGTCGCTCTCCGCGTCGAGCGTCACGGGGGAAGCGCCGATCGGCTCCCCCTCGAAAAAGGGCTCGGGGGCGAAGGGGAGCTTCGCCTGCCAGGGGCCGTCATGGTTCATCTGCATGAAGGTGGGGCAACCGTGCCGGTGGATCACCTCCACCAGTTCGCCGAGCCCCTGGATGTACCGGTCGTCGTCGATGCGGTACCGTTCCTTCCACCGCACCCCCAGGGGGTAGTCGATCGTGGGGGACTCCACGATCAACAGCCCGACGCCCCCCCGGGCGATCCCCTCGTAGAAGGCGAGAACCTCCGGCCGCATATGCACGTCGTCCTCGTGCCACATCAGCATCCCGGCCCCCGACTTGACGATCCGGTTTCTCGTTTTCACGGACCCGATGCGGCCGGGTTCCATGAGCTTTTCATACCTGGAGCTGTGGCTCATGCGCGTCACCTTTCGATCCACTGGTTACGGGTTCAAAGAGGTGACATTATATATCCAGCAACGCCATTTCGGACCGGAAATCGAGCATATTGAGTTCCCTGTCATCCGCAGGCAGAATGAGGGGGGGAGGGACGAAGGGATGGAGCGACGCCTCAGGATCGGGATCATCTCGGACACGCACGGAGTGCTCCGCCCGGAAGCGGTGGAGGCGCTCGCGGGGGTCGCCCACATCGTCCATGCCGGCGACATCGGCGACCCGGCGGTGCTGGAGGCGCTCGGGAGGATCGCCCGGGTGACGGCCGTCCGCGGCAACGTGGATCGGGGTCCCTGGTCGCACCCGCTGCCCGAAACCGCCATGATGGAAGTCGCCGGGAGGCTGCTCTACATCCTCCACGACCTTTCCCGCCTCGACCTGCAGCCCCGTGCCGCCGATGTGGCGGCCGTGATCTTCGGGCACTCCCATGTTGCAGGGGCCGAGAGGCGGGACGGGGTACTCTACTTCAATCCCGGGAGCGCGGGCCCGCGGCGGTTCGACCTGCCGGCCACCG
>CAZWXG010000005.1:37362-41227 GCA_964637825.1 uncultured Acidobacteriota bacterium
CTCTACTTCAATCCCGGGAGCGCGGGCCCGCGGCGGTTCGACCTGCCGGCCACCGTGGGGATCCTGGAGATCGACGCTCTCGGGATCAGGGAAACCGTGGTATCGCTTTAGGCCTTCGCTATCCGCGGGGCGTACTGTCGCTCGATCCCCTCGAGGGCTTCCAGCGTCCGCGGATCGTTCCCCCCCTTCCCGGCCGCAAAGGGGAGGAAACGGACGCCTACGCGGTAGCGGTACCCGGCGATCCCGGTCGCCACGGCGTACACCACCCGCCCCTCGACCCGGACCGCGGGCTCCGGGCCCGGGAATGCCAGCTGCAGGGAGAGGCGCCGGCCGGGGCTTTCCGCGCTATCGGCCAGCAGGGCCAGCCCGTCGCGGCTCAGATCGACCAGCGGGCAGGGGGGAGAGTATTCGATCCTGCGCCGGTAGAAAACGGGGCGCCCGTACCGAACCGTGGCCCGGGGGACGGCCAGGCGGCGGCGCGCGCGCACGATGTCGTAAGGACCGTTCGCCGCGGGACTGAGCGCGCCGAGCTGCTGGAACGCCCGCTCCAGCCGCTTGCGCTCCCGGAATTCCTCGAAGGAGCCCCCCTCGACATGGGCGAGCGCCTCCTCGACCAGGGCGGGGGCGAGGCCCAGTTTCCCGGCCAGCAGGCGCAGGGAGACATTGGGGTGCACGCCGAGGTGCGCCTCGACTTCCGCTGCGATCTCCCTGAGCCGCTGATCCATGGCGGATCCGATCCTTCCGATGATTCCCGGGATGCCCCCATTATATCGACACGCGGCTGCCGCGGATATATTTTTATCCCTGCGAGGAGGGACCGAGATACGCTAATATAAGGCGGTGGCCCCCGCGACGGACGAGGGGCCCGGGGAGGACGGACAGCGTGAGAGTCGGATTCATCGGATGGCGGGGCATGGTCGGGTCGGTCCTCATGGAGCGCATGCGCGCGACAGACGGGTTTTCCGGCCTCGAATCCCATTTCTTCTCCACCTCCGACATCGGCGGCCGCGGGCCCGACGTCGGGCAGGGGGAAACCGTGCTGGAGGACGCCCACGACATCGGCGCCCTCGGGCGGCTCGATGCCGCCATCTCCTGCCAGGGGGGGGATTACACCTCCGCCGTCTACAAAAAGCTGCGCGTCTCCGGCTGGCGCGGCTACTGGATCGACGCGGCGTCGACCCTGCGCATGGCCGACGAGGCGCGCATCGTCCTCGACCCGGTCAACCGCCCGGTGATCGAGGAGGCCCTGGCCGCGGGAATCCGGACCTATGTCGGGGGGAACTGTACCGTCAGCCTCATGCTGATGGCGCTCGACGGCCTCTTCCGGGCCGACCTGGTGGAGTGGGTCTCCACGATGACGTACCAGGCGGCCTCCGGGGCCGGGGCCGCGAACATGCAGGAACTGGTGGCGCAGATGGCGGCGATCGGGACCGGGGCCGGGCCGCTGCTCGCAGACCCGTCCGCCACGGCCCTGGACCTCGACCGCGCCGTGACCGGCATCCTCCGCTCCGGCGACCTGCCCGTGAAACATTTCGGCGCGCCGCTCGCCGCCAGTCTCATCCCCTGGATCGACCGCGCCGTGGAGCGGGGCCAGACGCGCGAGGAGTGGAAGGGGATGGCCGAAACCAACCGGATCCTCGGCACCCGGAAGGCGATCCCCGTCGACGGCGCCTGCGTCCGCGTCGGCGCCATGCGCTGCCATTCCCAGGGGTTCACCGTCAAGTTGAACCGGAACGTCCCGCTCGACGAGATCGAGGACAGGATCTCGCGCGCCAACGACTGGGTCCGGGTGGTGCCGAACACCAGGGAAGACACCCTCCGGCGCCTGAGCCCGGCGGCGGTCTCGGGCACGCTCGAGGTGCCGGTGGGGCGCATCCGGAAGATGATGATGGGGGATGAATACCTCACCGCCTTCTCCGTGGGGGACCAGCTCCTGTGGGGGGCCGCGGAACCCCTGCACAGGATGCTCGCCATCCTGCGCGGACACCTCGGGCGCTGACCGACCCGGCACACAGCACGAAGGCACCCGGTTGCGGCCGCCCCGCAGGGCGGCGCACCCATTGAAAGGAGAATGCAGTATGCCCAGACCTATGACCTTGGGGGAAAAGATCCTGGCGCGCGCGGCGGGCGTCAAAAGCGTGAGCCCGGGCGACATCGTCCTGGCCAGGCTCGACCTCTGCCTCGGCAACGACATCACCGCGCCCCTGGCCATCCAGGCCTTTTACCAGAACGACGGCCGGAAGGTGTTCGACCGCAGGAAAGTGGTCCTGGTCCCCGATCATTTCACCCCCAACAAGGACATCAAGTCGGCCGAACAGGCCAAGATCCTGCGTGATTTCGCCCGGGAGCAGAAGCTCGTCTATTACTGGGACCAGGGGGAGGTCGGGGTTGAGCACGCCCTTCTGCCCGAGCAGGGGGTTGTCGTTCCGGGAGACCTGATGATCGGGGCCGACTCGCACACCTGCACCTACGGGGCGCTCGGCGCCTTCTCCACCGGGGTGGGATCGACCGACCTGGGCGCGGCGATGCTGACCGGGAAGGCCTGGTTCAAGGTTCCGCCGACCATCAAGCTGGTCTTCAAGGGACGGCTCCCCGCCGACGTGACCGGGAAGGACCTGATCCTGATCGCGATCGGGCGCCTGGGGGTGGAAGGGGCCAACTACCGGGCGCTGGAGATCACGGGGCCGGTGATCGACCGCCTGTCGATGGAGGGGAGGCTGACCATGAGCAACATGGCCATCGAGGCCGGCGCCAAGACCGGCATCATCCCTCCCGACGACATCACCCGGGCCTACGTGGAAGCGCGGGCGCAGCGCAAGCCGCGCTACTACCGGTCCGACCCCGACGCGGAGTACGAGCGGGTCGAGGTGTTCGACGTCACCGGCATGGAGCCGGTCGTGGCCCTGCCCCACCTCCCCTCCAACGTCGTGCCGGTATCCAAGGCCAAAAACGTCGTCATCGACCAGGCCGTCATCGGGTCGTGCACCAACGGCCGGATCGAGGACCTGCGCGAGGCGGCGAAGCTTCTGAAGGGGAAGAGGGTGAGCCCCCGGGTGCGGACCATCATCATGCCCGCGACCCCCCTCGTCTTCCGGCAGGCGCTCAAGGAGGGGCTGATGGACATCTTCATGGCGGCCGGGTGCATCATCTCGCCTCCGACCTGCGGACCCTGCCTGGGAGGCCACATGGGCATCCTGGCGCAGGGGGAGCGGGCGGTGGCCACGACCAACCGCAACTTCGTCGGGCGCATGGGGCATACCGGGAGCGAGGTCTACCTCGCCTCGCCCGCGGTCGCCGCGGCTTCGGCGATCAAGGGGCGGCTGGCGCTGCCGAAAGAAGTCCGGGGGAGCAACTGGAAAGTGGGGGTGAAAAAGTGATCATCAAGGGCAAGATTCACAAATTCGGCGACGACGTCAACACGGACGAAATCATTCCCGCCCGCTACCTGAATACGAGCGACCCCAAGGAACTGGCGGCCCATGTCATGGAGGACGCGGACCCCGCGTTTCCCGCCCGCGTCAAGCCGGGCGACATCATCGTGGCCGGCAAGAACTTCGGTTGCGGCTCCTCGCGCGAGCACGCGCCGATCGCCATCAAGGCCGCCGGCGTGGCGTGCGTGGTGGCGGAAAGCTTCGCCCGCATCTTCTACCGCAACGCCTTCAACATCGGGCTGACCATCATGGAGTGCGCCGTCGCGGCCGAGGCCGAAAACGGCCACGTCCTCAGGGTGGACGCCGCGACCGGGAAGATCACCAACCTCGCCCTCGGGCGCGAATACGCCGCCAAACCGATCCCCGCCTTCATGCAGGAACTGATCGCGGCGGGCGGCCTCATGGAGTACGTGCGCAAGGGGATGATGAAATAG
>CAZWXG010000006.1:0-5976 GCA_964637825.1 uncultured Acidobacteriota bacterium
GGCGCGCGCTATTTGCGGGTCAGGCTGACGCGGCCGTAGGTCGAACGGATCGAGACGATCTGGCCCCCCGACCCGAGCTTTCCCTTCGCCAGCTTCCCCGGGCCGTAGCGCATGTCCTTGATCTCGACGGGGAAATTGGTCTGGATCCCCCCGCTGTGGCTGGACAGGTCGATCATCGCATCGAGGTCGGCCGGCGCCTCCACGGCGATGTTGCCGCTGATGGAGGTGAAGAGAACGTTGTTCCTTTCCTTCCTGCGCTCGAGCTCCCCGCTGACCCTGCCGCTGACGCTCGAGGCCATCGCGAAGCCCTGGACCTTCTTCATGGAAACGTCGCCGTGGTGGCTCTTGGCGATGATGCGCCCCCTCACCCCGTCCACCTCCACCTTGCCGCTGAAGGAGGAGACGTTCAGGTGAACGTCGAGCCCCCGCGGCACCCGGATCTCGAAATCGACGGTGGCGTTCCCCTTCCCGAACTGCAGGTAGCGGGGAAAAAGCTCGATGCGCCCCGGGGTGCTGTTGTCCTGGATCTGGAGGAATTCGCGGTCGGGGCCGGTGATGGTCGCCGATACCTGGACCTCCTTCCCCCCGAAGGTCGAGACCCTGATCGCGCCCGAGGTGTTGCTGACGAAGATCTGCCCGAAGGGGGGGATGGCGTGGCTCTTGTCGTAGTCCCGGGCCGCCGGCTGGGAAGGCAGAGGGGAGACCCCCAGGAGCAGTGCCAGCGCCAAAAGGATCTCAAGCCGCATATTTCGGGTCCCCCGTATGGAATTAGATACCCCATCCCGGCCGATATTTCAAAGATTTCCGTGGGGCGGGCGGGATTGTTTCCCGGCCCGGGTCACCCCGAGGAGCCGGCGCGGTGGAGCGGGAGCCACGACTCCAGGCGCGAGTCGGGGGAGACGACGACGGTCTCGGCACGGTCGGGGCCGGTCGAAACCACGGAGATCTCCGTCTCGACCAGGTCCGACAGGCGGCTGACGTATTCCCGGGCCAGGGGCGGGAGTTCCGCGTAATCCCGGATTCCGGCCGTCGGGGCGCGCCAGCCCCTGACGGTGAGGTATTCGGGTTCGCAGCGCTCGAGCACCTCGAGCTCGGGCGGGAACGAACGGAGCAGTTCCCCCCGGTACCGGTACCCGGTGCAGACCTTGATTTCGTCGAGCTCGTCGAGCACGTCCAGCTTGGTGATGACCAGCGAGCCGAGACCGTTGATGAGCCGGGCGTAGCGGACGACGGCGGCGTCGAACCACCCGCAGCGGCGCGCCCTTCCGGTCGAGGCCCCGAATTCCTGACCGCGCGCCCGGATGTGCTCCCCGACGCCGCCCAGCAGTTCGGTCGGGAACGGGCCCTCCCCCACGCGCGTGGTGTAGGCCTTGGAGATCCCGACCACCCCGTCGATGCGCGTCGGGCCCACGCCGGTCCCGGTCGAGGCGCCGCCGGCCGTCGCGCTCGACGCCGTCACGAACGGGTAGGTCCCGTGGTCCACGTCGAGCAGGGTGCCCTGGGCCCCCTCGAACAGCACGCTTTTCCCCTCGTCGATGGCCCGGTTCAGGATCCCGGCGGTATCGGCGAAATATTCCCCGAGTTCGCGGCCGAGTTCCTCCACGCGGGCGCAGATCTCCTCCACCCGGATCCCGCCGGCGCTTTCCGGAACCAGCGCCTGCTTGACCCGGACGCTCTCCTCCACGCGGGAGCGCACCGTCCGGGGATTGCCCAGGTCGCACACGCGCAGGCCCCGGCGCGCCATCTTGTCCTCGTAGGCGGGACCGATGCCGCGGTTGGTCGTCCCGATCCGCTGCGCCCCGCGGCGTTCCTCGTCCCCCTGCTCCGCCAGCCGGTGATAGTCCAGGATGATGTGGGCCCGGTCGCTGATGAAGAGCCGGCCGCGGCAGCTGACCCCGGCCTCGGCCAGTTCCCCGATCTCCCGTTTCAGCGCCTCCGGGTCGATGACGACGCCGTTGCCGATCACGCACAGCTTTCCGGGATGCAGGATCCCGGACGGAATCAGGTGGAGCACGTACTTCCTGCCGTCGATGATGACCGTATGCCCGGCGTTGTGCCCCCCCTGGTAGCGCGCGACTATGTCGAAAAAGGGCGTGAACAGGTCCACGATCTTGCCCTTGCCTTCATCGCCCCACTGGGCCCCGATCACGATTATGTTGGCCATGAGAAATGACACCCGGCTTGCGCGCGTGGAAAACATCGGCCGCGATCCGGCGCGCGAACGCGGGCGGCCGCCTCGCGGGCGGCCCCGCCGCGGAAGCGGAAGGCGGCTGGTTGACGGGGAGGGCGGCGTTCCCTACCCGTTGAGATGGTTGTCGATCATTTTGGAGATGGCGCCCTGGGTGGTGTTCCCCACGAGCTGTTCCTTGACTACACCGTCCTTGAACAGCAGCAGGGTGGGAATCCCCTTGATGTTGTATTTCCCGGAGGTCAGGGTGTTTTCGTCGACATTCAGCTTCAGGATCTTGGCGCGGCCCTCGTATTTTTCGGCGATGGAGTCGACCACGGGAGCCAGCATCCGGCAGGGGGCGCACCAGGCCGCCCAGAAATCCACCAGTACCGGCACAGGAGAATTCAGGACCTCGGATTCAAAATTCTGATCCCCGACTTCGGCAACTTTTTCGCTCATCTCGAAATTCTCCCAACAAAATTTGAAGGTGACGCTCCACCCCGCTAGAATAGATGCTCATTATGGAATCGCCCACTCGCCTTGTCAAGCCCAATGCTCCCGAAGCCAAAAAACGTTTTGGCCAGCATTTTCTACGAGATACGGGAGTTCTGGACCGCATTGTCCGCTGGATCGGGCCCGGCCCCGAAGACATCTTCCTGGAAATCGGCGCCGGCGACGGGGCGCTGTCGGGCCTGCTGGCCGCACGCGCCGGGCGGCTCTGGGCCGTGGAACTGGACCGGGACTGCATCCCGCTCCTCCGCACCGTGCTGGCCCCCTACGAACTCGCCACCGTCGTCGAGGCCGACATCCTCCAGTTCGATTTCGGCCTCCTCCCCGCGCCGGAACCCGGGCGGAGGCTGCGGGTGGCCGGGAACCTCCCCTACAATATCGCCACCGCCACGATCGGGAGGCTCCTCGACTCCAGCCTCGAGCCGGCGGACATGTTCTTCATGGTCCAGCTCGAGGTCGCCCAGCGGATCGCCGCCCCCCCGGGCACCCGGCAGTACGGGTATCTTTCCGTGCGCTGCCAGTACCGCGCCGAGGTGCGCATGGGTTTCCGGGTTTCCCCCGCCTGCTTCGTCCCGCGCCCCGGGGTCGCTTCGGCCATGATCGCCCTGACGCCCCGCCCCGGGCGCCGGGAACCCGGTTGGGAGGCCCATTTCGACCTGCTCTGCAAGGGGGCCTTCGCCCACCGCCGCAAGACCCTGGGCAATTCCCTCGCGCTCCACCCGGAGCTGGGAAAGATCGCCCCGGCCCTGCTCCGCGCGGCGGACATCGACGGCGGGCGCCGGGCCGAAGCCCTCGGCGTCGACGAGTACGTGCGCCTGGCCTCGGTATTCCACGATCATTTCGCCCCCTGACCGGCCGGGGAACCTTCCCGGCCCATCCGGGTGTTTCACAATGCGCCCACCTGGGCTATACTGCGCCCTTACCTGGAAAAGACATCATGAACGAAGAAAAAATGGAAATCGTTCCCCTGGGCGGTCTGGGGGAATTCGGCATGAACATGATGGCCGTCCGCTACGGGGAGGATATCCTGGTCGTGGACGCCGGTCTCATGTTTCCGCGCGAAGACCTGCTGGGCGTCGACCGGGTGATTCCCGATTTCACCTACCTGTTCGAGCACCGCGACCGGGTGCGCGGGATCGTGCTGACGCACGGCCACGAGGACCACATCGGGGCCCTCCCCTACCTGCTCGAGGACTTTTCCATCCCGGTGTACGCGACCCGGCTGACGCTGGGCCTCCTGCGCGGGCGCCTCAGGGAGAGCGGCGTGCTGGACCAGAGCGACCTCAGGCCCGTCCGGGCGCGCGACGTCCTGGACTTCGGGCGGATCCGGGTCGAAATCCTCGGCATGACCCACAGCCTCGCCGACAGCATCGGGCTGGCGATCACCACCCCGGCGGGCACCGTCATCCACACGGGCGATTTCAAGCTCGACTCCGCCCCGCTCAACCACTCCGTCACCGATTACGCCCGCATCGCGCAGCTCGGGGAGGAGGGGGTCCTGGCCCTGCTCAGCGACAGCACCAACAGCGAGCGGCGCGGCTTCACCCCCCCGGAAATCAATGTCCGGAGCGGCCTGGAGCTGATCTTCCACCTCTGCCGGCGCAAGATCGTCGTCGCCTGCTTCGCCTCGAGCATCCACCGGATCCAGATCATCCTGGACCTGGCGAGCGCCTTCGGCCGCCGGGTGGCGGTGCTCGGCCGCAGCATGAAGGACAACATCCGGATCAGTTCGGAACTGGGCTATCTCACCCTGCCGCCGGGAGTGCTGCTCGAAGCGGGCGAGGCGAAATCGATCCCGGACGAGCGGCTGCTCGTCCTCTGTACGGGAAGCCAGGGGGAACCGCTGGCGGCCCTGACCCGCCTGGCCTTCGACAAGCAGAAGGATATCGCCGTCACGCCAGGGGACGCCGTCATCCTCAGCGCCCGGGTGATCCCCGGGCACGAGGGGAGGGTCTCGCGCCTGGTCAACCATTTTTGCCGCCGCGGGGCGCGCGTCTATGACGAGGGCCACTGGACGACCCACGTCTCCGGGCACGCCAGCGCCGAGGAACTGAAGATCATGCTCAACCTCGCCCGCCCCAGGTTCTTCGTCCCCGTTCACGGGGAATACCGGCAGCTGTTCGCGCACACCCTGCTGGCACGCGAAACCGGGATGGACGCGGAGCGCATCCTCCTGGCCGAATCGGGCGATATCATCGAGCTGACCCCCTCCCGCATCCGCGTGTCCGGAAAGGCCCCGGTCGGGCGCCGCCTGATCGATTCCGGCGGCGTGGCGGAACTGGACGAGGTGGTGATCGGGGACCGGCAGCACCTGTCCGAGGAAGGGGTGGTCCTGGCCGTCGTCGCCGTCAACAAGGCGACGGGCGCCATCGAAGGGGTCCCGGAGGTGGTCAGCCGCGGGCACATCCAGGAGGCGGAGGGGGCGGCCTTCCTCGCCGAGGCGCGCCAGACGGTCGTGCGCGCTCTCGAGGAGTGCACCGGGGAGGAGCGCAGCGACTCCGGCGTCCTCACCGAGGTGGTCCGGGCCGCGCTGAAAAAATACTTCCGGAAACGGACGGGGACGCGGCCCATGATCGTGCCCGTCATCATCGACGTCTAACCGATCGGGATTTTCCTATGTCCGGCGAAGCCAAAAAAAGACATGAATTTATCGGGGTGGCGCTCCTGGTTCTGGCCGTCCTGCTGGTCCTCTGCCTGCTGACCCACCACTCCGGGGACGCCAGCCTGAACACCCTGTCGGCCGACCCGGTGGTCGCCAACAAGGCCGGCCGGCTGGGGGCCCTGGTCAGCGACCTCCTCTACCAGGCGCTCGGATTCGCCTCCTTCCTGCTCCTGGTCCCGCTCGGGGTCGTGAGCTGGAAGCTGGTTTTCGGCCGCCCGCTCGAGGAGCCCTATCTCCGGGCGTTCGGCTATTTCCTGCTGATCACCGGCGGCGCCGCGCTCCTCGAACTGCTCCCCTTCCCGGAAGGGAGCTTCGATTTCCATCCCGGCGGGTTCGTCGGGGTGCTGGCCGCCGGGCTGCTGCTGCCGAATCTGAACCGTACCGGGACCTTCATCGTCCTCGCGGGTGCGCTGGTGCTCGGCGTTCTCGCCGCCACCCCCCTCACGCTGGCCGGCGGCTTCTCCCGTTTCGGGCTGAGAATCCGCCTCCCGCGGCCCGACCTCCTCGGACGGTGGCGGCGGTGGCGCGAGAACCGCCGCCCGGTGCGCGCCGTGGTGAACATCAAGCCCCCCGCCCCGGCGCTCCAGCTCACCCCCAGGCCGGAACCGGTGAAGGCGGCCGCCGCGCCCGCGCC
>CAZWXG010000006.1:6076-17120 GCA_964637825.1 uncultured Acidobacteriota bacterium
CGCTCCAGCTCACCCCCAGGCCGGAACCGGTGAAGGCGGCCGCCGCGCCCGCGCCGCCGCGGGTCGCAGCGCGCCCCGCACCCGTACGCGAAGAGGCCGGGGAGGCGCCGCCGGCGCCTTCCGACCGCGCCCGCGCGCGCAAATTCACCCTCCCCCCCGTGGACCTGCTCAACGCCGGGGAAAACCCCTTCCCGGTCGACGAGGCGGAGCTGATGGAACGGGCGCGGCTGATCGCGGCCAAGTGCGCGGAGTTCGACGTCAACGGCCAGATCACCCAGATTCACCCCGGTCCCGTGGTGACGACGTTCGAGTTCAAGCCCGACGCCGGGGTCAAGTACTCGCGCATCACCGGGCTGGTGGACGACCTCTGCCTGGGGATCAAGGCGGAGTCGCTGCGCATCGACCGGATCCCGGGCAAGGCCACCGTGGGGATCGAGGTGCCGAACATCCACCGGGAAATCATCATGCTCCGGGAACTGATCGACTCCGACCCCTTCCGGAAATCCCCCTCGAGGCTGACCCTGGCGCTCGGCAAGCTCATCAACGGGGTCCCCTACATGACCGACCTGGCGAAAATGCCCCACCTGCTGATCGCGGGGGCCACCGGGGCGGGAAAGAGCGTGGCGCTCAACGCCATGATCACGTCGATCCTGTACAAGGCCGCGCCCGAGGAGGTGCGGTTCATCTTCATCGACCCGAAGCGCCTGGAGCTCGGCCTGTACGCCGATATCCCCCACCTGCTCACCCCGATCGTGACCGACCCCGCCGAGGCCGCCAACGCCCTCAGGTGGGCGACCAACGAAATGGAGATCCGCTACAAGAAGCTGGCCCGGCGCGGGGTGCGCAACATCGACCAGTACAACACCTACCTCCGCTCCGCGGGCGCCCAGCTGCCCCTGCTCGAGGACGGGGCCCCGGAGGGGGAACTGGAAAAACCCCTTTCCTATATCGTGCTGGTCATCGACGAACTGGCCGACCTGATGATGGTCTCCGGCCGCGAGGTCGAGGAATCGATTTCCCGGCTCGCCGCCATGGCCCGCGCCGTGGGAATCCACCTCATCCTGGCCACCCAGCGCCCCTCGGTCGACGTCATCACCGGGATCATCAAGGCCAACTTCCCCTCCCGCATCGCCTTCAAGGTCGCGTCCAAGGTCGACAGCCGCACCATCATCGACGGCAACGGGGCCGAACAGCTCCTGGGGAACGGCGACATGCTCTTCATCCCCCCGGGGACCGCGCGGCTGACCCGCATCCACGGCGCCTATGTCAGCGAGAAGGAGGCGCAGGCCATCGTGGAGCACCTCCGCCGCCAGGGGGCCCCCTCCTACGACGGCTCGATCCTGACTTACGGGCAGCAGGAACTGGACGAGGCCGGGAACCCGGTGGACGGATCGACGGCCGACCCGCTCTACAACAGTGCGGTGCGCGTCATCGTCAGCGAGGGGCGGGCCTCCACCTCGCTCCTGCAGCGCAGGCTCAGCATCGGGTACGGCCGCGCCGCGAAGCTGGTGGACATGATGTTCCACAACGGGCTGGTGGGTCCGGCCGAGGGATCGAAACCGCGGGAAGTCCTTGTGGGGCTGGATTTTCTGGACAGGCTGGAGGAGCTGTAGGACCCCCGCCCCGTCTTGACTTGCACCTGGTGTCTGTTACACTGGAGTCAAGAGGCTCCGCATGAAAGCGTGCAAGGCGATTTCCCTCGGGCTGATTCTCCTCCTGGCGTCGGTTCTGGCGCTCGGCAACACCCAGGAGCGCAAACGCCCCCCTACCTTCAAGGTCGGAGTGGAAACGGTCTTCATCAAGGTCGCCGTCACCGACCCCATGAACCGCTACGTCACCGGCCTGGAGCAGGACCATTTCCGGATCTACGAGGACAAGATCGAGCAGGAGATCTCCCACTTCAGCCAGGAGCCGGCCCCCGTGAGCGTCGGCCTCATCTTCGACATCAGCGCCAGCATGAAGGACAACAACAACATCCGGAAGGCCAAAAACGCCATCACCCGGTTCCTGCAGTCGGAGAACCCGGAGGACGAGTGCTTCCTCGTCACCTTCAACGACCGCACCAGCCTGGCCCAGCCCTTCACGGAGGACCGCGGCACGATTCAGAACATCGTGGCGCAGCAGAAGCCGGGGGGGAGCACGGCGCTGTACGACGCCGTCTACATGGGGCTCGACCAGGTCCAGCGCGGCCGCAACGAAAAGAAGGCGCTGATCGTCATCACCGACGGCGAGGACAACAGCAGCCGCTACTCCCCGGGGGAGGTGCGGGAGTTCGCCAAGGAATCGGACGTGCAGATCTACGGGATCGGGGAACAGGGCAAGCTGGGCTACGGCCACTCCGAAATCCGGAACATCGTGAGCCTGACGGGCGGCCGGGCGTTCTTCCCCACCAGCTTCAACGAACTCGACTACTACATCGACCTCGTCCATGCCGAATTGCGCAACCAGTATCTGATCGGATACTCCCCCACCAACAAGGCTCATGACGGAAGATGGCGCCGCATCAACGTCAAGCTCGATACCCCGCAGGGTCTCCCGAAGCTGGCCGTACACTCCAGGGAAGGTTATTATGCCCCGAAGAACTGAACCACCGTTCCGGGCCCGCCGTCTGCCTGCGACCTGGCCCGCATTGGTCATGTTTTATGCTTTATTGATAATACCTTGCAGTATAAAAGCTCAGGAAAAGGAAGAATCTTCCCCGGGAGAGCCGGCCGGATCGGCCTTCAAGCTGGGGGTCCAGGTCGACCTGGTCGTCATGCACACGTCCGTCTTTGACAAGGAGGGGCATTTCGTCACCGGGCTCGAGCCGGGCAACTTCAGGATCCACGAGGACGGGAAGGATCAGGCCGTCGTCTCCTTCGCCCAGGAAGACGTCCCCCTGACGATCGGGATCCTCCTCGACGTGAGCGGCAGCATGCGCCAGGAAATCGAGCAGGTCAACGGCGCGGCCCTGGCCTTCATCGAGGCGAGCCACGCCGAGGACGAGGTGTTCCTGATCGGCTTCAGCGACGAGGTGGAACTGCTGCAGGACTATACCAGCGACATCGACGAAATCAGGGATTCGCTCGCCAACACCGTCGTCGCGGGCGGTACGGTCCTGTACGACGCGATCTACCTCGGCGTGCAGAAGGCCCAGTCGGGGAGCCGGGGGAAAAAGGCGGTGGTCGTCATCACCGACGGCGAGGACAAGGACAGCTATTACAAGCTGGAGGAACTCCTCTCCAAGGTGCAGGAAGCGGACGTGCAGGTTTTCTGCGTGGGCTTCCTCGAGGAGATCCCGACCCGGAGCCTGTTCGGGCGCTGGTCCGACATCGGGGCCAAGAGAGTCATGGACGCCATGAACCGGATCGCCGAGGAGACGGGGGGCAAGGCCTATTTCCCGCAGCAGGTGGCGGAAATCCACCCCATCGTGGCCGAAATCGCGCGGGAACTGAGGACCCAGTACAGCATCGGCTACGTCTCTTCCAACGGCGCCCGGGACGGCTCCTTCCGGCGCGTGAAGATCAGCCTGACCGGGACCGGGCGCGACGACCTCCGCATCCGCCACCGCCGGGGGTACTACGCCGCCTCGGCCGCGCCCGCGGCGGCGGAAAAGGGGGAAGGCCGGGCGCCTTTCAGCCCCGGAACCGCCCCAGATCCTGTGCGCTGAGCACCTCGTTGCCGCTCCCGGTGCGGTATCCTTCGAGGTCGAGCGTCACGTACTTGTAGCCCAGCCCCTTGAACGCCGAGGCGAGACGGGCGGCCATGGCCGGATCCAGCGCTTTCTCGAGCTCCTCCGGTCCGAATTCCAGCCGCACCAGGTGCTCGTGGTGCCGGACGCGGAAAACCCGGAAGCCCATCGCGCGCAGCGCCTCCTCCCCCCGGTCCACGAGCCGCAGGGCCTCCTCGGTGATCGGCACGCCGTAGGGGATGCGCGAGGCCAGGCATGCCGAGGCCGGCTCGTCGGCCGTGGGGAGGCCATGAAGGCGCGAGAGGACGCGGATCTCGCTCTTGCCGAGCCCCGCCTCCAATAGCGGGCTGCGCACCAGGTGCTTCTCCGCCGCCCTTCTCCCCGGCCGGTAATCCGCAAGATCGTCGGCGTTCAACCCGTCGAGCACCACGGCCGCCCCGAACTCCCGCGCGACCTCCCCCAGCAGGGCGAACAGTTCGTCCTTGCAGAAAAAACAGCGGCTCGAGCTGTTGGCGCAATATTCCGGCCGCTCCATTTCCCGGGAATGGACAAACCGGTGCCCGAGCCCGTAGCGGCGGGCGAACCGCTCCGCCAGTTCCCTCTGATGGGTGGAAAGGGACGCGCTCTCGGCCGTCACCGCCAGCGCCCGCTCCCCCAGGACCTGGTGCGCCCTGTAGGCCAGGTAGGCGCTGTCGACCCCGCCGCTGTAGGCCACCACGGCCTTCGGGCAGCCGGCGAGGAGGGCATCGAGTTTCTTTTCTTTTTCCTGCGGGTCGGTCATGGCTCCAGCCGGCGTAAGAACTCCCCCGCACCCCGATGCACGCGCATTGCGCCCGTACGGCGGCGGGGACACCGCGCAACCCGGAGCGGGGCGAGGCTAAAAATCTTCTTCCTTGTCGTCCTCGTCTTCGTCATACGGTTCGTCATCGTCCCAGTCGTCGTCGTCCTCGTCGTCGTCGTCGTCATCGTCGAAATGGAAATCGTCCTCGTCTTCGTCGTCGACCGGGGCGAGATCGAATTCCAGGGGATCGAGGGAAATCACCTCGAGTTCCACCCCGCATTCGGGGCAGGTGATGATTTCACCCACTTCTTCGATGTCCTCTTCGATCACGGCTTCGCATTCCGGGCAGTAGCTCACAGTGTACCTCCAATTCAAGCGTTCCGGGAGACCGGGAAGACCCGCTGACGGCTCACCCCCGAAATTATTAGCACCGCCATATTTTAAGGTCAATTCAATTTGTCTTCGACGCGTTTGTCCGCAATCATCCTTGTGCTACCATTTCACCGGGGAAAGCGTCAAGAATGTTCCCCAAACCTTTCCGACTCGCGGAGTGAGTGATGACATACCGAATGGGCGCAATCAAGGGGGCGCTGGCACTGGCGCTGGTCCTGTACATGCTGGGTCACTCCCCGGGCGCCCCGGCCGCGCCGGAAGACGAGGGGCCCCGCGGGAAAACCGCCATCTCGGTGGCCGTGGACCTGGTGACGCTGCAGGTGCTGGTCACCGACACCAAGGGGAACGTCCTCACGGGCCTGAAGCCGGAAAACTTTACCATTTACGAGGACAAGGTCAAGCAGGAGATCCTCCATTTCTCCCCGGTGGACGCCAACGTCACGGTCGTGCTCCTGGTGGAATACAGCAAGAAGGTCAACAACTTCATCGACGAGGTCTGGGACGCCATGGATTACTTCGCCCGCAGCCTGCGCCCCGGGGACTGGGTCGCCGTCATGGGGTACGACATGCACACGACCATCGTCAGCGATTTCACCCAGGACCGGCAAAAGGTCCACGACGCCCTCCGGCAGTTCGCCTACCCCGCCTGGGACGAGAGCAACCTTTCCGACGCCGTCATCGAGGTCCTGGACCGCACCGAGGAGACCGAGGGGAAGGTGGCCGTCGTTCTGATCAGCACCGGGCTCGACACCTTCAGCCGCCACACCTACGACGACGCGCTGAAAAAATGCCGGCAGGCCAACGCCTCCATCTACGCCATCGGGCTCGGCCAGTGGTACCGGGCCTACGCCGATGCCCGCGGGTGGATCAGCCAGTCCCAGAACCTGGACTACCTCATGGGCGACAACCGCCTGAAGTCGTTCGCCGAGCTGACGGGGGGGCAGGCCTACTTCCCGCGCTTCAACACCGAACTCCCCGCCATTTTCAACAACATCTCGCTGCTGCTCCGGAGCCAGTACAGCATCGACTACGCCTCCAGCAACCCGGCCCGGGACGGCAAGTTCCGCAAAATCCAGGTGGAGGTCCAGGCCGACCTGAAGGATTCCAAGGGGAAGCCCCTGAAGCTCAAGGTCCACACGCGCAAGGGGTATACGGCCAGGGAACTGTAAGGATCTCTGGCCCGGGCCGGTCCCGGCTGCTATGATACTGCTTCGGAAACGAGCGTATGGCGGACGGAACGGATCACCAGCGGCTGCAGCACGCCCACGGGTCGGAGTGGGCCCGGTACTGCCCCCGCTGCGCGCACGGCCTGGAAGACCGGCGGGTGGACGTGGAGCAGCGGCTGCGCAAGGTGTGCCCGGCGTGCGGCTTCGTCTTTTACCTGAACCCCAAGGTGGTCGCGGCGGCGGTGCCGCGCCAAGGGCCGGACATCTGGCTGCTGCGCCGCAACATCGAGCCGGCGCGCGGGCTCTGGACCTTTCCCGGCGGCTACGTGGACCTCGGGGAAACGGTTCCCGCCGCGGCGGTGCGCGAGGCCCGGGAGGAAACCCGGCTGGACATCCGGCTGGACGGGCTGCTCGACATCTACTCGTACGCGGAGGCCGATGTCGTCATGGTCGTGTACCGGGCCACCGTCGTCGGGGGGGAGGCCTCCCCGACCCCCGAAAGCCTGGAGGTCCGCCGCTTCGCGCCGGGCGACATCCCCTGGGAGGGGTTGGCCTTCCCCTCCACCCGCGATGCCCTCGAGGATTACCTCGGGATCGAGGCGCCCCCGCGCGGGGCCCGGAAAATCCCTGTCGGAAAGGAATGAGCGTGGACGCTACCGGAGAAAAGATACTTGTAACCGCGGCCCTACCCTACGCCAACGGCCCCCTGCACCTGGGGCATCTCGCGGGAGCCTACATCCCGGCCGACGTCTACGTGCGCTACCAGCGGCAGAAGGGGGCGGACGTGCTGTTCATCTGCGGTTCGGACGAGCACGGGGTTCCCATCACCATCCGGGCCGACCGGGAAAAGGTGACCCCGCAGGAGATCGTCGACCGCTACCACGCCATCATGGCGGACAGCTTCCGGCGCATGGCGATCGTCTTCGACAATTACTCCCGGACTTCCCTCCCCCTGCACCACCGGATTTCGCAGGAGTTTTTCCTCAACCTGCACCGCAAGGGGTACATCCGGGAGGAGACCGTGCGCCAGTTCTACTGCGCCCCCTGCCGCCGCTTTCTCCCCGACCGGTACATCGAGGGGGAATGCCCGCACTGCCACGCGGCCGGGGCCCGCGGGGACCAGTGCGAAGCGTGCGGGCGCTGGCTCGAGCCGGAGCTGTTGATCCAGCCGAAGTGCAAGGTGTGCGGCGCCTCCCCGGAGTTGCGCTCCACCCGGCACTGGTATTTCGCCCTCTCCCGCTTCCAGGAAAGCCTCCAGCGGTGGCAGGCGTCCAAGCCCGACTGGAAAAGCAACGTGCGGGAGTTCTGTTCCGGGTGGTTCAAGGAGGGGCTGACCGACCGGCCCATCACCCGCGACATCGACTGGGGCGTTCCGGTCCCGCTGCCCGGGGCCGAGGGCAAGGTGCTCTACGTCTGGTTCGACGCCCCCATCGGGTACATTTCCTCCTCGGTGGAGTGGGCCGAAAAGCAGGGTCGGCCGGAGCGCTGGCGCGATTACTGGATGGACCCCGCGACGCGCCTGGTGCATTTCATCGGGAAAGACAACATCGTGTTCCACGCCATCGTCTGGCCCGCCGCGCTGATGGCCCACGGGGAGTACGTCCTCCCCGCCCAGATCCCGGCCAACGAGTTTTTGAACATCGAGGGGCGGAAGATCTCGACCAGCCGCAACTGGGCCGTCTGGGTGGACGATTACCTGGAAGTGTTCCCCCCGGATCCGCTGCGCTACTACTTCGAAGCCAATGCGCCGGAGAACAAGGACGCCGACTTCACCTGGAAGGATTTCCAGGCGCGCAACAACAGCGACCTGGCCGACGTGCTGGGAAACCTGGTCAACCGCTGCCTGTCCTTCGTCGAAAAGCACTTCGACGCCCGGGTTCCGCCCGCCGGGACGCTCCAGCCCGCCGACCGGGCCCTCCTCGACGCCGTGGGGCGCTCCGCCGCCGCGATCGGCGCGGCCCTGGACGAATTCCAGGTCCGGCGCGCCGTCACCGAGCTCATGGACCTGGCGCGCGCGGGGAACAAGTATTTCAACGACGCGGCGCCCTGGGCCGAACTCAAGAAGGACCGGGACCGCTGCGCCACCATCCTGAACACGACGCTGCAGCTCCAGCTGGCGCTGTCGGCCCTGATGGAGCCGTTCATGCCCCAATCGGCCGAAAAACTCCGGCTCATGCTGGGACGCCCCGCGTCGCTCGAGGGAGAGCTGTGGGGCGGGATCAGCGGCCGGACCCTCGCCGACGGCCAGCCGCTCGGCCCCCGGGAGATTCTCTTTCACAAGATCGAGGATCCGGTTATCGCGGAGCAGGCGGCCAAGCTCGGAGCGTAGCTCCGGGTCAGAGGCGGACCTGTTCCTCCACCGTCAACCCGTACCCCTGCAGGCCGACGATTTTCTTGGGGTGGTTGGTGAGCAGGCGGATCCGCCCGGCGCCCAGCGCGCGCAAAATCTGGGCCCCGATCCCGTAGATGCGCAGGTCGTCGCTCGAGTTGGCCCGCGGCCCGTCCGGCGCCCGCTTCCCCCCCCCGTTTTCCAGGGCGTAGGAACGGATCTCCTCGACCAGGGCCTCCCCCTTCTCTTCCTGGCGCAGGTAGACCAGGATCCCGTTGCCCGATTCGTTGATGACGCTCAGCGCGTCCCGCAGCTCGCTCTGCGCCCCGCTGCGCAGCGATCCGAAGACGTCGGCCACGGTCGACTGCGAATGCACGCGCACCATCACGGGGAGATCCGGGCGGATCTCCCCCTTGACGATCGCGATGTGGTGATCCCGGTCGAGGAGGTTCTCGAAAACGACGATCCTGAACTCGCCCAGTTCGGTCGGGAACGCCGCCTCGGTGACGGCCTTGACGAAGGTCTCGGTCCGGAGCCGGTAGGCGATGATGTCGGCGACGGTGACCACCCGGACCTGGTGGCGGGCGGCGAATTCCCTCAGTTCGGGGACGCGGGCCATGGTGCCGTCTTCGCTCATGACTTCGCAGATCACCGCGGCCGGGTAGAGGCCGGCCAGCCGGGCCAGGTCCACCGACGCTTCCGTCTGCCCCGCGCGCATCAGCACCCCCCCCGACCGGGCCCGGAGCGGGAAGACGTGCCCGGGGCGCGCCAGGTCGGCCGGGCCGCTCGCGGGGTCGACGGCCGTGAGGATGGTCCGGGCGCGGTCCGCCGCCGATATCCCCGTCGTGACCCCGCACCGGGCCTCGATGGAGACGGTGAAGGCGGTCCCGAAGCGGCTGGTGTTTTCCCCCACCATCATCGGGATCTGCAGCTGGTCCAGGCGCTCCCCCGTCATGGCCAGGCAGATCAGGCCGCGGCCGTACCGGGCCATGAAATTGATCGCTTCCGGGGTCACCTTGGAGGCCGCGATCGTCAGATCGCCCTCGTTCTCGCGGTCCTCATCGTCGACGATGATGACCATGCGCCCTTCCCGGATATCCTCTATCGCCTCTTCGACGCTGCTGAATCCCAAGATTCACCTCTGCAATGAAAAAATGTTATTGTATCCGTTGCCCGGGCCGGAGTCATATAAAAGTGCGGGGGAACCCGCCGGATGCTCGCGCTCCCGGCCCCGTTGGAATGGAAAACCCCCAGCTTCCGGGACACTGCGAATGATCCGTGCGACCCTGCTCTATCTCTTTACCGGCCTCTTCATCCTGCTGCTCGCGCCCCCCGCCGTCGCCTGGAGCCTCGTCACCCGCGGCGATTCCCTGCTCTACGCGCTTTCGCGCGCCTGCATCCGCACCGGCGGCTGGATCTGCGGCATCCGGGTCCGCGTGGAGGGGAGAGAAAAAATCCCCCCGGCGCGCACCTGCGTCTTCCTCTCCAACCACCAGGGGAACATCGACGGCCCGGTGCTGCTTCACGCGCTCCCCTGCAACTGGGCGGCCCTGATCAAGCGGGAGATGATGCGTCTGCCCGTGCTGTCCCTGGTCCTCGAGCGCGCGGGCTTCGTCCCCATCGAACGGCTGAACCCGAAACAGGCGCACGCCGGGATCGACGAGGGGGCGCGGCGGCTGGCGGCCGGCAAGCCCTTCCTGGCCTTCCCGGAGGGGACCCGGAGCCGCGACGGCCGCCTCGGACCGTTCAAAAAGGGGGTGTTCGTCATGGCGATCAAGGCCGGGGCCCCCGTCGTCCCCGTCACGATCCTCGGGAGTTCGTCCATCCTCCCCCCGGGGCGGTACGGGGTGCGCCCGGGCGAGGTCCGCGTCGTCATCCACGACCCGATCGAAACCGCCCGGCTGGGGCTGGAAGACCGGGACGCCCTGATCGCGGAGACCCGCCGGGCGATCGCCTCGGCGCTCCCGGCGGAGGGTTAGGGGCCTTCACTCAGCTTCTTCCCCTTGATCCACCGCAGGGTGTTCGGCCGGTCGGTGGTGACCCCCACCAGTTTCTGCTCGTAGCTGCGGATCGCGTGGCGCACGAGCAGCGGGTTGTCCTCGTCGTCGAGAAACCACCGTTCCCCCCCCCGCCCGTCCTCGACTTTCGCCACCCGCATCCGGACCGGGGCACCGTTCACCTCCACCTCCATCTCGCCCTCGCCGACGAGGCGGAACCGGGTGGAAACCCCGTCGAGCACGCACCGGGCCGCCCGCCGCTCCTTCAACTCGCGGAAGATCTTCCGGCTCAGCCACAGCGTCGTCGCCTGGCTCGCCCTCCGGTCCATCCCGGCCCTGAACAGGGAGGAGCTTTCATAACCCTTGGCCGCGAGGACCTCCTTTTCGGGCATGAAGACGGTCCCCTGGGAATTGCCGTCCTCCCATTCCAGGAAGCGGTCGGGGGCGAAGCGCGCGATGCGGGCCACGAAGGTGGTCTCGTGCGCAGGCGTCCGCGTCTTCCAGACCAGGACCGAATCCCGGCCGAGACGCAGGGGGGCAGCCCCGTCCGCCGCCGCGGCCGGGACCGAGTGCTGCCCCAGCTGCAGGGGCGCCTCCCCTTCCGCCGCCGCGGCCAGGAGGGCAAGGGCCGCGCAGGCCATGCCGATGCGGATCGGAAGCGGCGTCATGTCAGAACCCCTGGTGCTTCAGGTAGTCCAGCGTGATTCC
>CAZWXG010000006.1:17220-21820 GCA_964637825.1 uncultured Acidobacteriota bacterium
CGGAAGCGGCGTCATGTCAGAACCCCTGGTGCTTCAGGTAGTCCAGCGTGATTCCGGATTTGCCCTTCGGGTCCCCGAGCAGCCCCAGCTGGAAGTAGCGCTCGAAATACTTGCCCAGGATATCCACCTCCAGGTTGACCGCGTCCCCCGGGGCCAGGGAGCCGAGGGTGGTCTCGCCGAGGGTGTGCGGGATGACGGAGACCGCGAACTCCCCCGCCCGCAGCCCGGAAATCGTCAGGCTGATCCCGTCGACGGCGATCGATCCCTTGGCCACCAGGTAGCGCTCCAGGGCGACCGGGTAGGCGAAGGACATTTCGAACCCCGGCCCGGAAGGGGTGCGGGCCAGAAAGCGGCCGACGTCGTCGACGTGTCCCTGCACGAAATGCCCGCCCAGGCGCCCCCCGGCCTCGAGCGCCCGCTCGAGGTTGACCCGCGCTCCCGTGCGCGCCCGGCCGAGCGCGCTCCTCCGCAGCGTTTCCGCGGAGATGTCGCAGGTGAACCGGTCCGCCCCGACCCCGGTGGCCGTAAGGCAGACGCCGTTGACCGCGACCGAATCGCCGATCCGGAGGGTGGGGGCGAGCCGGGGGCACCCCACCGTCATCGCGGCCCCTTCCGACCCGATCCTCAACTCCCGGATGCTGCCCACCTCCTCAACGATTCCCGTAAACACGCCCCCTCCCGCTCCTCACAGGTTATCCGAACCGCCGCGCCGATTCCAGGAGCCGCCCCCCGCTCCCTCCCCCCGCCGGCCCCGGCCGGCCGCAAAGACCCGCTCGACTTCCTCGGGGGTCAGGCGCCGGTGCTGCCCCGGCTCGAGGCCCCGGTCGGTCAAAAATCCTATCCGCACCCGCCGGAGCTTCACCACCGGATGCCCCACGAAATCGAACATGTCGCGGATCTGCCGGTTCCTTCCCTCGGTCAGGGTGACCTCGTACCAGCTGTTGGCCCCGGGCTTGAGCGGCACGATCCGGCAGGGGGCCAGCCGGACCCCGCCCGGGATCCGGACGCCGCGCCGCAGCCGGTCGATCGCCTCGGGGGAGGGGGTGCCGCGCACCTTGGCGTGGTAGACCTTGGCGAGTGGCCCCCCGGCCGAGGCGACGATGCGGGAGAATTCCCCGTCGTTGGTCAGCAGGATCAGCCCCTCGGTATTGTAGTCCAGGCGCCCGACCGGAAAGACCCTCCCCCCGGCGCCCACCAGGTCGGTCACCTTGACGCGCCCCTCGGGGTCGGCGGCGGCAGAGATCACCTGCCGCGGCTTGTTGAGGAGGATATAGACCTTCCGCTCCGGGGGGCGGATCAGCCGGCCGTCCACCTTGACGTAATCGCGCTCCGGGTCGGCCTTCTCCCCGAGTTCGGTGACGGTGCGCCCGTTGACGCTCACCCGTCCCTGGCGGATCCACTCTTCCGCCTGGCGCCGCGATGCGAGCCCGGCCTCGGCGATCAGCTTCTGCAATCGTTCCATGGCTTAAAGCTGGTCTCCCGCCATCTGGGCGAACTCCTCGAGCGTGGGGAGGTCGGCGAGGCTGTTCAGGCCGAAATGGATGAGAAACTCCCTGGAGGTCCCGTAGAGGATCGGACGCCCCACCACCTCCTTGCGCCCCAGGATGCACACCAGTTTCCGCTCGAGCAGCGTCTGCAGGGCGGTGCTCGATTTCTTCCCCCGGATGGCGAGGATCTCCGCCAGGGTGACCGGCTGCTTGTAGGCGATGACGGCCAGGGTCTCCAGCGCGGCCATGGAGAGCTTCGCTCCCGGGCGGGTCTTGAGGTAGGCGCGGATCTGCTCGTGATGCTCCGGCCGCGTCGTCATGCGGTAGCCGCCGGCCACTTCCCGGATCCACATCCCCCCCGGCCGCGCGTTGAAGCTTTCGACCAGCCCCGCGAGCGCCTGCCGGATGGACTCCGGGCTCTCCTCGGGGAAAACCTCCCGGAACTGTTCCGCCTTCACCGGCTCCTCGGCCACGTAGATGATGGCTTCCATGACCGCCTGCATTTCGTTGCTTTCCATGGGATCAGGCACTTTCCTTCATTCTGGAAATTTCAATCTCCTCGAACGCCTGCTTCTGGTACAACCAGATCTCGCGCAGGCGCACCAGTTCGAGCAGGGCGAGGAAGGTTACGATGAGGTGGCGCTTGGAGCTCGCCGCGGTGAAAAAGGAGGAGAACTGGAGCCGGTCGTGGACCAGGAAGCGCTTCCGGATATCCTCGATCTTCTGCTCGATCGTCACTTCCTCCTGGGCCACCTCCATCACCCGCTGCGATTCGAAGCGGTGGACCACCTCCTGAAACGCGCGCAGCAGGTCGAACAGCGTCACCGCGACGACTTCGTTGCCGTCCTCGAGCACCTCGTCGGGAGGACGGTTCCAGACGGCGTTCTCCACCTCCTCCCGGGTATAGAGCATCTCCGCGGCGTTTTTGAACTTCTGGTGCTCGAGCAGCTGGTAGACCAGTTCGGTTCTCGGGTCATCCCCGTCCTCGGCCGCGTTCTCCCGGGCCGGCTCCCGCGGGAGCAGCATCCGGGATTTGATGAAGATCAGCGTCGCCGCCATCACCAGCCATTCCCCGGCGACGTTGATGTTGAGCTCCTTCATGATCTCGAGGTATTCCAGGTACTGCTCGGTGATGCGGGCGATCGGGATGTTCCATATGTCGACCTCCTCCCTCTTGATCAGGTGGAGGAGCAGATCGAGCGGCCCCTGGAAGGCATCCAGGCGGATGGTGAGCCCGCCCGCTTCGGCCTCGGGCCGGAAATCCGGATTCAGATCTTCGCCGCTTTCCATAAAGTCCCGATGCGCCCCTTTGGGGCGCAGACAAACCCTACATCGCCAGCAGCAAACGCCGCATCCAGTCGATGGGAATAAAGATAAACCGAAACATGCCCAGGAACATCATCAAATACAGGAGGATGAACCCGTAGGAGCCGAAGCGCCGGAGCGCCGCGCCCGCCCCCGCCGGCAGCAGCGCGTAGAGAATCCAGTGGCCGTCCAGGGGGGGGACGGGGATCAGGTTGAAAATCGCCAGGGCCAGGTTGATGACCATCAGGTAGAACAGGACCCCCGCCACCAGGGCCCAGACCGACGCCTCGCCCGGGAGCCTCATCGTGGCGGCCAGGAAAAAAATCGGCCCCCGGGAGCCGGCAAGCGTCAGTTTCAGCAGCGCCAGCAGCGCAAAAGCCGCACCGGCGGCGGCCAGGTTCGAGGCGGGGCCCGCCAGCGAGATGTACACCTGGGCCCGCCCGGGATCCCTCAGCCGGGAGGGGTCGAAGGGGACCGGCCGCGCCCAGCCGATGACCGGGAGCCGGGCCGCGAACATCAGGAGCGGAAAGAGGAGCGTGCCGACCGGGTCGATGTGGGCCCGGGGGTTGAGCGTCACCCTTCCGAGGCTGCGGGCGGTATGGTCCCCCCACCGGGAGGCCATCCAGGCGTGCGCCCCCTCGTGCAGGCTCAACGAGAAGAGCAAAACGGCAATCTGTATGGCGATGACGCCGATGTCCAGCCTGGCCAGAAAATCCACTTTCGATCCCGCTCCCCGAACTTTAAAGACAATAGCCTGTCAATATAGCACACGGACGCCCGGCGGCCATCAATTAACATCCCTTCGGCCGCGCGCCCACGGGAGCGGAAGGGCCTTGCAGGGGGCGTGTTGTAAGTGATAGAATCTGAACTTCTTAGGCAACTATTATGATCTGGATTCTGACCCTTGCCGCGGCGCTGTACCTGATGGGCCTGATCCATTCCCTCTTCGGGTTCTACCAGAAGCGGCCCGTTTTCATGCGCCTGGCGCTCGCCATGGTGGCCTCCGCGTTCCTGTTCCACACCCTGTTCCTGCTCTGGATCGGTTTCACGCGCCGCCATTTCCCCATCACGAACCTGCCGGAGTCGCTCTCTTTCTTCGCCTGGTGCATCGCCTTCACCTTCATGCTCGCGAGCCGCTACCGGATCAACGCCCTCGGGGCTTTCACGCTCCCCCTGATCTCCGGCCTGACCATCGTGTCCCAGGTGGTCTGGGAGGAGCACCATTTCAGCCCGCTGCCGCTGCGGAGCGGCTGGGTCTATTTCCACGCCGGCGTCGCGTTCCTGGCCTACGCGGCGTTTTTTTTGACGTTTCTGTTCGCGGTTTTCTATCTCGTTCAGGAAAAAGAACTTAAGGGAAAAAATTTTCATTTCCTCTATTTCCGCCTGCCGCCGCTCCAGCTGTGCGACGAGATGTCGGGCCGATTCCTGTACCTCGGTTTCGCCGCCATGAGCCTGACCATCGTTTCGGGCGCCATCTGGGCCGACGAGGCCTGGGGGCGTTTCTGGAACTGGGACCCCAAGGAGACCGCCTCGCTGATCACCTGGTGCATTTATCTGTTTCTGATACACTATCGCCTTTCGGGCAGATGGCACGCGAAGCGGGCGGCCTACGTCAGCATCCTCGGTTTCGCGTCGATCCTGGTCACCTTCGGCGTCAATTGGGGGCTGCATGCCTTTCTGTGATCGGCCCGGACCGGCCGCCATCCGGGGCCGCGCTAACGGGTGCATTCGGGCATGAGCGATCTCGTCGTCGTGGGACTCAATCATCGAACCGCGCCGCTCGATGCCAGGCAAAGGGCCGCCTTCGA
>CAZWXG010000006.1:21920-29639 GCA_964637825.1 uncultured Acidobacteriota bacterium
TCCCTCGACTCCATGATCCTGGGGGAACCCCAGATCCTGGGCCAGGTGAAATCGTGCTACGGGGCCGCCGTGGACGCCCGCTCGGTGGGGCCCTTCCTCAACGCCCTGCTGCAGTCGGCCTTCAGGACCGCCAAACGGGTCAGGAGCGAAACCAGCATCGGGGAGTACCCGGTTTCGTCGAGCAGCGCCGCGGTCGAACTGGCCCGGAAGATTTTCGGGGATCTCTCCGGGCGCCGCATCCTCGTGGTGGGCGCCGGGAAGATGGGGGAAACGGCCGTGCGCCATCTGCGGGAATCGGGGGTCGGCGGCATCTCGGTCGTCAACCGCAGCCCGGAGGCCGCGCGCAGGCTCGCGGAGCGCTTCGACGGGGTCGCCGGCGACTTTTCCCGCCTGCGCGACCTCATCGCGGCCGCCGACATCGTCATCACCTCCACCGGCGCCCCCGATATCCTCATCGACGCCGCGATGGTCGGGGAGGCGATGCGCCGCCGCGGGCATTCCCCGATGGTGTTCATCGACATCTCGGTCCCCCGCAACGTCGATCCCGGCGTGGGGGGGATCGAAAACGTCTTCTGCTACGACATCGACGACCTGGCCAGCGTCGTGGAGGCCAATCTCGGCGAGCGGCTCCGGGCGGCGGCCGCCGCGGAAAAAATCGTGGACCAGGAGGTGCGCGCGTTCGCCGGCAGGATCCGCTCCCTCAAGGCGGTCCCGGTGGTACGCGAGGTCCAGGGGCGGATCGAGGAGATCTGCCGCTCGGAGCTCGAGCGATTCCTGAAAAAAGCGGGGGCCCGGGACGCCCGGCAGCTGCGCGAGCTGGAATCGATGATGGCGCGCGTGGCGGCCAAGATCGCCCACCCCCTGCTGGAGGAGCTGCGCCACGGCGACGGCTCCCGGAACGAAACGGCTCTGGCCGAGCTGCTGCAGCAGCTGCTGCAGCCGAGAAAGGGCAAATCATGATCGTCATCGGCACGCGCGGCAGCCGCCTCGCGCTGGCCCAGACCGGGTGGGTCCGGGACCGCATCCTCGGGCGCTTCCCCGAAACCGAAATCCGGGTGGACATCATCGGGACTTCGGCCGACCGGGACAAGACCACGTCGCTGCGCTCCGTCCCCTCCGCCGGGGTGTTCGTCAAGGAACTCGAACACGCCCTGCTGCGCGGGGAGATCGATCTCGCGGTTCACAGCATGAAGGACGTGCCGACCCTGATCGCGGACGGGTGCGCCATCGCGGCCGTTCCGGAGCGCGAAGACCCCCGCGACGCCCTCGTCGCCCGGGGGCCGGTCGACCTCGGCCTCCTGCCGCGCGGGGCGCGCATCGGCACGGGGAGCTTCCGCCGGCAGGCCCAGTTGCTGGCGCTCCGGCCCGACCTGGAGATCGTGGACCTGCGCGGCAACATCGAAACCCGGATCGGAAAAATCGAAACGGGCGGGTGCGACGCGGTGATGCTGGCCGCCGCCGGCTTGCGCCGCCTCGGGATCGCCGCGCGCATCGGCCTGCTGTTCGACTTCGGGCAGATGCTGCCGGCGCCGGGCCAGGGGGCGCTGGCGCTGGAAACCCGGGCGGGGGACGCCAGGGTCGCCCGATATGCGGCCGCCGTCCACCACCCGGACACCGCCCGGGCCGTGGCCGCGGAGCGCGCGTTCCTCGAGCGGATGGGGGGGGGGTGCAACGTCCCGATCGCCGCCTATGCCCGCCCGGTCCCCGGCGGACTGGAGATCGACGGGCTGGTGGCGTCGCCCGACGGCCGCAGGGTGGTGCGGGACCGGGTGACGGCGACCGGCGCGTCGGACGCGGAGGCGGGCGCCCTCCTTGCCGGGAGGATCCTGGCGCGCGGCGCGGGGGCGATTCTCGAGGAATTCCGCGCGTGAGCGCACCGACGGAGAGACCGCAGTGATCGTTACCCGGGACCCGCTCAGGGGCAGGACGATCCTGGTCGCCGCCGGCGCCCGGACCCTGGAACCGCTGCAATCGGGGCTGGAGGCCCTCGGGGCCGAGGTGCTCCCCTTTCCCGTGATCGAGGCGCGCCCGGTCCCGGACCCCGCGCTGCTCGACGCCGCCATCCGCGCCCTCCCCGATTACGACTGGATCGTTTTCACCAGTGCCAACGGCGTCGCCTTCTTCGTCCGCCGCGCCCGGGAGATTCCGGGCGCGTGGCCCCCCGGCCGCCTCCCGCGGGTGTGCGCCATCGGCCCCGGGACGGCGGCCGCGGCATCCGCCGCCGGGCTCCCTCCCGACCTGGTGCCGGGGGAGTTCGTGGCCGAGGGGGTGTTCGACGCCCTGGTCCGTCGCTGCGGGGGGGAGCGCGGGCTGCGTGGACGCCGCATTTTGATTCCGCGCGCGGAGCACGCCCGCGAATTTCTCCCCGGGGCGCTCGCGCGCGCCGGCGCGCGGGTCGAGGTGGTGGCGTGCTACCGGACGGAGCGCGGCGCCGTCCCGGCGCACGTCCTCGCCCGGCTGCGCGAAAAAACACCCGACCTGCTCGTTTTCACTAGTGCGTCCACCGTCCGGAATATGATAGAAATTCTTGGGCAGGACGAGGGACGAAAGCTGCTGTGTGAGGCACGCGTCGCCGTGATCGGCCCCGTAACGGGAAAAGAGGCGGAAGCCAGCGGAAAACGCGCGGACATCATCCCCGGAGAGAGCACGGTGCGGTCCCTGATCGAGGCGGTCGGGGACTACTTCGCCCGCGCTTCCCCCGACTCTCCCCCATGAAACACTGAAGACGCACTACCGGCGCCGCCCGCGCCCGACCAGGATCGTTCAACCAAGGAGCTTTCATGCCGAAACGCACGGATATCAGCAAAGTCCTCATCATCGGGTCCGGACCCATCATCATCGGTCAGGCCTGCGAATTCGATTATTCCGGGACACAGGCCTGCAAAGCGCTGCGCCAGCTGGGCTACGAGATCGTGCTCGTCAATTCCAACCCGGCCACGATCATGACCGACCCGGGCATGGCCGACAAGACCTACATCGAACCGCTGAACGTGAAATCGCTGACCCGGATCATCGAGCGGGAACGCCCCGACGCCCTGCTCCCCAACCTGGGGGGGCAGACGGGACTCAACCTGTCCTCGCAGCTGGCATCCGAGGGGGTGCTCGAAAAATTCGGCGTCCGGATCATCGGCGTCACGGCCGAAGCCATCGAGCGGGGGGAGGACCGGGACGCTTTCAAACGCACGATGACGGGCCTCGGCATCGAGATGCCGCGAAGCGAGATCGCCCTGAGCCTCGAGGAGGCGGAGGGCATCCTCGAGCGCATCGACCTCCCCTGCGTGATCCGCCCCGCCTACACCATGGGGGGGACCGGCGGCGGCCTGGTCTATAACCTGGAGGAGTTCCGCCTGGTGGTGAACCGGGGGCTGGCGGCCAGCCTTGTCGGGCAGGTGCTCGTCGAGGAGTCGGTGGAAGGCTGGGAGGAACTGGAACTCGAGGTGGTCCGCGACAGCAAGGGGCAGAAGATCACCGTCTGCTTCATCGAAAACATCGACGCCATGGGGGTCCACACGGGGGATTCGTTCTGCTCGGCGCCGATGCTGACCATCGCGCCCGAACTGCAGCGGAAACTCCAGGAATACTCCTACGCCATCGTCGACGCCATCGGCGTCATCGGGGGGACGAACGTGCAGTTCGCCCACGACCCCCGGACCGGCCGCGTCGTCGTGATCGAGATCAACCCGCGCACCTCCCGTTCCTCGGCCCTGGCCTCCAAGGCGACGGGGTTCCCCATCGCCTACGTCTCCTCCCTGCTGGCCGGGGGGCTGACCCTGGACGAGATCCCCTACTGGCGCGCGGGCACCCTGGACAAGTACACCCCCTGGGGGGACTACGTGGTCGTCAAGTTCGCCCGGTGGGCGTTCGAGAAATTCCGCGGCGCCCAGGACCGGCTGGGCACCCAGATGCGGGCCGTGGGCGAGGTCATGAGCATCGGGAAGACCTACAAGGAGGCGCTGCAGAAGGCGATCCGCTCCCTCGAGACGGGCCGGCTGGGCCTGGGCTTCGCCCGGGATTTCCACGAAAAATCGCTGGAGGAGCTCATGGCCATGCTCTGGCATGCGTCGAGCGAGCGGCAGTTCATCATGTACGAGGCGCTGCGCAAGGGGGCCGACGTCGCCCAGCTGCACGAGCGCACCCGCATCAAGGCGTGGTTCATCGAGCAGATGAAGGAACTGGTGGAGCTGGAGGAGCGGATCCTGGCCTGCCGCGGGAAGGAATTCCCCGATGCCCTCTTCCTCCAGGCCAAGAAGGACGGTTTCGCCGACGGCTACCTGGCGCGCCTCACCGGCGTCGCCGAGGAGTCGATCCGCGAGCGCCGGCTCGCGCTGGGGCTCGCAGAGTCCTGGGATGCGGTCCCCGTCTCCGGCGTGGACAACGCGGCCTACTACTACTCCACCTACAACGGGCCCGACCGGGTCCCCACCAGCGACCGCAGGAAGGTGATGGTGCTCGGCGGGGGGCCCAACCGCATCGGCCAGGGGATCGAGTTCGACTACTGCTGCGTGCACGCCGCGCTGGCCCTGAGGGAGATGGGGTTCGAGACCATCATGGTCAACTGCAACCCCGAAACGGTCTCCACCGATTACGACACCTCCGACAAGCTCTATTTCGAGCCGCTGACGGTCGAGGACGTGCTCAGCATCTATCACAAGGAAAAGCCGGAGGGCGTCATCATCCAGTTCGGCGGCCAGACGCCGCTCAACATCTGCAAGGCGCTCGAGCAGGCCGGGGTGCGGATCCTGGGCACCACCCCGGACACCATCGACCTGGCCGAGGACCGCGACCGCTTCCGCACGATCGTGAAGAAGCTGGGGATTCCCCAGCCGGCGTCCGGAATGGCGCGCAACCTGCCCGAGGCGCTCTCCATCGCCGCGGAGATCGGGTACCCGCTCATGGTCCGCCCCTCCTACGTCCTGGGGGGTCGCGGCATGGAGGTGGTCCACGACGAGGAGGACCTCACCCTCTACGTTTCCCGGGCCGTGGAGGTCTGGCCCGACATGCCGATCCTGATCGACAAGTTCCTCGAGAACGCCCTGGAGGTGGAGGCCGACGCGATCTCCGACGGCGTCGACGCCTTCATCCCCGCCATCATGGAGCATATCGAGCTGGCCGGCATCCATTCGGGGGACTCGGCCTGCGTGATCCCCCCGGTGAGCATTTCCGAACAGCACCAGAAGACGATCGAGGAATACACCCGGCGCCTCGCCATGGAACTCAAGGTCCTCGGCCTGATCAACATCCAGTACGCGATCGCCGACGGCACCGTCTACATCCTGGAAGCCAACCCCCGGGCCTCGCGCACGGTACCGCTGGTGTCGAAGGTGTGCAACATCCAGATGGTGCGGGCGGCCACGCAGATCATGATGGGCCGGAGCATGGCCCAACTGGGGCTCGAGCGCCGGCACATTCCCCACTTCGGCGTCAAGGAGGCGGTCTTCCCCTTCAACATGTTCCCCGAGGTGGACCCGGTGCTGGGGCCCGAGATGCGCTCCACGGGGGAGGTGCTCGGGATGGCCGACTCCTTCGAGCTCGCCTTCCACAAGGCACAGGAGGCGGCGCAGCAGTTGCTCCCCCGCACCGGGGCGGTGCTCCTGTCCGTCTCCGACCCGGACAAGAACGAGGCCCTGGCCGTGGCCCGGGAGTTCAGTCTCCTGGGGTTCCGGCTCCTGGCCACGGAGGGGACCCAGCAGTTCCTCTCCGGGTTCGGGATCGAGTGCGAAAGGATCCTCAAGCTCCGCTCCGGGCGGCCCAACATCGTCGACGCCATCAAGAACGGGGAGATCCAGCTGGTGGTCAACACCCCCGTGGGGAAGCAGAGCAGCGACGACGATTCCTATATCCGCAAGACCGCCATCCGGTACAAGGTCCCCTACGTCACCACCATGGCGGCGGCCCGGGCCGCGGCCCGGGGGATCGCGGCCTACGCGCGCAAGGAGGGGGCGGTCCTTTCGCTGCAGGAGTACCATGCCGGGATCGGGTAGGGACCGGGGGCCCGATCCGGCCCCTCTCCCGGCCGGTTTTTGAGGTTTATCGCGCCGATCGGATGGCTTATGATTTTGGTGGGGACCCGCGGCGGGTCCGATGTACCGGCTACCGGAAAAGAGGAGGGGATCATGCGTAGAAACCTTGGTTTGATCGTGATGGCGCTCGCGGCGGCACTGGTGGTCTCCAGTCTCCCGGCCGGTGCGCAGACCGCGGGGGCGACGGCGACGGCCGGCGGCAGCGGCGGCAGCGCGTTTTCCGACCTCGACGTCCCCCAGGAAGCCCGGGTCGTGGAGGTGCATGTGTACAGCGGGAGGTACGTCGACGCCGTTCAGATGCAGTACGCGCTGCCGGACGGGCGGGTGGCGGCCGGTCCGCGCCACGGCGGCCCCGGGGGCACCCTGAGCGTGTTCCGCCTCGATTCCGATGAGGTCATCCTGGCCGTCTCCGGGCGCTACGGGGATTACATCGACTCCATCCGGATCCACACCAGCAAGCGGACCTCGCCCCTGCTGGGAGGGTCGGGCGGGCGGCAGGATTACCGGATCGAGGTCCCCGCGAACAACCAGGCGGTAGGGTTCACCGGCCGCGCGGCACGCTACCTGGACGCCGTGGGACTGACCTACGTCCCGCGGATGATGCCCCCCCTCGCGTTCACGAAGACGGCCGGGGGGACGGGGGGGCGGCAGTTCGCCGACCGGCAGATCCCCCTGGGTGCGCGCATCACGCAGATCCGCATCCGGGCCGCACGCTACGTCGACTCCATCCAGGCCGTCTACACCCTGCCCGGGGGTTCGCTCTACGAGGGCCCGATCTACGGCGGCACCGGCGGGAGCCTGAACGTGCTCGAACTCGCCGCGGACGAATTCGTCACGGGCATTTCCGGGAGGGTGGGTGACTACGTCGATTCCATCGTCATCCATACCAACCGGCGTTCGTTCCCCGCCTACGGGGGAAGCGGCGGGCGCCAGTCGTTCCGGATCGAGGTGCCGGCCGGAAACCAGGGGGTGGGGTTCACGGGCCGGGCGGCCCGCTACCTGGACGCCATCGGGCTCGGGTATGCGCCGCAGGCAAGCGCCTCCCAGCGCCGCAACTCCCGGTTCCGCATCCGGCGCTGAGGGTTCAATCCTCCCTGACATGCTCCACCGCGACCTGCCGGGAACGGTACGCACGGTAGCGTTCCCGGCAGGCCTGGTGGATCTCCGGTGAGCTGCGGGTCACGAATTCATGCACGACCCGGAACCGGACCGCGAAATCCAGGGCGCAGTGGCCGTCGGCCACGAGAATGTCCGCCTGCCCCGGATTGCGCTCCCCCGTCACGATCGCCACCGGGGTTTCGGCGTCCCCGTCCCCTTCCCGAACGACCCGGTGGGGCAGAAAGGATTCCTGCTTGAGCACCCAGAGCATGCGGTCGATATCCAGCGCCCGCTCCTCGCCGTCCGCGTAGATCAGCACACGCTCCCGCCGGTCCAGGGCGCTTTCGACGATTTCGAAGATCCGGAGGTCGCGCCGCGCCGCCCCGGTGTCGTGAAAAATGCAGGAACTCATTCGGCCGGCGCCTTTCTCTCCCTTTCGGGATCCCTGAACTCCACCTCGATCCCGATCATCGTCTCGACCACCTCCCCGTTTTTGGTCGCCGGGAGGAAGACCCAGCTGTTCTTCACCCCCTCCACCGCCCGCTCGTCCAGGCCCCGTCCCAGGCCACTCACCACCTTCAGCCCCTGGATCCCCCCGTTT
>CAZWXG010000006.1:29739-40566 GCA_964637825.1 uncultured Acidobacteriota bacterium
GCTCTCGAGGTCGAGCTCGCCGATCTGCAGCGCCAGTTGATCGAAATCGCTCTTCGCCAGGGGTTGGAGGTAGAACCGTCGCGAGCCGACGCGCACGCTCAGTTCCCCGATGGAGTCCAGTTCGCGGAAAGCCCCGATGACGGTCAGCCCGGCATAGCTGTGCCCCTGGAGCAGAAAAGACGCGGTGAACCGTTCGCCTTCCCCCCCGGGGTCGGCCGGCTCGGACTCGTAAACCTGGCCGATGTACAGCGCGCCCGATCCCCCGCGGTAGATGAACTCGCTCGGCTGAACGACGATGACGAATTCCGACAGGTTGATGACATTCAGCACGAAGGAGCGTTCCCCCGCCACCTCGGCCGTAATGAGGGTGCCGCCGTCCACGTAGGCGAAGGTCCGGGCCGGCGGGGGTGCAGGCGCCGCGGGGGCGAACCCGGCCAGGCAGAGGGCGGCCGCCAGCGTCATCCAACCCCTTCTCGACAGCTTTTCCATAGGTTCCGCTACTCCGCCGATGAGGCACCCGGGACGGTCCCGAGCGCCCGCTTGAAGGCTTCGATCACGCTGACGGGGGTGGGATCGACGCGGTTCAGGTAGGCCAGGTAGAGGCTTACGAAATCCCCCAGGTAGAGGGTCGAGAGGACCCGGCAGAGGGGGGACTCCCCGCGGCTCCACACCTCGTCGAGACTCCCCGCCGCGGGCCCGATGACCCCGCGCGTCAGCTCGAACCGCCGCTGCACCTGCGGGTGGTCCCCGCGGTCCCGCAGGAAGACGACGCCGATGCCCTTGAGCCCGCTCTCGGGGAAACGCCACCCCACCAGTTCATTGTGGTTCATCTCGGGGAGCACGTGGTGGAACGCCAGGTTCTTGGCGTTCTCCTCGATCTGTGAACGCCAGCGATAGGCGCAGGCGCCCATGACGCCGCCCGAGCCGTAGACGGCCGCGATCTTCCCGTGGAGCGAGCGGGCCAGGGCCCGGGCCGGGTTCCTCCCCTCGGGCGCCCCGGCCCCGCACTCGTCCCTCACCCCCGCCAGGGTCTCCACGGTTTCCCCCACCGCCCCCCCCTGGGCCGGGATCACCCCGAGGGCCTCGAGCGCCCCCAGCAGAATCATCAGCGCATGCCCCAACGCGGCCCGCGGGGGGAACCCCCCGGGGAGCGGGAGGAGGGGGAAGCCGTCGGCCCGGGCCCGGCGGGAGAGTTCCCCCCCCGAGCTGATGCACACGATACGGGCCCCGGCCCGGCGGGCCTGGTCGTAGGCGCCGAGCGTCTCCTCCGTGTTGCCCGAATAGCTCGAGGCCACGACGGCGGTGCGGGGGCCGACCCATGCGGGGAGGGTGTACTCGCGGAGGACCAGGAGCGGGATCTCCAGTCGGTCGCCGGCGATGGCAAGCGCGAGGTCGCCGGCGATGGCCGATCCCCCGAGCCCGCTGACGATCACGGCCTCGGGCCGCGCGGCCGATGGCAGGTCGAGGCCCGCCGTCGCCCGGGCGGACGCGGCGATGTGGTCCGGAAACGCTTCCACCAGCGCGATCATGGATTGCGGATCGAGGCCGGACGCGGCCTCCTCCCGGTCGGCAATGGACATGAGATACCCCTTTGTTTCATGACGGCCGAAGCCGCGGATGTCGAGAACCCAGAGTAGAGCGCAGACCGCGGCGGCGTCAAGCCATTCCTCCCCGGTCCGGTTCCCTCCGGACCGGCCGGCCCCTCTTCCCCTCCCCCTTCATCTTCGCGATGATCAGGGTCATGTCGTCGTCCTGCTCCTCGGCGAATTTCCACGCGCCCACCGCCTCCATGATCCGGTCCTTGATCTCCGCAACGGGCGCGGACGCATATTGCCGGGCCAACTGGATCAGCCGTTCCTCCCCGAACTCCTCGCCGTATTCGTTGACGCACTCCGCGATCCCGTCCGTATAGGCCACGATCAGGTCCCCTTCCCGTAGGGCCAGGGTCTCCTGCCCGTATGGCGAATCGCGGAAAATGCCGGCGACGGTCCCCCCCGTGCTCAGGCGCCGGAATTCGCCCCCGCGGAAAAAGAGCGGGGGGTTGTGTCCGGCGTTGCAGTAGGTGAAGGTTTCGGCCGCGTCGTCGTAGAGGGCGAAAAAGACGGTCGCGAAACGGTTGTCGGTGGTATAGGCGAAAAACTGGCTGTTCGTCCTTTCCATGACCTCGGCCACGGTCCTCCCGCCCCCCGGGCCCTCCTCCGATCTCAGGTTCAGGGCGTTGGTGCGCAACGTCGCCTGCAGGTTGGCCATCAGGAGCGCCGCGGAGATCCCCTTGCCGCAGATGTCCCCGAGGGCGATCCCGATCTCGTTCGCCCCCAGGGAGAAAAAATCGTAATAGTCTCCGCTCACCGTGCGCGCCGCCAGGCAAACCCCCGTAATCTCCATGTGCCGGGTCTGCGGGGGCTGATTGGGGAAGAGGCGCTCCTGGACCTCCCGGGCGATTTCGATTTCGCGTTCGAGCCGTTCCTTCTCGACGTTTTCAAGGACCAGCCGCTGCACGTATTCCGTCATCTGGTTGAAGGAGGAGGCGAGCGCCCCCAGCTGGTCCCGGGATTTCACCTGGATCCGGTGCGAGAAATCCCCCCGCTTGACGAACTGGGTGCCCCGGTCCAGGCTGTGAACCGCGCCGGTGATCGAACGGGTCAGGCGAAAACCGATCAGGAGCGAGGCGATCTCCGCCAGCAGGAACACGGCCACGATGATCTTGAGCGCCCCGTAGATCATCTTCGCGGCGACGTTTTCCGAGCGGAAGAGATTGTGCATCAACTTGGGGATGGACACCTCGATGCGGATCCGGTCGGATTCCGACGGGCTCTTTTCCGCCCCCAGCTCCCAGGAGGTCGGAAACAGCGGGATCTCCCAGAGCCAGCTGGCCGGGGGCGGGCCGGCGTCCGGTCCGAAGGTCGATTCCAGCACATCCGGGACGTCCCCCCCGGGGAGTACCGCGTTCATGCCGGAATCCCCCGATGGCCCGGCCAGCAGCATATCCTGGCCCAGCGCCGCCTTGAGCCGTTCGAGCAGGTAGCGGTCGAACGGGACGGTGACCTCCAGGCTGAAGGGTATGCGCGACTGGAAATCGCTCGACACGAAACTCTTCAGGCACAGCCGGGTCCGGCTCCCCTCCCGCGCCGAATCCTCGACGACCAGCCCGCTGAAATCGCCGCCGGCGAGCCAGGCGGGGATCCGGTATTCCTCCTGGCGCGGACCGAAGGAGTCCCGGTCGGCGAGCACGACCGCCCGCCCCGAGCGGGGGTCCGTGAAACCGAGCGCGATGGAGGCCGACGGGTAGGAACTCAGGAGATATTTGCTGTCCTCCCTCAGCGTACTTTCGAGCTCCCCGAGGTCGGGGCTGACCCGGCCCCGGTCCATGACGCGCTGGACCTCTTCCCGCAGCGACTGGTTGAAAGCGTGAATGCGGACCGAATGGATGCCGATCTGGTTGAAGATCAGGAAATAGCTCAACTGGTAATAAAACAGGATCGCGGAAAAATAGAAGATGCCGATGACGATGAGCACCGGGATCGCGCCGATGAAAATGTGGGTCACGATCAGGCGCCGGCTGATCTTCCAGAGGATCCGGGTGCGCACGAATCGGAAGAACCGCCACAGCTGCCACGCCACCCCCCCGGCGAGCGCGAGGACCAGGAGGCCGCCGACCAGGCCGAGCGCGGGGGAGACCCGGTCGGCGCCCCGGGAATAAAAGAGGAACAGGAGCACGCCCAGGGCGAGCAGGACCAGCCCCGCCTTCCCCGCGGGGATGCGGTGCCCCGTCACTCCCCGGGACCCCGGCGCCGTTTTCATCTTCCCGCCCCCCGCGGCCCGGAGGCCCCCTGGATCTCGAGCACGACCGCCTTCTCCGGACGGAGAACCCTCGCGGCCGCCGCCGTGAAATCCTCCCCGGTCACTCCCTCGAGCTTCCGTTCCAGCTCCCGGTACTCGTCCATCCCCTTCCCGGCCATGAAGTGCCGCACCAGTTCGAGGATCCTGTCGCGGCGCTCCTGCCGGCGGATGCGGTGCATCCCCACGGCCGCCGCCTGTGCGGCCCGGAAATCGGGCGCGGCCGGCGGGCGCCGCCCGGCGGCGTCCAGTTCCGCCTGCATCGCCCGGCGCGCGGCCTCCCCATCGCCGTCCCCCGTCAGGGCGAAGGCGGCCGCACTCCCCCCCGGCAGGCGCGGCCGGAAGACGAAATCGGCATGCCAGGCCACCCCCAGGCGGTCCCGCAGCTCCTGTGCCAGCCGCCCCATCCCCCCCAGGTATCCCTCGAGCACGCGGAGCGCGTAGAGGTCCTCGTCCTCTTCGGGGGGCGCCGGGTACCCGACCAGGAGCATCGTCCCGGGCCGGGCCGAGCGCGTTTCGAGCGCGATCCCCTTTTCACGGGGCTTGACGAATTCCCCCTGGCGCGCGCCCTCCCGCATGCGGGAGCCGCTGAAATCCTTCACGAAGCGGGCGGCCAGGGCGGTACCGGTGGTGTCCCCGACGGCGGCTACGACAGGCTTGCGCCCGCGCACCGTTTCCCGGTGCCAGAGCTCGAGCGCCCCGGCCGTCAACGCGGGCAGGGCCGAAGCCTCCTCGACTGCGGTCAGGGCGTGGGCGGAATCGGGAAAAAGAACTCCCTCCACCCACCGTATCCCGGCGTCCAGGGAGTCCTTCCGCCCTGCGAGTTCGGCCGAACGCACCCGCTTTCCCCGTTCGACCGCCTCCGGGTCAAACCCGGGGTTGCGGATCGCCCGGGAAAGCGGCTCGAATGCGGCCTCGAAATTGGCGGAGGGGACGGAGAGGAAGAACCCGAAAAAATCATCCCCGGCCACGCCCTCGACCGCCCCCCCCAGGATTTCCACCTGCCGCAGCGCGGCGGAGGGGATCATCGTCTCCAGCATCAGGGCCGTGATCCCGGCGTTCCCGGCCGTTTCCGCCCCTCTCCCCCCCGGGAAGAACAGGCCCAGGTCGATGACGGGGGTCGAATGGTCCTCCTGGATGTACAGGTCGGGGCCGCGCAGGATCGAAGCCGTGCGCAACGGGTATTGGACTTCGCTCGGCTCGAACCTCCCCCTCCCCTGCGGGAGGGTCACGGCATACACCACTTCCTTCTCCCCCCTCCGCCCGGCTTCCGCCACCGCCGCCGGCAGCAGCCCCTCCAGCGTCTTCCTCACTACGGCGGCCGTGACCGACCGCCGGCCGGAGGACTCCGGCAGACACTCCACCAGGAGGGCGTTGTCCAGGCCGAGGCGACGGACGGCCGCCTGCCGGACCTCGCTCGCCCGGACCCGGCGCCACTCGGACGGATACGACCGCATCCTTTTCCAGTTCCCGGAAAACTCGCAGCGGGCGAGCAGCGCGGCCCGGCCGCCGACCGTCTCGAACGCCCGCCAGTAGGCCCCTTCCAGGCAGCCGATCGCGCGCTCCATCTCCGCCCGTTCGGGGTCCCCTCCCTTGATCCGCTCGATTTCGGTCATGACCGCCAGTTCGGCGCGATCGAGGTCCGCCCCGTCCGTTTCCGCCTCCAGAACCAGCATGCCCCGTTCGGGTGCGACCAGGGCGCGGGCGCCCAGCAGCAGCCCCTCCCAACCCGCCGCGAGGAGCGACGCGCGCCCTCCCCCCAGCAGGGCCGCCAGAACCTCGGTGGCGGCGAAATCCCCGCCCCCCTCCGGCGCCGTCCGGAAACCGAACACGATCCTTGCCCGGGGGCCCTCCCCCCTCAGGGCGCGGTAGCGAAAACCCGCACCCCCCTTCCCCGCCGGGCGAGCGGGCGCGCCGAGCGCGGGTCCCGGGGCCATGTCGTACAGCCGGACGATTTCATTGAGGATGTCGCTCGAACGGACATCCCCCGCGACCACCAGGGTCGTGGCCGCAGGGGTGTAGGCCGCGCCAAAGGCCGCCCGCGCTTGTTCCGGGTCCCCCGGTTTCCCGTCACGCCGCGGGGCCTCCCGGCCCGATCCTTCCTCGAAAAGGGCCGCGCGCGCCGCCTCCCCCGGCCGGGCCAGCCGCGCCCGCGCCTCCGCGGCGAGGAGGCGGGATTCGCTCCGCACCACCTCCGGGTCGAAGGAGGGGCGCCGCAGCGCGTCCGCCTGCAGGCGCAGCACCTGGCTCCAGCGTTCCGCAGGGGCCGTGATCTCCAGGAGGTTATGCCCCGGGTCGGTACGCCGGGAGAAACTGCCGCCGAGGGCCTGGACCCGCTGCCGGAAGCTCCCCGCGCTCCCCGGCGTCCCCCCGCGGCACACCAGCGCCCCGACCAGTTCGGCCAGGGCGTCGTCGTCGGCCAGGGCGCCGGCGCGCGCCACGTAAGCCTGCGCCGAGACGAGCTGCGCGGTCCGGGTTTCGTGGACCAGGACCGTCATCCCGTTTTTCAACACCACCCGCGCCCCCGGCGCCGCCTCCTCGTACGAAAGGGACTCGAGCAGGAACGGGGCGCGGGGATCCGGCGCCGCGCGCCGGCCGCTGCGCCTCGACTGCGGCAGGCCGAGCGAGACCAGCAGAAAGCCGGTGGCCGCGATGGCAACCCCGTATCGGATTCCTTTCATGACCGGCCGGCCTCCTAGGGGAGTGAAAGGCGGTAGACCCCTTCCCAGCGGGTTCCCAGGTACACGCGCCCGGGGTGGCGCGGATCGGGGGCCAGGCAGTAAATGGGGGATTCAAATTCCGGGGAAAAGATGCGCTCCCAGTTCTCCCCCGCATCCCGCGAGTAATACACCCCCCCCGAGGTCTTGTCCGCGGCCAGGACCCGTTTCCCGTCATCGTCGAGGAAGGCGACGGAGGAAATGCTCATGCCCAGCCTGCCGCCGTCGGCCCGCCGCCAGTAAAACCCCCCGTCGCTCGATTCGAAAAGGCCCGCCGAGGTCCCGGCAAACATATGCTTCCCGCCGTCGGGGGAGAGGGCGAGGGTCTCGATGGTGACCCGTTCGGGCAACCCGTGCACGGAAATCACCTTCCAGGTGGTCCCCCGGTCCTCGGAACGGAGGAGTCCCAGGCTGGTCCCGGCGTAGACCGTTCCCGGCTGCGCCTCCGGGGCGACGAGGCTCCAGGCCTTCGGGCTGAACCGGTAGCCGGGCGGCATGCGGAACCTGAGGGTGTCCAGGGGGGCGCGGTAGATGCCCTGATCGGTTCCGGCATAGAGGACGGGACTGGCGGGATCCGCGGCCAGGCTGTAGACGGTGCGCCTGCCGATGGAGCCCTCGAGCTTGACCCAGCCCCGCGCGCCGGGCGCCTGATGGTAGATCCCCTGGGGGGTGCCGACGAGTGTTCCCCGGTTCCCCGGCAGGATCAGGAAGGAGAGAATCCGCATTCCGGGTGCGATCTGCGAATGGCTCCACCGGGAACCGCTCTCCTCGTACCCGTACCACCCCCCCCTCCCCGAATGAACCCCCATGGCAAACCGCCCCTCGCGGCCGGGGTCGGGCAGGATCCAGGAGATCTGCTTGTGGGTGAATCCCGCGTTGGACTCCGCCCAGTTCGCGCCGCCGTCCTCGCTCCGGAGCACCCCCTGGTATTCCGTGCCGATCAGGATTCGCTCGGGACGGGCGGGATCGACCTGGATGGCGTTGACGGTGACCCCCTTGTCCGTAAGGGGGCGCCACGTGCGCCCTTCGTTGTCGCTGACGTACAGCCCTTCGGTGGTGCCGGTGTAGACCCTGGAGGGTTCGGACGGGTCGGGGTAGACGACCAGGGCCCGGATCGTGAACCGGTCCGGGAGCACCTTCAGCCGCGTCCACGACCCCGCCCGGTTGTCGGAGCGGTAGACCCCGCTGCAGGCGCTGGAGTAGACGATCTTCGGGTCCCGCCCGCTGACGGCGATGGAAAAGACGTCGGAATCGAGCGGCATCCCCGCCTCGACCCTTTTCCAGCTGGCGCCCGCATCTGTGGAGACGTAGCTCAGCCGCCAGGTCCCCACGTAGAGGAGATCGGGGTTGTAGGGGTCGATGGCGACCGATTCCGCCTTCCTGAGCCGTTCCCCCCCGACCCGCCGCCAGCCCGCCCCGCCGTCCCGGCTCACGAACACGCCGTCGAGCGTGGCCAGGATCATGTGTTCGGGACGGGTGCGGCAGATGTCCATCCCCCGCACGGCGGCGGCGCCCTGGGGGAGCCCCACGGCGTTCCAGCTTTCGCCGTGGTCCCGGCTCACGAACAGCCCCCCCCCGTCGGAATGGAGATCCCAGGCCCCCGCGTACACCCTTCCGCGCTCCGTCGGGTGGGCGATCAGGGTGTCGATGACGTAGGAGCCGTTGCCGATCCCGGGGTGGAGCGCTTTCCACGTGCCGCCGTGGTCGGAGGATTTGAAGATCTTGCCGTTGCTCGTGCCGAGATAGGCGATGCGACTCTCCCCCGGGTCGACGAGCAGGGAGCGCACGTCGCCCCCGAAGGGGCCGATGCGCTCGAACCGGGGGGCGTCCGCCCGGTCGGCCGCGCCGGTCCCGCCCGCGCCCACGAGGACGAGGATGCAGAAAAGAAGCCTGGAAGTATTACCGCTCATGAACAGGAGTATAACAGAAGCGTGGGATCGGAAACGGGGGGCGACGCGGGCGCCGCCCCCCGTTTTTGAAGTGGACTATGGGATTAACGCACCGAGAGTTCGATCTCGACGCGGCGGTTCAGCTTTCGGCCGGCCGCCGTGGCGTTGTCGCCCGCCGGGTTGTTGTCCGCACCGTCGGTGAGGGTCAACCGGGAGGCTTCGACCCCCTGCGTACCCAGGTAATCGGCCACCGCGCGGGCGCGCGCCTCGCCGAGCCCCTTCTTCCCCTTCTCGTAGCGGGAGCCGTCGGTGTACCCGATGATGTTCGCGCGCAGCTTCGGATCGTTCTTCATGCGCACGGCCAGGTCGTCGAGGATGGCCTTGGCGCAGTTGTCCACGCGGGTGCCGCGCGGGCTGAAGAATCCGCAATTGTCCCGGGTCACGCTGATGCGTTCCGAAACGTTGACCGTCATGCTGCAGGAGGCCTTCCCCCCGCGCCCGTCGTCGACTCCGACGGAAACGATGTAGCTCCCCGCCCTGACGCCGGCGGCGTTGAACGTGGCGCTGTTGTCCCGCCCGCTGACGGCGCTCCCGGGACCGGACCAGCTGTAGGTCAGCCGGTCGCCGTCGGGATCCGACGCCTTGGAGGCGAGCTGCACCGACTGCCCGGAGGCCACGTCGAGCGTGGTGGTCTGGCACTCGATCACCGGGGGTTGATTCGGCTTTTCCCGGATGGTCCCCTTGGAGGAGGCGGAAGCGGACTCCTGCCCGTCGCTGGCGGTGCAGACGACGTCGTAGGATCCCGGCTGTCTCCCTTCGGAACCGAAGGTGATCTGCGGCCCTTCCGCGGCCAGTTTCTGCCCGTTGACGGTCCAGCTGTAGGTCAACGCGTCATTGTTCTCGTCCGTGGCCATGCAGCGCAGGTTGGCGCTCTCGCCGGGGAGAATGCTGAAGGAGGCGGGTTCCAGCGTGGCCTTGGGCCCGATGTTTTTCTTGAGCACCGTGATCTCGCTCGAGCAGGAAGCCTCGTGCTTCTTGTCGCGCACGGTGGCCGTCACCGTGTATTTGCCCGGGGCCACCCCGGTGGCGTCGAACGTCGCGGTCTCCCCGCTTCCGGTCACCTTGCCGCCCGTGGCCGTCCAGGAGTAGGTCAGCTGGTCGCCGTCGGGATCGGTCGCGTTGGCCCGGACCGTGGTGGTCTCATCCTGGAGGATGGTGTTTTTCGCCACCGCGCAGCTGACGGTGGGGGGGTCGTTCCTGCGGATCCCGACGGCCCCCTGAACGACGAAGCCGTGCGGGCTCGCGGGCTCCACACCCAGCGAAGCGTTGCGGGTCACGTGGTTGATGGAAGCCTGGTAGCCCGCGCCCAGCGCGATCCAGTCCCTGGGGTAGAAACGCATGCCGACGATGAGGTCGACCGGGTTCTGGTTCGGGTTCCAGCCGGGGGTCGTTTCCTTCCCGTAGTAGTTCCGCCCGTCCAGTTCCGCGATCACGCGGTACGGCCGGGTCAACGGGAATTCCGCGCCGAAGCGGTAGAGGAACTCGTGCTGGTAGTCGGCGTTGGACACCTTGGCGTCATCGTACATGTTGGTGCCGACATTGGCGTGGAAGCGCACCAGGCCCGACGCCGTCTTGGACAGCAGCATGGCGAACCCGCCCTGGTAGGCGCCGGAGGACAGGCCCTCGAGCAGGCCATCGGCTCCGCGGTGGCCGGGGATCGTCCCGAAGCCCGTAAACGCGACGCTGACGGGGCTCCCCATGCGCTCGGACAAAAGGCCCAGCTTGAAGCCCAGGTGCACGTCGCCGCGCCCGCTCCCCTCTTCCACATCGATGAAGGGGGCCACCTGGCTGGCGTAGGCCTGGTGAGCCGGGTTCTGGGAGGGGTACAGTTGCGAGCCGACCGGGCGGTTGTACCGGATGTTATCGGCCTCGATGCGCCGGTAGGCATCCCAGGACCCGAAAACCTCAAACCGGTCCATCACACCGACAGCCGCCCCGACCACCGCCCGACCGACCGTGAGTTGTCCCGGGTCGCGGTTGAGCTGATCGTAGCCGAAGGTGAAATTGGCTTCGCCCTGGCGCAGGTTTTCGGCGTCCCAGGTCTTGAAAAGCCCCGTGGTGCCGTCAAGGCTGCCGGCCTTCAGCCTGCTCGTTGCCGTATCCTGCGCGAAACCGGGAAGTGAGAATAGAAACAATCCTATGCTTGCCGCTGCTACGCGCATGCACCTTCTGTTCATATTTAGCCTCTCCACTGTGCAATTCCATTATTCAATAGTCGATACCCGATCAGGCGCCGTAACCACATACGGTCCGCCTGGTGTTGAAGCCAGCAAAGTTCAAGATGCTTCTGCCGTAATTTTCCATGGCATTGTAACAACAAACGA